>CAZKJB010000431.1:0-2502 GCA_964552975.1 uncultured Occallatibacter sp. | reverse complement strand
TGTGGGCGAATGTGGCCGAGGGCGGCATTACCGGACACGAAGTGGCGGGATCGCCGGATGGAAAGCTTGCGTTTGTGCCGATCTACGGGAACAGCGGCGTAGGCAAACCGGGAACCGACGGGAAAAATATCGTAGTGGTGGACCTGGCGACACACAAGATCGTGGGCGATATCGAATTCGACCATGGCGTGCGGCCACACTGCCCGGTTTTCGGACCCAAGGACGGGATGCTGTATGTGACCACGGAGCTGGACCACACGATTACGGTGATCGATCCGAAGACACTGAAGATTGTGGGCACGATCCCAACGGGGCAGCCGGAGAGCCACATGCTGGTGATTTCGCACGACGGGATGCGGGGCTATACGGCGAATGTGGGGCCGGGAACGGTGAGCGTGCTGGACATGCAGGCGCGCAAGACGCTGGCAGTTATTCCGGTGTCGGGCAATACACAGCGGATCGCGATTTCAATGGACGACCGCTGGGTGTTTACTGCGGACCAAACCGCACCGCGCCTGGCGGTGATTGATACGGCGACCAACTCAGTGAAGACGTGGGTGAAGCTGGACGGGCTGGGCTACGGCGGGGCGGTGACCAAAGACGGGCGCTGGATGCTGATGACGATTCCCGACGAGAACAAGGTGGATGTTGTCGATTTGCAAACGATGACGGTGACACACACGGTCGACGTGGGAAAGAATCCGCAGGCGATGGTTGTAAACCCCGACGGCAAAACAGCGTACGTATCATGCATGGGCGCGAACCAGGTGGCGGAGATCGATTTGGCGACGTGGAAGGTGACGCGGAGCTTTGCGACTGGAGCCGGGACGGACGGGCTAAGCTGGGCGAAGTAAGGCAGGGAGTAGGCAGTAGCCAATAGGGAGTAGAGATATGGCAGCGCAATGCACGCACGTGTCGACGATTAAGAAGGGCGTGAAACCGAATACGAAGGGCTGCGAGGAGTGCCTGAAGATGGGCGACACCTGGGTGCATCTGCGCATGTGCCTGGAATGCGGGCATGTGGGCTGCTGCGACTCATCGAAGAACCGGCACGCACGCGCGCATTTTCATGAGACGAAGCATCCGCTGATTCAGAGTGCCGAGCGCGGGGAAGATTGGCGGTGGTGCTATTTGGATGAGGCGTATCTGTAAGTACGGCATTCGCAGAGCTACCCAGAATAGAAGCAACCGCAGATCCTTCGACTCGGTCGCCCGCCGCTGCGGACGACCTTCGCTCAGGATGACAAATCGAATGAGTTGTGCCAAACAACCGCGTTGTTGCCGCGATTGAGCGCGCTTGCTACGCCAGCTCCACTTCAATCTTTTTCGAGCCGGCATCCAGTTTCACAATTCTGAAGGTGCGCACCTGGCCTGCGGCGAGCGGGTCGGGCTGGGCTGCGGGGGCGGGCGCGTTGCCTTTCCAGCGGGCTTTCAACATGGAAGAGAGCTGCGAGAGGTCGGGCGCGGCGGCTGCCGGCCCGGATGCAGCCTTGGATTGTGACACGGGCGCTAAGGGTTTTTGCGCCGAAGCCGCACTGCAGGTGCCGCGGATGCCTGCGCCGAGCTCGACGGTTGCTGCGTCGGGCGCGAGCTCGACAACGCGGCCCGAAACGATGTCGCCCGGTTTGTGCTCGGCGATGTATTCGTCGATGCTCGTCGGGATGAGTTGCTTCATCGAAAGCTTGATCTGGCGCTTTTCAGAATCGATGCCGAGGACGAGAGCCTGGACGCGCTGACCTTCGCGCAAGACGTCGCGCGGGTGGTTGATGCGGCGGTCGGCGACGATTTCGCTGATGTGGACGAGTCCGTCGATGCCTTCGGCGATTTGAACGAATGCGCCGAAGTTCATGATCTTGCTAACAGGGCCTTCGACTTGCGAGCCGACAGGAAATTTTTTCTCGACTTCGAGCCAGGGATCGGCAAGCGCCTGCTTGAGGCCGAGGGCGATGCGCTTCTCCTCAGGCTTGACGGAGAGAATGACGGCATCGACGCGGTCGCCCTGCTTGAGCAAGTCGGATGGGTGGCGGACTTTTTTGGCCCACGACATCTCTGAGATATGGATGAGGCCTTCGAGGCCGGGCTCGATTTCGACGAAAGCGCCGAAGTCCATGAGACGGGTGACGCTGCCGGTGACGCGCTGGCCCGCAACATAGCGCTCGGGCGCGGTTGTCCAGGGATCGGCCTCAAGCTGTTTGAGGCCAAGAGAGATTTTCTTTGACTCGGGATCGATTTTGAGGATGCGCAGGGTGAGCTGCTGGCCGACGGAGATAACATCTTCAGGCTTCGTGACGCGGGCGCGGGAGATGTCGCTGACGTGGAGGAGGCCGTCGACTCCGCCGATATCGACGAATGCGCCATAGGGCATGAGGGTGCGGACTGTGCCGGTGACAGTGTCGCCGGGCTTGAGGGAGGCGCGGCGATTTTCGAGCTCGCCACGGGCCTGCTCCTCGAGAACGACGCGGCGATCGACGACGACGTCTTCATCGGTGACGTCGAGCTTGG
>CAZKJB010000430.1:0-2538 GCA_964552975.1 uncultured Occallatibacter sp. | reverse complement strand
AATACGACTTCAAGCCAGGCGAATCGGGAAAACTTGTGCTCGAGTTTTGGATTACTCCATTCGATTATGCCGGGTGTGGAGGTCCGGAACGCGCGGTGGAGACTCAGTTGACTGAAAACAAATTGATCGGACTTTCGTGGGCTGTCCTTGACTATGATGACGTTAATTCGGAGAAGCACCATTTTTGGAATCTGAGCCATAAACACACTTTCTTCGGAAACTCCTCGGAACTTGTCGCATTCCGCCTGATGCCGCTCGAACCTCAGTTCCGCAAGCCGATCGATGCGCAATGGTCATTCAAGGTCGTCGATATGGATCGAGGAATTGTCGCCTTCAAGGATTCGTCACAGGGTGACATTACTTCCTGGAAGTGGGATTTCGGGGACGGATCAATATCAACGGAACAGAATCCAACGCATCAATACAAACCCAAGCCCGGCAAAGAGGGAATCTACACCGTGATTCTTTACGTCACCGGCCCCGCGGGGACATCGCGCATGTCCAAGGTCTGGGAGGTTCACGTCAGAGGCTGACCAGCAAATTGGCTTCCTGTCAGGTGTATGGAAGAAATCAATGGCCTGCAGGCTGCAACCTGTTCGAAGTGACACCGAAGAAGGGAATTCCCCATGAGCAAGGTTAACTGGATTCTGGCTGGCATGGGCGACATCGCGCGCAGGCGCGTAATCGCCGCAATTCAAGCCGAACCGAGAAGCAATCTGTACGGCTTTGTGACACGCGATCGAGTGAAAGCGGAGGCGTACCCTGGCGCGCGGGCGTGGGCGACGGTGGAAGAAGCGGTCGCTGACCCGGCTGTCGACGCCGTTTACATTGCATTGCCTGTGGCGATGCATGCGATCGCCACGATCGCAGCCTTACGCGCGGGCAAGCACGTGTTGTGCGAGAAGCCGATGGCTATGAATTTTGCGCAGTCGGAGCAAATGGTGGCCGAAGCGCGCGCGTCGGGGCGCTTTCTCGGCGTTTCCTATTATCGCCGCCTTTACCCCAAGCTGATCCGCGCACGACAACTCGTGAAGGAGGGCGCCATTGGCCGGCCGCTCCTGGCCGAGGCCAACTGCCACAGTTGGCTTCATACGGAAGGCCGCGAATGGTTGCGCGACCCGGCACTGGCCGGAGGCGGCCCGCTCTACGACACAGCCTCGCATCGTATCGACGCTATGAACTTCCTCTTCGGTAAGGTGGAGCGCGCTTGCGGCATGCTAGCAAATGCAGTTCATCGTATCGGCGTCGAGGATTCTGCGACAATGTTGATGCAATTTCCTGGCGGGGTGCACGGCGTGGTGGATGTGCGCTGGAACTCGCGCGTGCCGCGGGACCAGTTCCGGATCATCGGGGTGGACGGCGAGATCGGCCTCGATCCTTTGAACGGACCGGAGCTTTGCGTGGCTGGCCGCATTGAGGTTCTGCCTCCGCATGAGAACCTGCACTATCCGGTGGTCGAGAACTTTGTCGACGCGGTTCTGGCCGACGATCCCGGCCTCCTGGCTTGCTCTGCGGAGCAAGCTAGTTGGGTCGACTGGACCATCGAACAGTTGGCCACATCGCAGACGGGGTCCCGCTAAACCTGGCGGCGCCGCCCATGATTTTTGACTTGAGGAAATTCTTCCGCGACATCGAATCGCTGGTCTTCGTGTTCTCCCCCTTCTGCAAGCGCCCAGACTCGAAGATGGATGAAATCATCGAGCGCGCGTTCATGCCGCTTTACTGGGGAAGCACCAGCGGTATGGCCCGTTCGCCAGAATGATTATTCGCGGCAGGGCTCCAACGGGTTGATCACCAGCCATGCAGCGCCTCCAAGGAGTGCGATCGCGGCAGCGGTCACGAACGACATTTCCCAACCAAAGTGGGCTGCTATTAGTGGCGTAAGCGTGGCTGTGCAAGCCCCGCCCGCCTGCCCACCCATATTCATGACTGCAGAAACCACACCGACATTTTCTCCGGCGATGTCGGCCGTGACAGCCCAGAAACCACTCTGCGAGATGTACAAAACACCAGCGCTACATGCAAGAATCACGGCGGCCATTGCCGCACCGTGAGCCCGCGATCCGGCGACCAACAAAACCGCCGTGAGTGCAAGAGCCAGAGCAGGCAACAGGCATCGGCCCATGCGCAGGCCGAAGCGGGTCCCAATCCAATCGCTTACAGCGCCT
This sequence comes from uncultured Occallatibacter sp., assembly GCA_964552975.1. GTDB lineage: Bacteria > Acidobacteriota > Terriglobia > Terriglobales > Acidobacteriaceae > Telmatobacter. The sequence goes on along the minus strand of CAZKJB010000430.1, from coordinate 370 downwards.
CCACTGAGGCAGCCGATCGTCATCGCGATGAACGGGAGCATGGAGAAAGCCGCGCTGGTCTTGAGGTTCAGGCCGCGCGCCTGCGTCATGTAAATGTAAAACCACGCGAAGAAGATCCAGGCAACATAGACGAATGCAAAATAGCTCAGGGTAAGAGCAAGAATCTCTTTGTTCGTGAAAATCTCGAACCAGGGAATTGCCGGCTTGGCGTCGTTCGTCGACTCTTCTCGCACGATGGGGTCGCGAGGCTGATTCCGTTCTTCTCTGATGAGAGCATTTTCCGCTTCCCCGACCAGATGGTGTTCCGCTGGTGTATCGCGGGCTGCAAGGTACCAAACCAGACACGCTATCGCATCGGCCGCAGCACTGA
>CAZKJB010000429.1:0-2571 GCA_964552975.1 uncultured Occallatibacter sp. | reverse complement strand
CGACCGAAGCGGAAGTGATCGTGCCCTTTGGGCCCCGTTATCCCATCACCGGCTAGATTCATCCACTTTCCCTAGATCTTTTCTTCGGTCACCGCAGCGAGCCGTGGCGAACTGCGGTGACCCCGCTCACCTGCTGACTCGCTGACTTGCTGCTCCACCGCTCCTGGCCGCTAACACCTGATCTCTGACCACTTCGTTTGCTCCACCTGCAGGTGGAGCACTGCTGCATTTTTCCCGCGATTGCGAAGCAAAAAGCGGAGCAAACGCAAAAAACGACGACCTGCAGATCTACGAATCGCCGTAGTGGGCGACCTGCAAGTACACGTTTTCGCGCGCTCAGAAAGCGAACGATTTTAGGCTTGAATGCCCTGCGAATTCGTCGATTGGGTGGGCCGGGGCCAGCCCACTATTCCTCAATGCGGTATGTAAATTCTTCGATCACGGGGTTCGTAAGGACCTCGCGGGCGATGCGTTCCACCTGTGTGTGGGCTGCTGCGGCATCGAGGCCATCTGCAAGCGAAAGAGCGAAGTACTTGCCCTGGCGCACGCCGGCCACATCGGCAAAACCGATCTTGCGGAGAGCATTGTGAATGGTCTGGCCCTGCGGGTCGAGGACTGAAGTCTTCGGCGTGACATAGACATGCGCCTTCATGATCCCTGATTATAGAAGCACCGGCCAAGGGCAGCGGTTCGGCCCCCTCTCGGTTTCCCGGCTCGATGGCTCGGTTTTTCAGCCTTAATATCTGCACGCAGACGAAACGGATTCGGCCTGCATTCCCCCTCAAGGAGAGATTTGACGCAATGGTGAATTATCTGGAGTTGCCCGTTGGCGATCGCGCACCGGAGGTCTTTCGCGCCGTGATCGAGATTCCGCTGGACGGCACGCAGAAGTTTGAATACGACAAGCAGTTGCACGTCTTCAAACTTGACCGAAACCTCCACTCACCGGTGCACTATCCCGGCGATTACGGTTTCATCCCCTCAACGCTCTCTGACGACGGCGACCCACTTGACGTGCTGGTGCTGGTGCCGAGCCCGAGCTTTCCGGGGTGCGTGCAGGAGGTGCGGCCGATCGGGTTGCTGGAGATGCTGGACCAGGGCGTTCTGGATGAGAAGGTGCTGGCCGTGGGAAAGAATAATCCGCGGTTCGAGAACATCTGGAACTACACAGATATTTATCCGCACATGCTGAAAGAGATTACGCACTTCTTCTCGATCTATAAGGACCTCGAAGGCAAGCGAGTGGAGATGAGGGGCTGGCGCGATGCGGCGTATGCGCGAGATCGAGTGACGAACGCGATCAAGCTGTTCGAAAAGGGAAAGATGAAGCCGGCGAAAGAAAAGGCCGCGGTGTAGCCACGCAGTGCGCGAGCTAGGAACTAGCGGGGCTTGCAACGCGGCGGCGACGCAGCGGTGCCGTAACCCAGTGAAGCGGAGGGCCGCACAGCGCAACTGAGGCGGCGAACAGCAGTGCGGAAGTGGAGCCGAAGATTCTTTCCGAGCGTGAGGCGTAGAGAGCGCATGCAATGAGAATCGCGGGGCCGACGCAGAGCAGACAGGCGAATGCGAAGTTGCCGGCGCGGAATGGGCGCGGAAGTTGCGGCTCGCGAACGCGGAGAACAATGAAAGCGGCAAACTCGAGAATCAGGCTGGAGCCGTAAAGGATCAGATCGATGGAGATGAGGCGCTCAAACGGCAGCTTAAGTGCGATGGCCCACGCAAGACCGCAGGCGACGAGGCTGACCCATGGGACTCCGCGGCGGTTGCGGCGCTGGAATACCTGGGGGAGCAGGCCGTCCGCAGACATGGCGATTGGTAGTCGCGCGTAGCTCATCGCGAGAGCGTTGAACATGCCGACGCCGCAGACGACGCCGCCGGCAACGACTGCGAGGCCGAGGAGCGGCCCGCCAAGCGCGCCAGCCGCGGAGACCCACGAACCGGTGGAAAAGCCTTGCGGCGACAGCCCTGCAACCGCCATAGCCGTGAGCGGCAGCACGTAAGTAAAGGCCGTGACAATCGCAGCGCCGATCATGGCGCGCGGGTAATTCCGTTGAGGATTCTCTACATCGCGCGCAACGGTTGAGGCGTTGTCCCAGCCCATATAGTTCCAAAGAGCCACAAGGAATGCGGTGGAAAGGCCGACATCGGCATCTGGACCGAGGGCGGAGCGGCCCCAGTGCCTTGCGGGATGCAGGGTGATGGCGCGCCAGAATCCGAATACGACGAAGATTGCGAATGGCGCGAGGAGGAGAGTGCACATCCAAACGGAGTCTTCGCCGATGCGCGGTGCTCCAAGGAGGTTCCACGCGCAACAAAGGACGACGACGGCGAGTGACCAGAGGTAGCCGCGTCCGTCTGCAGTAAGTGCTGGATTGAATTTGCCGAGGTAGAGAGCGAAGATGGAGGGATAGAGCGCCATGTCAAAGATACTGGCAGAGAGCGAGAGCCAGCCTTCTTGATATCCCCAGAATGGGCCGAGCGCTCGATGCACCCAGACGTAGAAGCCACCTTCAGCCGGAAGGGCGGCGGCCAACTCGCCGATCATAAGAGCGGTAGGCAGACTCCAAATGA
>CAZKJB010000428.1:0-2625 GCA_964552975.1 uncultured Occallatibacter sp. | reverse complement strand
AGATGCCCGCCCGGGCGGAATCGCCGCATGTGCAGGTAGATGAGCACCACCATGACAAACGCAAAACTGGTTGAAGGCAGGCGCGCGGCCCAATCGTGCACGCCGAAATCCTGAAAGACAAACATGGCGCGCCAGTAATAGAGCGCCGGTTTTTCCAGCCAAGGACGTCCGTAGAGGTACGGAGTCACGCAGGCCGTCAAGCGGCTCTTGATCGTAGTGGCCGAATCGAACCGCACCAGCATTTCGTGCGCGATCTGCGCGTAGCGGGGTTCATCAGCGCCCACCAATCCCAGGCCATCTCCGCCCAGCAGTGGCGTAAGTCCGTAAGCAAGAAAGAATACAGCGAAGGAAAGAAATACGGATGCCTCAAGGATGTTGGCCCAGCGGAACAAGCGCTTGCGCGGGAGCGCGGCCAAATGGGGACCCGAAGGCTCCACGGAATTTTCCATCTCCGGCATTTCTCCAGCGAGTACAGCAGCCGGCTTTCGCAGGCCAAGGTCTCGGTTTCACGCAGGACGGATGGGGATCAGGCCGGACCTGCACGTCATCCACGCCCAGAGGACGAGAAAACTCTGCAGCTTTACAACAGGGACAAGGCTAACAGATTCCCCCGGAATGGCGAGAGAGTCATTCGCAACTTGCAGAAATGAATATTAAATAAAGAATTCCGCGGCTCAAGAGAATGAAGAGACCGTTTCTGACGTGGGTGGCTCGACTACGCTGGCGAGCGTCGCAAGCTCAATGAGAGTGGCGCAACTTGCCGTTCTGTTCAGGCAGCGCGGCGCGCAACTCCGCAAGAATCACCTTGAGCGCACTTTGCAATGGTCCGTCGATCGTGCATCCCGCTGCATTCTCGTGTCCACCGCCGCCCAGTTTCTTGGCAATCGCAGCCACATTCACCTTGCCCTTGCTGCGCAGGCTCAGCCGAACGTGGCCATCCGGCAGATCGCGCAGAAAAACCGCGGCCTCAACTCCCGCAACGCTCAAGGCGGAGTTCACAATGCCCTCGCAATCGTCTTCCGCGGCATTGCTGCGCTCCATGTCCTGGTTTGTGACCCACAACCACGCCAGGTGTCCTTCCAAAGTCAACCTGCGGAGTGCCGCGCCAAGCAAAAGAAGCCTGGAAGCAGGCATGGAAAAGAACACATTCCGGGCGATGGCGATCGGATCGGCTCCCGCCCTGACCAGATCGCGTGCCAGCGTGAAGGTTGATTCGCGCACTGAGCCATAGCTGAACCCTCCAGTGTCCATCAGCACTGTGGTGTAGAGGCAGGTGGCCATCTCAGGCGTAACAGTTGCGCTCGCAGCGCGCGCCAGCCGGTACACCATCTCGCCCAGGCTCGCCGCTTCACGGTCGATCCAATTTAGATCCGCAAATGCGCTGCCGGTAATGTGATGGTCGATATTCACGAGGAAAAACGTCTCGAGCCCACGTAGCTTGGTGCGCTCCAAGCTGTCGCACTCCAACAGAATCGCCGCGTCGTAGGCGCCACGCACGCGCTGCACTTCGCGGATGAAATCGGCTCCGGGCAGTTGCCGGTATGGAGCAAGAACCGGGTCTGCCGTTACCAGGTCGACCAGCTTGCCCATCTGCCGGAGCAGCATGGCCAATGCCAGCATTGAACCCACAGAGTCGCCGTCAGGCCGCGTATGAGCACAGATCAGGAACCGTTTGCCCCGACGGAAAACCTTCAGAATCGCATCGATTGGATCACCGTGGGTACCGGCGCGAGCGCGGGATGACAGTTCCCGCGCTTCAGTTGTCGCTGCTTCAGCTACGAGATTGGGGGAAGTTGGATTCATTTAGCTGATGGGAGCTCCCTGCTCTGCCGGAGGCTTTGCGTCAACCGGCCCCTTGGGATCGTTACCGCCCTTGTTTGCGCCGCTGGCACGATGCGCCGCCCTTTTCTTTGAACGGCCCATGAGTTCCTCGATACGTGCCTGAAACCGGCCGGACCTGTCGGCAAGGAAACTCAGCTCGGGGACATGCCGCACCCCCATCCGTTCCTTCAACTCAAAGCGAATGTAGCCTTTGGCGGCTTCAAGACCCGCGATCGTCTCCGCCTCGGCCTTGGCTATATCTTTGACGGCGCTATCCAGGGCAACGTAAACACGCGCCGACTTCCCGCCGGGGTTCAGCGCCACCTCGCTTACATAGCAAAAATCGATGCGCGGATCGGAGAGCTCGCCCTCGATCATGGCGCCAATCTCGACCCTCAGCGTCTCCGCCACGCGGTCCTGATGATGTTTCCGACCCCTGTGTTCCGGCATGGCGCCTCCTGGCTCAGCTAAACGCATCAGAATACCAGAGAGAGCGGTCTCAGGCTGGGCAGGAATCGCGTTCGTCACTAATGTCTGTACCGAAATGTCGCAGGCGTCGCGTTGGGTTCGTTTTGGGGCTAGGCCGAGAAATCCACCGCAACCACTTCATTTAATTCGATCGAGTGCACTTCAAGAGAGATCGTTCCGCGCTCGGCGCGATACGGAATGTCTCTCGCGGCGAGGCGATACGAGGAAACACAGAGCCTTGAGACGGCCGGCAGCTGTCAAATCCGCGGCGGCGAAGACATCACACTCCGAACTGCCGCAGATGATGGTCCAGATGCTTATACATAAGGATTCCCC
>CAZKJB010000427.1:0-2627 GCA_964552975.1 uncultured Occallatibacter sp. | reverse complement strand
GTGAATTGGTTCCTGAACTGGGTGCTGATCTACGGCAAATTTGGCATGCCGGCGCTGGGCGTGAACGGATCGGCCATCTCAACAGTGTTCGCGCGCATCACCATGGCAGTCGCGCTGATGGGATTTGCATGGCGCTATGAGCGCAGCCGGGGGCATCCACTCTTTCTGCATTGGGCGGGACCGCAAATTGTCCGGCTGAAGAAACTGATGCGACTGGGCGCTCCGGCAGCGGGACAGATTCTGCTTGAGGTCGGCGCATGGAATCTTGCGACATTTTCTGCGGGGTATCTGACGCCTGTCGCGCTTGCCACGCATCAGATTGTGCTGAACTACGCAAGCGTCACCTATATGGTGCCGCTGGGAATTTCGGCAGCCGCTGCAGTGAGCGTGGCGCATGCCGTGGGCGCTGGAGATGTAGCGCGAGCGCGGCGCGCGGGTTGGCTGGCACTGGGCCTGGGAACGGGTTTCATGACGCTGGCGGCCGCAACTCTGGTGTCGTTTCCAAAACCGCTTATCGCGCTCTATACCAGCGATCCCCGCGTTTTGAGTGTGGGATCGGCGTTGCTAGGGTGGGTGGCGGCGTTTCAGATCTTCGACGGCATCCAGATTGTCTCGACTGGCTCACTGCGCGGACTGGGAGAAACGCGCGTGCCAATGCTGGCGAATTTTGTCGGTTATTGGGTGCTGGGATTGCCTCTCGGCTTTTTCCTTTGCTTCGCCTTGACGTGGGGGATTTATGGGCTGTGGGTTGGCCTCACTCTGGCGCTGGTGGTGATTGCGACAACACTGCTGGCCCGGTGGCGGCGCGACTCGACACGGGTCGCTGTTACGCACTGAAAAAAAAGAATTTAAGGAAGATGCTGCACCGCCTTTCAGGGCTGTCAATCATTCCCACTTCCAGGGGAGTTACCATAGGTGTCCCGAATGAGACGTTATCTCCTGGAAGTGACTATAATCACATTTGGTGTGTCGTTTGGTGGTGCACACTTAACCCTCAGAATCCACCGGAAGGGAACCCCGCCAGATGGCGACAGGCGACCTGGCCCTGGGTCAAGAACAGGGCGCTCTCAACGCGCGCCAGCGCGTTATCAACGACTTCAGCATCAACGTAGCAACGGTGAACGGGTCCGGCTCGCAATCCGCCAATAGCGTTCTGCTGAAAAGCATTTTTGGAATGGGTGTTCCCGTCAGCGGGAAGAACCTGTTTCCATCTAATATCGCCGGACTTCCCACCTGGTACACCATCCGCGCCAGCAAAGACGGTTATGTCGCGCGCAAGCGTGAATCCGAAGTGCTTGTGGCACTGAATCCCGAGACGGCTCGCGAAGACATTCTTGCCGTGCCTCCCGGCGGCATTGCGATCTTTGAAGAGAACATGAACCTGAAGCAGTATCGCACCGATGTGGTGTGTTATCCCGTTCCTTTCGACAAGATCACGGCTGCCATCTGTCCTGAGGCCAAGCTGCGCAAGCTGGTCAAGAACATGGTTTACGTGGGCGTCGTGGCCCAGATCCTGAATATCGATCTAGCAGTCGTCGAGAAGGCGCTGCAGCGGCAGTTTGCCAAGAAACAGAAAGTATTCGATCTCAACTTCAGTGCGGTGAAGGCCGGGTTCGACTATGCCCAGACCACATTCACCAAGCAGGATCCGTACTTTGTTGAGCGCATGAATTCGACGGCCGGCAAAATCATCATTGACGGCAATGCGGCCTGCGGAATGGGCGCGGTCTTCGCCGGGGTGACGGTGGTGGCGTGGTATCCAATCACGCCGTCGACTTCTCTGATTGAAGCCACAACCGACCTCTTGAAGAAGTTTCGCGTAACTCCCGAAGGCAAGGCGACCTTTGCCGTGGTTCAGGCAGAGGACGAGCTGGCAGCGATTGGCATGGTGCTCGGCGCCGGCTGGGCGGGCGCGCGTTCTATGACGTCGACCTCAGGGCCTGGAATTTCGCTGATGGCCGAGTTTACGGGGCTGGGCTACTATGCCGAGATTCCCGGTGTCATCTTCGACGTGCAGCGCACAGGACCGGCGACGGGAATGCCGACGCGTACGCAGCAGTCCGATCTCCTCTCGGTCGCGTTTCTTTCGCACGGCGATACCAAGCATATTGTGCTGTTGCCCGGTTCAGTAAAAGAGTGTTTCGAGTTCGGCTATGCGGCCTTCGACCTGGCCGAGCGGCTGCAGACTCCTGTGTTTGTGCTCTCCGATCTCGACCTGGGCATGAACAACTGGATGTCTGATCCCTTTGTCTATCCCGAGAAGCCGCAGGATCGCGGCAAAGTTCTGACCGCGGAACAGCTCAAGGAATTGGGCAGCTTCGCGCGCTACCGCGACGTTGATGGCGATGCCATTGGCTGGCGTACGCTGCCAGGGACGAATCATCCCAAGGCCGCTTATTTCACGCGCGGATCGGGACACAACGATGGCGCGCAATATACCGAGAAGCCCGATGAGTACCAGGCGGTGATGGATCGGCTGTCGCGCAAGTTTGAGAACGCGCGCAAGCTGGTTCCGGCGCCCATCGCTATTAAGAATGGAACATCGAAGATCGGATTCCTCGCATTTGGCACCACGGACTTCGCATTGCGCGAGAGCCTCGATCAGATCAAGAAAGAATACAAGCAGG
>CAZKJB010000426.1:0-2705 GCA_964552975.1 uncultured Occallatibacter sp. | reverse complement strand
ATCCGCGATCTCGAGGCGGGAATCACTTACATCAACGCGCCCACCATCGGCGCTGAGGTGCATCTGCCCTTCGGCGGAGTCAAGCACACCGGCAACGGCCATCGCGAAGGCAATGGTGCACTCGATTTTTTCACCACATGGAAAGCCGTGTATGTGGATTACTCCGACAAGCTGCAGCGCGCGCAGATTGATAATGCGGAGTAAGAGTTCGATATTACGGAGTAATGTCGGAAGCAACGGCTTCGCTGCAAAGAGCAAACTGTATAGCCAAGATTACACAACCATAGATTAATTACACGGCCGATCAGTCAAAGATATTCACAGCTCAGCTTGGCGCTTTGCTCTAAGTTGAATTATCTTGGGTGAATAGACAATCGAGGTCAAAGAGGAATCCTTTTGGCCCTATAAATGCACGCCAGTTGGCAAAAGCCACACCAGACGCCTTGCGCGAGACCACTGAAATCTAACAGGCAACGAAGCACACGTGCATTGGCGCCAATGAAATGTCCGCTCGCTGGCAATGACCGTCGCCAGTGTCGGGGAGGTTCTGCACAATGAAGAATTTGACTTTGTTTGAATTGAGTTGCCGCGGATTTACAGGCTTGAAAATCTTATGCCGCGGAAGGATTTCCTTAGATAGATATGCAATGCATAGAAGCTCGCCCTCCAATTGGCCAAAAGCCGAAAGTAGATGAAGCTCTTCTCCATTCCGAGTACTCCAATTCGGATCAACATTGCTCGCTAAGGCGCGCTGGCATCGCTCGATTTCGCTGTTGGTGGTTCGGCTGCGTTGTCAAGGCGCTCTGCTGTTTCCTTCTCTTGGGTAGCGAAGCCGCTTTTTCAGTCTGTTCGGCCCAGTCTGGCCCCAATAGAACAGCGCAGCTTCAAGGCGGGAATCGCAGACAACGAACGGTTGCACTGAGCGCACTAGCCTGTGCCAGTTCATCGATATCCGGATCCGGCATCGATACCTGCACCGTCACACTGAATGGCGCGGCGCCGAGCAACGGACTGGCAGTGAACCTCTCCAGCAGCAGCAACTCCGTCACAGTTCCGGGTTCAGTCACTGTCCCAGCCAATTCCACCAGAGCCACCTTCGCCGCAGTCGTCTCGGTCAGCTCAGCTCAAACTGCGACGCTGTCAGCCGTCGCTGGCGGAATCACCAGAACCTTCACCCTGCAGTTGAGCTCTCCCACAGCGCCGGCGCTCAGTATCAACACCACCACCGTGAACTTTGGTGATGTCAACGTCAATACGCTTGCGACACAGTCCCTGACGCTGACCTCCTCGGGCACCGCTGCGGTCATCGTCAGTGCCGCGAGCGTGACAGGTGCAGGTTTCGCCGTGGCCGGCCTGGCGCTCCCAGTCGTCCTGAACCCCGGTCAGTCCGCAACTCTGGGCGTGCAGTTCGATCCGTCCACCGCGAGCACGGACACCGGCCAGCTGACCATAGCCAGCAATTCCTCGAGCAATCCTTCGGTAGTCGTCAGCCTCAGCGGCACCGGCAACGGCACGACGGCGTCATATCAAGTCAATCTGACTTGGAATGCGCCTGTCAGCTCCTCTGACCCGGTCGCCGGCTATCACGTTTACCGATCCGCAAACGGCGGAGCCTCGTACCAGCTCTTGAATCCTGCCGTCGACACTTCGACATCATATGCAGACTCCAACGTTCAGGACGAGCTGGCCTATGTCTATCAGGTGACAAGTGTTGACGCTTCAGGGATCGAGAGCCCTCCCTCCAACAGCGTGAGCGTCTCAATTCCCTGAGGTGAAGGGCCAACGCAAGCTTCTGCGTCTTCTATCCTGACAATGAAAAAATGACGGTTCTATCCATGGCGCGACTTGATCGCGTCATGGGTGAATTTCGGGACGGATTACGAAGTCGTTTTTTCGATGACCCGATAATGATAATCAGAGTTTCAGTCCATATGTCCACCCAGGAGGACCCATTGGTGAACACACAGAGGCTTATCGCGGAAGCTTATTCTGCTTTCAACCGGCGGGATATTGATGGTGCGCTGGCGCACATGAGCGAGCACGTGAGTTGGCCCAAGGCATCGGAAGGCGGTCGTGTAGTCGGGAAAGAAGAGATTCGCGCCTATTGGACGCGTCAGTGGAAGGAGTTTGATCCCCACGTGGAACCGGTGGAAGTGATCGACCGCGAGGGAAGCAAAACCGAGGTGAAGGTTCACCAGTTCGTGAAGACCCTCAGTGGCGAAGTTCTTTCAGAAACGTACGTGTGGCACGATTACACCATCGCGAACGGTCTGATTGAACGCATGGATTTAAGAGAAAGTGATCCAAGCTCGCACCAAACTCCCTCCGCCGCGTTTTCCAAACGCTAGCAGGCGATAAGCGATCGGCGGCTCTCCCTGTCAGCGGCAGTGCCGGCTCTCGCCGCGCTGCAGTTCTCCTGCAAGCCATGCAAATGGCACCCGGTCTGGAATCATTTGACTCCGCCGAAGTCGCCCTTCCGCACGACAGTTCGCACTCGAAAAATGCACAGCTGCACCCGCCTCCACCGAAGCAATCACCCGCGGCCCGGGTGGGATACTCATAGGTGCAGTTTCTTCTTCGAGGAACCCATGGAATCCGCCTATATTCCCGACCCCAATCGCTACGATACAGCCACCTTCCGCCGCTGCGGAAGTTCCGGCCTGGTTCTGCCGCCTATCTCACTCGGGCTGTGGCAAAACTTTGGC
>CAZKJB010000425.1:0-2720 GCA_964552975.1 uncultured Occallatibacter sp. | reverse complement strand
ATGCAGCCTTCAATCCACCAGCCGTCCAAAATCGACAGGCTCGGAACGCCGTTCATTGCCGCCTTCATCCCGCTCGTGCCTGAGGCTTCGTAGGGCCGCTTCGGCGTGTTCACCCACACATCCACGCCCGCAGTCAGCAGCGCGCCCAGGTCCCACGCATAATTCTCCAGGTAAACAATCCGCAGATCCGCATCCGAAAACTTCGCCGCATCCGCCACAACCTGTTGGATCAGCGCCTTTCCCGGCTCGTCCTGCGGATGCGCCTTGCCGGCATACAAAATCTGCAATCCGCCTGCCTTCGCCGCAATTTCCTTCAACCGATCCGGATCGCTGAACAACAGTGTCGCGCGCTTATACGTCGCTGCCCTCCGCGCAAAGCCAAGCGTCAGCACTTTGGGACTCAGCACCAAACCCGTCCGCGTCCCCACTTCGGCCAGCAGATTCTCTTTGGCTCGCGCATGCGCCGCCAGTATCGTCGTCTCCGGCAAGTCAATCGCCGACCGCAAAAACAAATTGTCGCGCCGCCATGCCGGAATCTGCTCGTCCAGCATCTTCTCAACCGGCTCGCTGATCCACGTCGGCGCGTGCACGCCGTTCGTAATCGTGTCGATCTTGAACTCCGGAAACATCGCTCGCGAAACCTTGCCGTGCTGCATCGCCACTCCGTTCGCGTACCGTGAGAAGCGCAGCGCCAGCAGCGTCATATTCAGCAGCCCGTCGCGGAAGCAGCCCAGCCGCTCCAATCGCCCCGTTCGATCCGGGCCCAGAATGCGAATCGCCTGCTCCGTCGAAAATCTATCGTGTCCCGCCGGCACCGGCGTGTGGGTCGTAAAAACGCACTTGCGCCGTACCAGCGCGAGGTCTGCATCCGTGGCCTCGCCTTGCGGACCGCCGCCCATTTGGCATTCCAGCAGAGCCAGCGTCAGCAGCGCTGCGTGTCCTTCATTCATGTGATACACATTCACGCGCAGGCCCAAAGCGCTCGCCATCCGCGCTCCGCCCATGCCCAGCACAATCTCCTGCTGCAGGCGGTAGTTCGTATCCCCGCCGTAAAGGTGATCGGTCAGGCCCCGATCCCAACCCGAGTTCTCGTCCAGATCCGTATCCAGCAGATAAATCGGCACCACGTGCCCGTACTGTCCCACCAGGTCGTAGCGCCACGCACGAACCGTCACTGTCCGGCCTTCGATCGCCACGGTCACCCGCGCCGCTTCTTCGGTGCAAAATTCCTTGGGATTCCAAGGCTGCACTTCCTCGGTCTGCACTCCAGCTAGGTCCAGATGTTGTTGGAAATACCCTTTGCGATGGACCAGCGTAAACGCCGCCAGAGGAACGCCCAGGTCCGCCGCCGACCGCAGCGTGTCGCCCGCTAGAACCCCCAGGCCGCCCGAGTACGTCGGCATCGATGGATGAATCGCAATCTCCATCGAGAAGTACGCCACCTGGCCTGAATCAGGAAAACTTTCGTAGGAAAATGGCATCGACATAGTCCGTTGCATAGTTCTAATTTCCTTGTGCGCCCCTTGCTCAATCGATCCCTGGCGAAATCGTCAGGCCGCGTGAGCGCACACGATCCTAGAACTCTTTATCGGGGCAAACATCCACCAAGTTTAACAAGGAAAACGTTTCCGGCAATGTCTCGCACGGTTGCGAAAATGGTTCTTTTGTGGCACAGACGTGGCGCCCGCAGCGCGGATCTCGGAAACATTTTCCACAACTGCTTGGATGCCCGTCGCCGTCGCCAGGCATTTCCACCGCATAAGTCTTTGTTTTTGCCTCTCGCTGTGGAAAAACCACCTCAACGCCCCGCTTGCCCCGGGCACAATTCCAGCGGGAACCTCGGCGCCCACGGTCCATGCCGGAAGCACGAAGCCGGAAGCTGCAGTTCAGAAGCCGCTTGTCTTATTCCAAACGGTGTGCTCCGCCCGACGCATGGCATATATGAATCTGCGGCTCGATCCCGATCTTGGCGGCATACCGCTTCCCCAGCACCTCGGCAAACTCGCGGGCATCGACCTGTTCCACCAGGTTGATCGTGCACCCTCCAAAGCCTCCGCCCGTCAGCCGCGCCCCAATCAAGCCCGGCAAATCCTGCGCCAGCTCCACCATCGCATCACATTCAACGCAACTACCTTCAAAATCTTTGCTGTAGCTCGTATGAGCCTCGCCCATCAATCGCCCTAACTCCTTCATATCGCCACGCAGCAACGCCTCGCATGCCGCTACCGTGCGCAGATTTTCGCTGATTACATGCCGCGCCCGCATCAGGCTTTTGGGCGCCATTTCGCCGCCCCACTTCTCCAGGTCATCCAGCGTCGCGTCGCGCAGGAACGAAACTCCGGGCCTGTGGCTCGCAATCACTGCGCACGCCGCCTCCGACTCTCGCCGCCGCGTCGGGTAGTCGCCGCCGGCCACCGAGTGCTTCACCATCGTGTTCGCAATCACCAGCGCCACGTGGTCCGGAATCGGCGCTAGCTTAAAACTCAGATCGCGGCAATCCAGCAGCAGAGCGTGATTCTCTTTGCCGTTCACGCTGATGAACTGGTCCATGATTCCGCAATTCGCGCCCACGAACTCGTTCTCCGCGCGCTGGCAAAGCCGCGCCAACACCGGCCCCGGATAACTCGCGCCGATCAGTCCCAGCACCGCAAACGCCGTCGCCACTTCCAGCGCCGCCGAGCTCGACAGCCCCGACGACAGCGGCACATCGCTCCAGATGC
>CAZKJB010000424.1:0-2731 GCA_964552975.1 uncultured Occallatibacter sp. | reverse complement strand
GTTGCCCGTCTTTGATCAAAAAGTCTCCCACTGACACATTCACAAGAATCAACTTCGTCGGATCGTAGTGGATCTGCAACGCGGCCGACGCAATATCCACGCCGCCCGTCAGCACAACCGGAACCTTGAAGGTGGCGCCCGCCGCAGTCGTTCCGGCTGGCACATTCAGCGCAAATGTGGCGCTCACTCCTTTTGGCGCATTGGCTTGAGGCGGCGCACCTTGTGCCTGAGGCGCCGGAGTTTGCATTGGGGGAGAAGGAGCCGGCGCTGCTCGTGCCGGAGTTCGCGGCGTGGCCGCTGCAGGCGGCACATTCTGTGGCCCGGTCGGCGGAGTTGTGATCGACGGAACGGCTGCTTGCGCTGTGGCTCCCGGACTTCCGTTGGAGGCCGCATCGGACCGCAATCGCTCAAGCATCTCGGGCGCTGCGACAATCGCGCTCTGCCCTGGCAGCGTGGCCACCTTCGAATTGACCGGTGCCGCTGGACCCGCGTTTCTCGATATCGGCCCTGCCGCCGCTGCGCCCGCTTCGCCTTCGTGACGCAGGTCGATCGACTGTCCTTCGCCGGTATCCACTACGCGCAAGTTGGCCTGATCCAGTTCCTGCGAACGCACAATGTGCGGTACCACCACAAACACAATGTCATCGTCCTGAATCGTATGATCCTTCGATCCGAAGATGTACTTCAGGATCGGAATCGCGCTCAGCCCTGGGATACCGCTCCAGTTCACCGATTCCTGTTTGTCCTGGATGCCTCCGAGAAGGCTCGCTTCGCCCTCGCGCAGGCGAATCACCTGGGTCACTACGCGCTGGCTGATGATCGGCTCGGTGACGCCGCTTATCGTTTCCGTCCCGCTCTCCGCTGAAACCGTGATGTTGATATTCAGAGTCACATCGTGGTCGTAGTGGACAGTCGGGGTCATCTCGATATTCACGCCAACGTCCTGGTACTGGAACTGCGTGTTTACCAGCGAGCTCACCAGCGCGGTCGCCGCTCCGGTCTGGTATGACCCTGTCGCGATCGGAATTCGCGACCCGATCTTCATTGTCGCCTTCTGTCCGTCGGTGGCGCGGATGCGCGGGCTTTGCAAAACCTTCGTATTGTTGTCGGTCAGCAGCAGATTCAGCGTCGCCGATCCCACGTTCACCGCGAAATCTGTTGCCTTCAGGTGGGCCAGGTCGTAAAGTGTCGGGCTCACACTGGTCGTGCCGGTTGTCCCGGTTGTCGTCGAGCCGGTCGTCGAGCTCGAGCAGGAATTTGTTGCAGAACAAGAGGGCTGCAAACTCACTCCAATGCTGCTCGGCCACGAAATTCCCAGCGTCCGCTCCCAGTTCTTGCTCACTTCCAGCACAGCGATGTCAACCACGACCTCACCGCGGGCCTTGTCCACGTCGTGGATAAGTTTCTCCGCGAGCAGCAACTCGTCCGGCGTGCCTCGCGCCACAATCGCGTTTTGGCTCTGCACCCCATAGAACTTCGCGTTGGGCATCACGCTTCGTAACGCCGTCTGCACATCGTTCAGGTCATTCTGCTGCCAGGCATTGGTCAGATAGAAAGTCTGTACCGCCTGTTCGTCCAGTTCCTGCCGCTTCACGCGCGTATTCTGCGCCACAAAAATCGTGTTGTTGGTCACCGGCCGCCAAAACGTATTCGACATCACGCTCACAATACGCAATGCATCCATCAACGAAACGTTATTCAGGTCCACCTGGATCCGCTTCGCCTGGTAATCCGGATCGAACAGCACATTCACGCCGGCGGCTTTTCCCACCGCTTCAAACACCACTTTCGCGTCTTCAGCCATATGCAACGAAAGCGGTTCATTCGAAATCGGCTTCAGCAGCGCCGGTCCGCCCATTCCCTCCAAGTCTTGTTCCGCGGTGGCCGGTTCGGGCAAAGCAGCCTCGGGCAAGGTCGCGCCCAGCCCCTGTCTCTCCCGTACTCGTGCAACCTCCTGCCGCGCAGCCTCGTTGCTCGGGTCGATCTCCTGGGCGTGCAGAAACTCCGCCAGCGCGCCCTGCGCGTCGCCCGCATCCATCAGCTTGCGGCCCTTGCTGATGTGTGCTGAAGATGCGGTCACCCGCACCCGATCAAGCGCAATCTTGAAGCGCGCATCTTTGGGATTCTTGTTGACTGCTTTCTGGAAGGCATCGAATGCCGCGTCGTAATCCTCGCGCGCCTCGGCGTTCTGCCCGGCTCGATAATCCGCGTTGGCCGATTCGGCGTAGAGCCGCACCCCAGGCGTGACAATGCTCGCCGCTGCCGCAAGCAGCGCTATGGCGAACACGGCCCTCAATGCCAAGGCTCCGGTCGCTGCCGGAGCGGATGTGCGGCGGCCCTTCATTTTGTTCCCCGCGGCATTGCCTCGAGTCCCCGCGCGACCTTCTCTCGGGGCCAATGCAGCCCATGACGCGCTTCTCCGGCGCGCCGCCGGAAGGGATCCTTCATGCCGAGCTTCTGTGCAAAACGCTCCCTCATTCTAGCAAAGCCTCAGTGCCATCAGCGGTGTTCCATCTCAATGCTAGGATGGGATTTCAAGGATGTTTCCCGATGGCCCGCCAAACCAGCCACGTTATTGCTCATAAAGAGGCATCCGGCCCCAAGAAACCGGTTAAACCCCGAGATCCGGTGGCTAGTGGCGAGCGTGACGCAGCTCACAATCGCGTCGCCGCCCATAACTACTTTTTGCTCGAAAAATTCGAGGCCGGCGTGGCCCTCCGCGGCACTGAGG
>CAZKJB010000423.1:0-2747 GCA_964552975.1 uncultured Occallatibacter sp. | reverse complement strand
TGGTTCTTTAACGGCTTGCGCATCCAGTATTTCCCCACAGCCAAGCTGAAGATCGAGCCATGGATTATCAATGGTTGGCAGTCGTACGCACGCTATGGCAGCAAGCCTGGCCTTGGCGGTCAGATTCTCTGGCGTCCCAAGCCATACCTTGACTTCGTGTGGAACAACTACGGTCTTGGCGAAGACGACTCGGCAAATCTCGGCCGTTCTCGCGTCCATGCCGACTATAGTGCTCAAGTCAAGGTATATGACCAGCCCAAGGCATTTCTTGACAAGATTGCCTTCACGGTAACTGGCGATGCGGGTTGCGAATACGGCGGCGGCCCTGTTTCTTTTGCCACATCCGATGGCGCGTTAAATAAGAAAGGTCTCTCGCCCTTAAAAGGCACCACCGACACTTACAACGGCGGCGTCGACTGTCACGGCTCCAAGGACGGCCGGCCAAAGCAGGCATTTATCGGCTGGATGATGTACAACCGTTACTGGTTCAAGCACGATCTCTATGCCGTTACCCTTGGTGGTGGCCAGATGAGTAACCCCGGACGCTATCTTACACTCCTGCCACCCATCAACGGCGCCACGGCTATTACAGGCAGTCCGTACTACACAGAGAATGCCGGCGATCGCGCACAGATGCACGACGGAACGATCACCTTTGACTACATGCCCAGCCAGTTCATCACCTTCCGCTTGGAAGAGGGTTATCGCTACTCTGATACGCCGTACTGGACCGGACGTGGCGGCATCACCCCGCCAGGAGGCAACACAGGTGCCCCGGCGGATTACGCCTGCGCAGGCGGGGGCTCTTCCGGCTTCGGCTATGGCACCGTTGGCTTGTTCAACGCCGAATTGGCCTGCGGCGCGGGCTCATCCGCAGGTACACCGGCAGGTCTCAACTCAATCTGGTGGCCTGACCTACGTACCAACCAGACGGTCAGCACCATCGCGATTATGGTACGGTTCTAAATTCCTCGAACACGCTGGTCGCGGCCGTCGTAGTGATGGACGCGACCGGTGGATGTATAACCTGCGGAATAACCGATATTGCTGATTTGAAGAGCGCCCGAGGTGTGACGTGGTGAAGTTCTAACGTGGTTGTGTAAGTGACGCCAAAGTTTGGTTTGCGCCGGAAGAACTGCGTGGGCCCAGAGGCTCAAGCGCTTTCCCCACACGATGAATGGCAGTGTCCTTACGATTTCTCTCGGATTCATTCATGCGAGCCTTATGACGAATTGCGTGGAATGAATAAGTGGCGGGTCGCGGTTTTCATCTGCGACGGCGGCTGGCGGAAAGCCGATGCCGACAACGCTGCAAAACCCCAAGATGGTGGCTGGGTGCAGAGGGAATAGCCGATGACGTGGATCCTCAATCTCGAATGGGTGGTGCTGGCCACGCTGATGTGCTGGCTATGGGTACGCCATGCGCGCCACAAGGGCCCAGGACGCCACGCACAGTTCATTGCGCTAGCGTTAGTCCTCGTCAATATGTTTGTCGTGATCTCGATATATGACGACATGGCGATGGCCCAGAATCCCGCCGAGACGCGCTGTTTCCAGCGCGAGGATGATTCAGGCGCACATGCGCACGCCCCATTTCATCCGGTGATGGCATCTCGCACATTTGCTGCAGAGCTTTCTTTCAGCACATTTCCATTCACTGTGCCCGGCAGCTTCCTTGTACCGACTTTGAGAGTTCCCGTCCTTTCCTCCATTCAGAATCGTCCCCCTCCCGCGGCTTGATCCTCTCCTCTTACTCGATCTAACTCCAGGCTGGTGTACTTTCGGTCGCCGTCGCTCGGTTCACTGCCGTTGCCGCAGCGGATGTATGTAATTACACCTTATCGACGAAGCACTACGCCAATCTTGCTATTTCTGCGAAAGATAGGATCGCACGTCTGTGAGTTACTGCAGTCCTGTAATCGATAAGGTGATGTAGCGCCCTTACAACTCTCTTACGTTTTATCAAGTAAGAATGTAAGTAACAGATTCTCTTATCGCGTGAGTTACTTCGTATTCGTGAGATTCACAAGGACGCGATGAGTGTGTATGACAGGAAAAGTGATGCACAGTGAAGTGCGGGGAGTCATATGAAATGCCACTTAACGAAACTTGCAATGTTGCTGACGCTCGTCGCGTCACTTACCGCGATTGGGTGCAAGAGTAGTACGGCGGACGCCGCTGCAGAGGCTCCGCCACCGGCCAAGGTGGTTCCCGGAGTGGACCCCTCCTTTTTCGCGGTCGAGCATCCGGAGGTGTATCCGATCGCAAAGGCGACCGAGTACCAGGCCCCATCGCAGATGTTCGTGACCGGCACTGTATTCCCGGACATCGCGCGAACTGTTCCGGTGATTTCGCTTGCCTCCGGCCGCGTCGTTGACGTCCGCGCCCGCCTCGGCGACGCAGTAAAGAAGGGCCAACTCTTGCTGCGAGTTCGCAGCGATGACATTTCGGGAGGCTTCGACGCTTATCGCAAGGCCGTTTCCGATGAGCTGCTTGCGCGCAAGCAATTGGACCGAGCGAAGTTGCTATACGAGCATGGGGCCATCGCGATGGGAGACCTTGAGGTCGCGCAGGACAGCGAGGACGACGCCAAGACCACCCTCGATACTGCCACTGAGCATCTTCACCTGCTTGGCAGCGATCCCGACAACCCGAAGGGACTCGTCGATATCACCGCCCCGGTTTCCGGCGTCATCACCGATCAGGAAGTGACGAACGGGGCAGCCGTGCAGGCCTACTCTACGCCGA
>CAZKJB010000422.1:0-2766 GCA_964552975.1 uncultured Occallatibacter sp. | reverse complement strand
ACCGACGTCATCTTCTGGATTCGCGGCGCAGACGTGCGGCATCAGTTGAGCATGGCGATCGACTAGCGCAACGAGATCGACTGCGTGCTGCCGGCGTCGGGACCAGAGCCAAGCGATATCGCAGCCCAGGGCGAGCCGCAAAAACGCAGCCATCAAACATCGCAATCATCTTCCACTGCAAAAGTTTGCGGGCGGCGCTTCTTATAGGGAAACCGCCGCCCGATAGGATGAGGTGCCGCTCATGCTGCGGCCATCGCCTTCATTTGCTTCTGCATCTCCTCGACCGAAACATCGCGAACATGGGTCGAGAGATACCATGTATGACCGAAGGGATCTTTGAGTCCAGCCGTCCGGTCGCCGTAAAACTGATCAGCGAGCGGGCGAACCACGGTGGCGCCGGCAGAAGCTGCCTGCTTGGTCGTCGAGTCTACGTCTGGGACGTAGACGTGGAGGGTTACCGGCGAGCCTCCGTAATGACTGGGCCCGTAGGACTCAGTCTTAGGAGACTCGTCGGCCAGCATGATTCTTGAATCGCCGAGCTCGATTTCGGCATGAGCGAGGCCGCCATCGGGCCGCGGCATCCGCATCACTTCCTTCGCGTTGAATGCGCGAGTGTAAAAGGCGAGGGCGTCTTTCGCCTTGCCTCCATCGATGATGAGATAGGGCGTAACGGAGTGATATCCGTCAGGAATGGGCTTAACTGACTTAGACATGGGGAAAACCTCCTGTTTTCGCACTTTCTGCACCCAGCCTAAATCTTTCGCAGCGGTCATGACAGGCCGCTGCTGCGTCGCTCTGATGAGATGTTGATGAAATCAAAGTGCCGTCCTGCCCGCGTGACCCGGAGACTGCGCTGGCGCGGTTGAAGATGCGCGTTTTCAAGTCGCGAAAGCGCCCAGATTTCGCTGTGATAGGCTAAACGCCAATCACAGCACAGAGTTCCTTCACGGCTTCGGCGCTCTTTTTGAGAGCAGCATCTTCCTCTGCGGTGAGCTTGATCTCAATAATCTCTTCGAGACCGGCTGCGCCCAGCTTGCAGGGCACGCCGATGTAGTAGCCGGAGATGCCGTACTCGCCTTCGAGATACGCTGCGCACGGCAGAATCTTCTTCTTGTCCTTGAGAATCGCCTCGACCATCTCCACCGTCGCTGCGGAAGGCGCATAGTAGGCGCTGCCGGTCTTGAGATACTTCACGATCTCGGCGCCTCCGTCCCGGGTGCGCTGCACGAGCTCTTCGAGCCGATCGGGCGCGATGAGCTCGGTGATGGGAATGCCGGCGACCGTGGAGTAGCGAGCAAGCGGCACCATGGTGTCGCCATGTCCGCCCAGCACGAAGGCCGTCACGTTCTCCACGCTTACCTTCAGTTCCTCGGCGATGAAGGTGCGGAAGCGCGCCGAATCCAATACTCCAGCCATGCCGATAACGCGTTCACGGTTGAAGCCGGCCTGGCGGTACGCAGCCTGGGCCATCGCGTCCAGTGGATTCGAAACGATGATCAGGATCGACTCGGGCGACTGAGCAACAACCTTCTGCACTACGTCGGACATGATCTTGAAGTTGGTATTCAGCAGATCGTCGCGGCTCATGCCCGGTTTGCGGGGAATGCCCGCTGTGACGACCACAATGTCGGAGTTGGCGGTGGCCGCGTAGTCGTTGGCGCCGGTCACGCTTACGTCGCGCTTCTCAATCGGCATCGCTTCGGCAAGGTCAAGAGCCTTGCCCTGAGGAACTCCCTCAACCACGTCAATCAGGACAACATCGGCCAGTTCTTTGGCCGCAATCCAGTGCGCGCAGGTGGCGCCCACGTTCCCTGCGCCCACAATGCTGACTTTTTTCCGCATTTCTTCTCCTTGGAGTAAACCGGCGAGCTAACGGCGTTCGCCGCGCTTCACGTGTTAGCGGATTTCAAACCTATACGCTGGCTAGCTCCGCTAACTCCGCTAACACCGCTGCCTCTGCTACATGTTTCCAATAATGCGTGTTGCAAACTCACTGGTGCTCACCTTGACCGCCCCGGCAGTCTGGCGCTCGAAGTCATACGTCACGAACTTCTGCTGGATCGTCTTCTCCATCGATGTTTCGATGAGTTTGGCCGCTTCCTTCCAGCCGATGAACTCGAGCAGCATAACGCCCGACAGAATCACCGAACCGGGGTTGATCACATCCTTGTCGGCGTACTTGGGCGCAGTGCCGTGCGTTGCTTCAAAGACGGCGTATCCGTCGCCGATGTTGGCGCCCGGCGCGATGCCCAGCCCGCCAACCTGCGCTGCGGCGGCGTCGGAGATGTAATCGCCATTCAGGTTGGAGGTGGCAAGCACGCTGTAGTCCGCCGGGCGAATAATGATCTGCTGGAAGATGGAATCGGCGATGCGATCGTTAACGAGGATCTTCGATTTCCATGCCCCGTTGCCATGGGTCTTCCCGATAGAATCCAGAACGCCTTTGACCTCGGCATAAAGCGCCTCGCGGAAGGCGGGCGAACCGAACTCGAGTCCGGGTTCAATCAGCGCGGCGTTCTCCTCAATCGACAAGCCTGGCCTGTCTTCAAGGTTGCTCAAGATCCAGCTTTCGCGCTCCGTGACGGTTTGGTCTCGGAACTCCTCTATCGCAACCTCGTATCCCCACTCGCGGAACGCGCCCTCCGTGAATTTTTGAATGTTTCCCTTGTGCACGAGAGTGACGGTCTTGCGGCCCATTTCAAGAGCGGCGCGGATGGCGTAGCGCACCAGCCGCTTGGTGCCGAAGATGGAGATGGGTTTGATGCC
>CAZKJB010000421.1:0-2768 GCA_964552975.1 uncultured Occallatibacter sp. | reverse complement strand
TACAAAGGCGACCTCGCCTCCGAAATCGATCTCGAAGACCTGCTCCAGGCCCTCGCCAACTATCTTCTTGACTCCGGCTTTCGCAATCCTTACGGCGACTTCGAACAGCAGAACCACTCGCTCGACGACCTGCGCGAAGCCCTCCGCTGGGCCCTCGAGAATCCCGACCTGTTCGACGAATCCCTTCGCCAGAAGCTCGATGAAATGGAGGCCGAAGGCACGCTCGACGAGCTGATCGAAAAGCTCATCCAGCGCATGGAGCAGGAAAACCTCATCTCGTTGTTCGACCAGCAGGAGCCGCCGCGCGAACCTCAGCAGGCCGGCCAGGGCGACGGCCCTGAAGCCGAAGCCCGCTTCGAAGTCACTGACAAAAGCCTCGATTTTCTCGGATTCAAGGCCTTGCGCGACCTGCTCGGCTCCCTCGGCAAATCCAGTGCCGGCCGTCACGACTCGCGCCATTGGGCCACCGGCATCGAAACCAGCGGCGCCTCCCGCCCCTACCAGTTCGGCGACACTCTCAACCTCGACACCACCGCCACGCTCAGCTCCGCCATCGCCCGGGAAGGTCTCCACTTGCCCCTCAACATGGAATACGAAGACCTCCACGTCCACCAGTGCGACTATCAAAGCTCATGTGCCACCGTCATGATGCTTGACTGCTCGCACTCCATGATCCTCTACGGCGAAGACCGTTTCACCCCGGCCAAGCGCGTCGCCATGGCACTCTCCCACCTCATCCGCACGCAATTTCCCGGCGATTCGCTCTCCCTCGTCCTCTTCCACGACTCCGCCGAGGAAATTCCCGTCTCGCAAATCGCCCGCGTCAAGGTCGGCCCCTGGCACACCAACACCCGCGAGGGCCTGCGCGTTGCCCAGCGTATTCTCGCCCGCCAGCGCAAAGACATGAAGCAGATCGTTATGATCACCGACGGCAAGCCCTCGGCCCTCACGCTCCCCGGTGGCCAGATCTACAAGAACGCCTACGGTCTCGACCCGCTCGTCGTCAGTGAAACGCTTGAAGAAGTCGCGCGCTGCAAGCGAAGCAACATCCTCATCAACACCTTCATGCTCGCGTCCGACTACCACCTCGTCCAGTTCGTCCACAAGGTCTCTCAAATGTGCCGCGGCAAAGCCTATTTCACCACGCCCGACACCCTTGGCCAGTACCTTCTCATGGACTACATGCAGCGCCGCTCCCGCACCATCCACTGACGAATGCGGCATCGCGCGAGGCTAAATAGACTTGTCATCCTGAGCGATGGTCGCCCGCGAATGCGTGCGACCGGAGTCGAAGGGTCCGAGGCTGTTTTTTGAGGGCGAGGAAGTTCACTCTCTCACTCTTTCACTTCTTCACTACGCCGCAGGCTCGCTAATTCCGCCAACTCCGCTAGCCCCGCCAACCCCGCTAACTCCGCTTCTTTCCCATCCCCTCATCCATCGCCTCATTCGCCAACCGGTCGGCCTCTTTGTTTCCGCCCCGCAGCGTGTGCCGCATCTCAAAATCCTCGAGTTTCGCAGCGAGCCGCTGGCCTTCATCCCACAGCGGCTTCAGGCCTGGGTTTTTCACCTTGTACTGGCCCTTCATCTGCCGCACCATCAGTTCGGAATCCGACACCACGCACAGCCGCTTCACGTCGTTATTAAGCGCCCAAGCCAGCACCGCCAGCAATCCCTTGTATTCGGCGTAATTGTTCGTCTGCCGGCCCAGATACTCGCTCAGTCTCGCTACTACATTCCCCTCGGGATCCTCGATCACAGCCCCGAAACCCGCCGGTCCCGGATTGCCGCGCGACCCCCCATCGCAGTGCGCCGTATGCCAGCCTCCAACCCCCTCCGCCCAGTCATCTCGTGCGTTCTCAAACAGTTTTCCAGTCATCACTCTCAAGTTTAAAGGGCCGCCCTACCCCAACCTCCGCGTCGCTTCCTTGTTACCTTGTAACCTTGTACCCTTGTCCCTTTGTCCCCTGTCTACCTGTCCCCTGCCTTTTCCTGTTGACCAAACCACCCCCTCAGCGTCTATTCACATACGCATAGGCTTATTCTTCCGGGGGCGGAGGGGCGATGGCAACGGCGACGGATGCGATCAGTTTTTCCATTGACCCGGTTCACGCGACAGCAGCTTTGGCACAGCCAGCTCAGCGGAAGGTACAATCTTCCCAAGGTATGGCTGCGACGAGGGCAATGGGCGGAGCGAGCCGGGAAAGCTCAGGCGAAGACGCGGGTCGAAAGCAGGAGCGCCTGCAGTCCCGCGCCCTCGAAATGGACCTCATCCGTGAGGCGCAGGCCGGTTCTCGCACCGCCTTTGACACTCTGGTTCGTCAATATGAGCACCAGGTTCTGCGGCTGGCCTTGCACCTTACCGGCTCGGAGCACGATGCCGAAGACATTTACCAGGAAGCTTTCCTTAAAGCCTACCGGTACCTCGGCAACTTCCGGTTTGAGTGCTCGTTTTATACCTGGATATACCGCATCGTCACAAACCTCTGCCTCGATCAGTTGCGCCGCCGCAAAACTCGCCGCGAAGATCACGCGGTGGTTGTCGACCGCACCGGCGACGAGATCGATCTCCTGGCCTCAGTGTCCGATGAGCGGTCCTTTTCTAACCCCGCCCGCGAGCTTGACCGCAAGGTGCTGGGCGAGAGAATTCAGGCGGCGCTGGGCAAGCTTACGCCGCGCGAGCGCATGGTGTTCGAGTTGAAGCATTATCAGGGACTGCGCCTGCGCACCATCGGCGAAATGCTTAACACCACTGAAGAGACTGCAAAGAA
>CAZKJB010000420.1:0-2769 GCA_964552975.1 uncultured Occallatibacter sp. | reverse complement strand
GATCGCAAGGCTCGCATGGGCCGTAACCCCCAGACCGGCGAGGCCATCAAGATCAAGGCCAAGACCGTTGTGAAGTTCCGCGTGGCCAAGTCCGCAAAGGACACGATCGCGCCCCCGAAGAAGTAGTTCGATTCTCGAACTCCTGACGATTAATCCGTGAAAGGGAGAGTGCAACGCTCTCCCTTTTCGTGAAGGCCGCTCGATCAATCGTCAAGTTTCTGCACTCTGCCAGCATCGAGCAACATCCAATCGTGCATGGCGCTGATTACGGAACCTGCCAACCAGCTTGGCATTGGATCTTCCCGCAGTTCTTCGGTTCTCTTGCTACTCCGTCTTGAGGGCCTGGCGGTCGCTGCGGTTACGGCAACGTGCTACGCACATACAGGAGCGAGTTGGTGGCTCTTCGCAGCCCTGTGGCTTGTGCCCGATCTCTCAATGATTGGCTATCTCGCAGGCGCCTGCCAAGGCGCGCGCGTGTACAACGCCTTCCACACCTACGCCGTGCCTGCGGTCCTTGCGCTCTCCGCACTGCTGCTCAACGTGCACAGCTTCATGCCGATTGCACTCATCTGGGCGAACCACATCGGCGTGGATCGGTTATTGGGCTATGGGCTCAAATTCGCCGATGGCTTTGGTTGGACGCATCTGGGTCGCTTGGGCAACAAGCAGGCGTGATCACGCCGGTTCGGTCTTGCGGCTTCCGGCAGGCAAAAGCGCCCGCACCACGAGTGCTACACCAAGGCCAATAAGCGCCGACCTGATAGGCGGCAAATGGAAGAGGCCCCACACCGCGGGCGCTACGACGATAAAAGCGCAGGTAGGAATGAGCGCCTTCATCAGGCCCCGTACGACCAGCGAAACCACAAGGCTGATGAAAATTGCGTCGAGCATCAACTTGTTGTCATAGCGCCAGGACACGATCGCCAGCGTAATAAAGGTGCCGATCGGCATGATTTCAGTAAGCACGGCAGTGAGCCAGTGCGGCTTTGCGTCGGCCTGCG
Organism: uncultured Occallatibacter sp.; assembly: GCA_964552975.1. GTDB lineage: Bacteria > Acidobacteriota > Terriglobia > Terriglobales > Acidobacteriaceae > Telmatobacter. Next base: position 1,768 of record CAZKJB010000420.1, on the reverse strand, counting down.
GCAGGTTCGGATGGACACGGGGAATGAGACGCGGCACGGCTCGGAGATATTCGCGATAAGGCTCGCCAAGTTGGCCGTCAAGGAATGCTTCTTCGCCCAGGATCAAGCGGAATTGAAAAAAGATGGCGAACGCCATGATGAAGAGCGCGCCGCTGGGCGTAACCAGTAGCGAAATGGCGGCAAACATGAACCAGCCACCCAGATAGAGCGGATTGCGCACATAGCGATAGGGTCCAGCGGCCATCACGGCGCCAGCCTGCATGTCGGCATGATGCACTGTGCTGTAGCCAAGGTAAGCCGCACCCCACACGCGCAAAACCATTCCCACGGCGGCAAGCATCGCACCGAAAACAATAACGAGGGGCGTGGCTACGGTAAAGCTCACCCAACCGGTGCGGCTGATTTCAAGAGCCAGCCACTCGAGCGTGGAGATGCGGCTCCCAATGTCCCATGGCCCGACCCAGGGCGCCCAGACGCCAATGAAGGCGATGGCGACCAGGATCAGCATCCGCAGACGAAACTCGATGGCGCTTGCTCGCATGCGTCTTTCTCCGTGGCTCAAACTCCGCGACTCAATGGGATTGCTTGCTGGTTGGTTCCGGCCGGCGTTCTCGTCGTGTTACTTCAGCTCCCGGATCGTGGCTCCGTTGGGGATCGTCACCTGGAACTGGTCGTCGGGAGCGGGCACGTTTTCATGCACGGCTTCAACATTGAGCACAATTTGAATACCTTCCTGCGGGCGCTTGATGGTCACCTTCGAGGGGTATTTGCCGGCGCTGTATTGAACGTAGCTGCTGTAAAAGATCTGCGTTTCCAGCGCTCCATCCTTGTCGTAGACATACTGGTCGTAGGGCAGCATATCATCGCGATGGAAGGTGACGGTGCGAACACCCTGAAGTTCGCGGCCGCCTTTCTGACGGACCACGTTCAGAGTGTATTCCGGTTCGATATAGAGATGTTTATTCGCTGCATCCGCCACGGTCTCGGTATCGGAAGTCACCACATATTCGTTGTCGGGATCGAGGCCGCGCACTGCGATCGCATCCAGAAAGAAATCCGGACGCAGGTTTTCCAGTTGGTTATCCGACCTCGCGGTCATGGTATTCGAACCCTTAATCACTGTGTTCTTTGAAGGAATGACGAGTGTAAAGAGGTTGCCATCGCTGGCCATGTCAAAGATGGTCACTCCGAAATACTTTCCCAGCACGCGCAGCATCTTGGGTTTTCGCATCACGATATATCCGCTGCAGGAAGGAAAATCTGTAGCCACGCCAGCTCCAGTTTTGGTTTGGGTGGCATAGATTTCAACCTTGGCCGTGAGAGTATTCAGTGCATCCCAGCGCGCATTGACCTGCTTTACCAGGTCTTCTGGCGAGACGGTCTGTGTAATCGCCGGAGCCTTGGGCACGGGGAGATGGCGCTTGGTGGGGATGAAGTAGGAGCATCCGGAAAGCACAAGCGAAAGAGCCAGCGCTAGAGCAAATCCACATATGCGGGAGATACGGGCGCGCGAGTCACGACAAACAAACTTCATCGCACACCGGCCTTCTTCTGCGCCTTGCGGTATTCCGCCACATTGCGGTTATGTTCGTCGAGAGTCTCGGCAAAAAGCGAATGACCCTGCGCGTCGGCGCCGGCAGCCACAAAGTAGAGATAGTTCGTCTTCGCCGGATTCATGGCGGCGCGCAGTGAGGGAATTCCAGGATTCGCCACGGGCCCCGGCGGCAGCCCGGCATGGAGATACGTGTTGTAGGGCGTGTCGCGGGTC
>CAZKJB010000419.1:0-2794 GCA_964552975.1 uncultured Occallatibacter sp. | reverse complement strand
CGAAAGGTTCGCCTGAAAGGTTAGGATTCTGTGCGGCACGAACCGGAAATAGTTGCGAATTGCGTGCAAATGGAACCGCAAAAGGTTACGAAATCTGCGAAAGGTTTGCTCAGAATTACCCGAAACAGCGTTTCAACGGGCCAAGTTGGCTCGTGAAGGCAGCATTGCGCATCATTGAGCTGGCTTCAGGGCACCATTTCAACCTTTGATGTCGCGCCGCCAAATCGCCGCTCTCTCCGCGCAAATTCTTCGAGCGCGGAATCCAGGTCGCCCGCAGCGAATTCGGGCCACATCCGCTCGGTAAAAACGAGCTCCGCGTAAGCTGACTCCCACAAGAGGAAATCCGAGAGCCGCATCTCGCCGCCAGTGCGTATCAGCAGATCAACATCGCCATCTTCCGCTGTCAGAGCCTGGGACATTGTTGGCAACAGCAAATCGGGCGAAAGCGGCGGGTTGCGCAAAAGTAAGCCATTGGCAGCGCGAGCAATGGCGTCGCGGGATGAGTAATCGATCGCCACGCGCAAATGCAGGCCGCGCCCACCGACTGTCGCGTTTTCTGCCATCTCGATCGCACGCAGCGTGGCGGCGGGCAATCGATCGCGGCGGCCGATCGCTTTGAGCCGCGCCCCACGCTCCCGCAGGCGCACAGTCTCCATGCGCAGAAATGCACGTAGCAACCAGAAAATGCCGGCGACTTCAGACGCCGGCCGCCGCCAGTTGTCCGAAGAGAATGCGTAAAGGGTCAGGCAGCGAATGCCGATCTCGTCTGCGCGCTCCACAATGCGGCGCGCCGCGCCGAGCCCTGCGCGGTGGCCTACCACGCGCGGCAATCCGCGCCGGGTGGCCCAGCGACCGTTGCCGTCCATGATGATTGCCACGTGCAGGCCTTGTCCGCTTCTATCCGGCATTTCATTCCATCTTTACTTTGCGCTGCAAAGCGAGATTCCAAAAATTTTAAGCCCTTGATGCTGTCATCGGTGCGACGATACTCGGCGCCGCTGCACTTTCCGTCACCTTCGCTGCATCACGCACCACCTGCTCGAGCGTTGTCAGATATTCCAGGTAGCGCTTCTGCCCTGAGGCAGTAATGCGACAGACGGTCAGCGACCGGTTCTTATCCTGCCCTTTCGCAATCTGAACCATCTTTGCCCGCTCCAGCACGCGCAGATGCCGGCTTAGATTTCCGTCGGTCAGCGCGCAAAGCTCCTTCAATTCGTTGAACGCCAGCCCCTTTGGATTCGTGATGAGAGACGTGAGCACGCTGAGGCGCGCGCGCTCGTGAATCACGCGATCAAGACCCTCGTAGGCAAAGCGGCCTTCGGCCGATTCAGACTTAGGCTTCATCTCTCGCCTCCCGCGCCTTGTAGAGAAGAATTCCGGCGACCAACAACTGGCCCGCCCCGTAGGGCACGCCCATCGCCCACGGCAAAAATGCGCGCGCATCTCCGAGCGAAACGCAAAACAGCCCTGCGAACAAGTACCACACGCCTGCGAAGATCATGGGCCGAGGCAGAAACCGGCAAGATGAAAATACGCCGAGCGCGAAAATCACCTGCCACAACCCCGGCAGGATCCACGAGACCGCCGGCACGTAGTGCGCGAGCGCATACGTGATCAGGCCGCCTGCGGCAGCCGCAGGCAGAAACTGCTCGACGGCCATCCAGATCATCTTGTCGGCCATGCCGGTGTGGATGCGCCTTGTGCGCGCGAACATTTCCACGGCGATGAGCGCGGCAGATACGATGGCCGTTGAAATCCATGTGGCAAGGTATGCCGGAAGATGATGCTCCGGATCGGGCAACCAATGCGCCTGAATGGCCGCAGCCGCAATCGCCAGAATCCCCGTCGCGCCGAGGGTCATGGGGCCATAGCCGCGAAAGTCCGTGCTCCGCGCCAGTTGCATCCGAATGCTGCTGATGTCGCCCAGCGCTTTGTTCAGATCACGCATGTCCGATTCACTTTACACTGCAAAGTACAGGAACCGGCGCCCGTTGTCAACCGGATGTCTGGGGAACCGTGTACGCACATACAAGTGTAATCGGACTTCCGGAGGGCGAGAGACCGGTCTACGGAGGGTTGTTGGGAGTTCGGACTTGTGGATTCCCACCCTTTCGCTACCGGCGCGAAAGGATCGAGCAACGTGTGATGGGCTTCGGTTCGTGATATCCCCGGTCCCCAAGTGCGAGGGACCGGGGGCACCCTCGCAAGAGAGGAATCAGTCATCCCGCCAGGGGCTAAAGCCCCGGAATGATTTTGAGGTTTTTGCGGCACGACTAAAGTCGTGCCCTGACACAAAGCTGGGATTCCATCGTTTCGCGCCGGTGAAGAGAAGGGCAACCGCAGATCCTTCGCTCCGCTCAGGATGACAGTATTGAGCACCATGGCGGCGATGGGGCCCCGGGCGCGCTCCGCTTAGGATGACAGTTTCAGTAAAATGGCGGAGCCAATTGGCCCTGCTAAAGCCGTGCTCCCTGCTTTTCTCACCGGCTCACCATGACGAATGCGCCCCAGTAGAAGGGCAGGTCTTTTCCGTAGCGTTTGCGGACGGTCTCGCGCTCCGCGAGCTGGGCCTGGCGCAGCGCTTCAGGCTTATCCATACCGCCGAGCCATTTTTGGTAGAAGAGCGCCATCAGTTCCTGCGTCTCCTGGTCGGGAACCGACCACATGCTCATCATCACGGCGTCGGCGCCTGCCTCCTGCAGCCCGCGCCGCAATCCAAATACGCCTTCGCCGTTGCTTTGCCCGCCCAATCCCGTTTCGCATGCGCTCAGCACTACGAGCTCAGTTCCCTGAA
>CAZKJB010000418.1:0-2794 GCA_964552975.1 uncultured Occallatibacter sp. | reverse complement strand
GAGGATCAGGATCGAATGAAGAAGATCGCCTTTGTAGTCTTTCTGCTGGCCGTGTTCGTGGCCGCAGGTCGCGCCCAGGAAAGCCGGCAGGACGTTAGCCTAAGCGGAACCGCGTTGATCGAGCCGTTCATGGCCTCTTCCACGACGGTGCAGGTGAACTCCACCCCAGCCTACGGAATATTGGCCAGCTACCGCTTCATGCTTACACCGTCGAGCGCGCTTGAAGCCAACTACGGTATCACCTACCAGAACAGCATCGGGTATTTCGTCAATCCCAACCACTACAAGGTTTTGACGCGCACCCAGGAGATCTCGGCCGCGTACGTCCGCACCTTTGTTTTCAAGAATTTCAATCCGTTTGTCGAGGCCGGCCCGGGAGGGTTCATTTTCCTGCCCATCGTCAACTCCGGCACCACCAATCTCGATGTGAAACAGCAGACGCAAGTCGGTGGCGTTTATGGCGCCGGGTTCGCATACGAGATCAGCCCGAGTTTTGACATCCGCGTGGAGTATCGCGGATGGGTGACCAAGGTGCCGACTTTCGGCGATTCCCAGTTCACCACCAACCGCTGGTACAACATCAGCAACCCGACGGTCGGCGTGGCATACCACTTCTAAGAACAGGGATCGAGGGAACAAGGGGATCGGCTGAGGCCGGTCCCTTTCTGTTTCTGCTGACTTGTTCGATGGGCTGTCCGTCAGGAATTCGCGCTGACTAGTCCGCGTGCTTCGCGGTAGCGGCCCAATTCCTTGACCATGCCGCAATGGGGACGCAGAGCGTCGAGGGCGCGGGTCCCCTCCCTTGGAGCGCAAATCTGGCAGTCGACGTAGAAGACGTACTCCCACGGCTTGCCCTGCACTGGGCGCGACTCGATTTTGGTGAGGTTGGTGCCCATAGCCGACAGCGCGCTAAGGGCCGCCACCAGCGAGCCGGGACGATTCTCGAGAGAAAAGGCGATGCTGATCTTGTTCGCCTGGAGATCGATTTCAGCATCGGCACTGCGGCGCACGAGAAAGAAGCGCGTGTAGTTTTCCGGGCTGTCTTCGATGCTGGCGGCGAGAATCTGCGCGCCGTAGTGTCGTGCCGCCGACTCGCTGGCAATGGCCGCCGCGTTCCGGTCGCGTTGCTCCACCAGTTGCTTCACGCTGCCCGCTGTGTCGTAAAAGCCAATGGACTTCATGGCCGGGTGGGCGGCGAGGTAGAGCCTGCACTGCGCCAGCGCAACGGGATGCGAATAGACGCGGTTGATCTCTTCGAGCGATACGCCGGAAAGTGCGATGAGATTGTGACGGATGCGCAGCAGCGTCTCCCGCACGACCTTCACATCGTGGGTGAGCAGGAGATCGAAATGCTCCAGGACCGAGCCCGCAAGGCTGTTCTCGATGGGAATTGCGGCGGCATCGGCTGCTCCGCTGGAAAGCGCTTGAAAAACTTCGAGCGAGAGCGAACACGGAAGGATCTCAGCGCCCGGAACGAGCTTTAGAGCCGCCTCGTGGCTGAAGGAGCCGGGCTCACCTTGGATTGCGATCTTCATGCGAGGGTTTCGAGCTCCGTTTAGTTGCGAAGTCGGTGGAATTTACTTACGCACGATACCACACAGAGTGGGACGACAGGATTCTTCAGCTTTTCTCTGTCGGGCTCTATTGAGTTTGGGAGGCTGATGCTTCGAGCTCAACCTGACTGACGATGGTTTGGGTCAGGTCGCGGTCGTTATCCTTGAGACGCGCCGACAACTGCGTCAGATCCGTATCCGCTCCGGAGACAATGGCGACGCCATCGATCGGACCCGCGCCGCTTTGCAGGCGCGAATTGGTTCCCAGCCCTTCAGCATTCGCGGGGGTTTCAAATTCCACGATGTTCTTGCCGCGGTATGTGAGTTTGTCATTCGGGTAGGGGCCGGAGGGAAACGAACTTGCTGGCTCAACTCCCTCGGCGATTACATTCCTGGCAAATGCCGCGTAGGCCGGAAAGACCCGCATGATGATTTGGGCTACTTGAAACCTTCCGGATGTGCCGCCAAGGGAGACTGACACTCCAATTGCCTCACCTGAGAGCCCTTTCCAATCGGTTGTAAATGGGGCCTTCGGGTTGATGGGGTCCGGGCTTACAAATAAATTGCTTCCATCGGAACCATAGGTCGAAAAAAAGTGCCAGCCACGAGGCGCGAGCACGCCAATTCCATACTCCGCTTTGTAGTAGGCGAGCCGCTGAACGAATGCCCTGGGAATCGCGAACGCTCTGCCCGGGCCAGTTGGCGCTTTGAGCGGCCCGACCTGGCCGTCGGATGCGCAACCGACGAACGGGACCTGGACGGGGGCGGCCTGCGGAGGCGCCGCGGCAGGCTTTGTTTGCGCGACTGCCGATTGGCTGCCGAACGGACCGATCAAGAGAACCATAGACGCAAGCAGAACGCGACTTGATGGCATGCTTGCAATGATAGCAACGGGAGGCGAAGCTGCGGCCTTACTCGGCTGTGCGCTGCAATCCAACGGCTCAAAATCTCAAGCGCAATTCCTTCGCAACAAACCAGAAAAACGCGGCACCCGACACCGCTCGGAAGACGGCGCCTGCGTTTAGAGACGCTCGTACCTCGTAACACTTTCGTGGGATTCGTTGTCCTTTCGCTGCGTAAGAATTCCATGCAGGCGGGAACTCTTGCCTTGTAGTTTTCGAAGACTTCCTCTCGAAAACATCGCTGCTCAGCAACTTAGCTGTTAGCGGAATTGGTACCGCACGTGCTGCATTAATTGGGGGTGTCATTTTGCTATTTCCTGAGGAGGTACCAATGTTGGA
>CAZKJB010000417.1:0-2830 GCA_964552975.1 uncultured Occallatibacter sp. | reverse complement strand
GTTCCTGAAGGGCTACACTGTCTTCAATGTCGAGCAGATCGATGGTCTGCCGGAAACGTATTACGCGAAGGCCGCTCCGTCGCTCGACCCTGTAGCCCGCATCGCGCACGCGGATAGTTTCTTTGCTGCCCTGGGCGCAACCATCCGGCACGGCGGCAACCGCGCGTTTTACAGCATCACTACCGATGCAATCCAGATGCCGGCGTTCGAGAGCTTCCAGGACGCCGATAGCTACTACGCGACGCTGGCTCACGAATTTACTCACTGGACAGGCAACAAGAGCCGGCTTGACCGTGACTTCGGCGGTCATCGGTTCGGGAGCGAAGGTTACGCAATCGAAGAACTGGTAGCCGAACTCGGGGCTGCGTTCCTGTGCGCCGATCTGGACCTGGCTCTTGAACCGCGCGAGGATCATGCATCCTATATAGCAAGCTGGCTGAAAGTGCTGGCGGCTGACAATCGAGCAGTGTTTACCGCGGCAGCCCATGCACAACGTGCCGCCGAATTTATCAACCACATCGCCATGGACGCCGCGCAGGTCAATACGACCTGCGCGGCATAGCGCGGAGGATGCTCTTCTTGACATCAAGAATCTCCATTGGCCGGCTCGACACCGGCAGCTTGCGCAATGGCGCGTTCCAGTTCCGAGATCGTTTCATCGTCGTAGGCAAAGGCATACTGAGTTGCCGGCAATGACGGTGCGCTTCTCATAGAGCGATCACTGCTGGCCTTGGCTTGAGCCAGTGCGCTCACCATCGCGCTCTGATCGACCTTCATATAGAGGTCAGTAGTTGTGGTCAGGTGGGAATGGCCAAGAATCTCCTGTGCGACCTTGATGTTGCCAGTCGCATCGAGCACTCCCTGCGCCAAGGTGTGGCGGAACAAATGAGGATGCACACGAACGCCCGCTTTGCGGGCTATGTAGCGCAACGAAGACTCAAAACTGGCGTAACAGAGAGGCTTGCCGAGCCCTTTGCGCGCGGCGACCCAGAGAGCGCTGGCATCGGCTGAAGTGCGGCGTTCGGTACTTAAATACTTATCCAACAGCGGCCAGAAGTCGTCAGTCACCGGCACACGGTGCTCATCGCGCGCACCCTTCAGGCGCACCGTGATCGTGTACCGCTTGCGGTCGAGATCTTCCAGCGTCATGCCCAAAATTCCATGCCGACCGGCTATCGTGCTCCAGTCGCCGATGCGCTGACCGGTTCGGCTAAGCAACGTCAGAATCGCCTTATCTCGCCAGGAGGCCGCGGTGTCAATCAACTTCTGAATCTCACTTGGTTCAAGGCGCCGGGGAAGGGTGTGAGGTGTCCGCCGGCGGAATCCATCATGCTGTTGTTTATGCGGTGCCAGATCGCGTCCAACCATGCCGTGACGAGGTCCTTCAGCGATCGGGTTGCCACTAGCTGGGTTGATACGGCCATTCCACGTTCCCTGGCGATCTTCCGTATCGCAGCGAATGCAGTAATCGAAGTATGACGCGAGCACGCTGAGGCGGTGGTTGATGGTGCGCGCCTGTCGCGGCATATTAGCAGACCGCGAGACCACTGCGCCCTGTTTGCTGCCGCGAGAGAACTCGAGGATGTAGTTGCCCACAATCTGGCGAGTCACCTGGTCTGGATCCACGCCAGAACGACTGAGCCAGTTGAAGAAATGCGCGAGACCGATGGCATAGGCACGCTGTGTGTAGACAGAACAATCGCGCTGGCTCAGCTCAGTCAGAAACTGATCGCATGATGCAACGCTTCCACCTGCTGCATCGCAAACGCGAAACGAAGCGCTCAGCCCTCCGGTCGTTTTCTGGACGCTGTAGATCGACATAGCAGCCATTTTCTCCGGCTGCCATCGGAAAGTAAACCATTTCGCGGTCCCGATCGAGCGGATAAAATCTCGGCCGCAAATCACGAGATAAGATGTGGCGCAGACCGAGGGAGCGGACCTGCCCGACTTCGAGCACTCAATCACCGGCGACGTGGGCGGACACCGGGACCGGCTCATTGCTTTTCTCGATTCGCAGAATATCGCCCTCGAATACAGCGAGAATATCGCACCCGCGCTCGGCGTCAGCTACGGCGGCAAGATTACCTTGCTGCCGGGCCAGTCGAAGGCCGAGGAATTCGTGACTTTGGTCCATGAGGCGGGTCACGAACTTTTGCACAAAAGTGACCGACGCACCATGACCACCGCTACCGTGCGCGAGACGGAAGCCGAGGCCGTGGCCTTCATCGTAGGCCAGGCTATCGGCCTTGAGATGGGCCAAGCGTCGAGTGACTACATTCAGATGTACGCGGGAAACGCGGCGCTTTTGGCTGAAAGCCTTGAAGTCGTGCAGCGTACCTCTGCGGTGATTCTCGACGCCATTACCGGGGAGTCAGTCACCACACAGAATGCGCCTTCGGCATCTTCGCCGGAGGCGCAGGACGCAATCGCGGAGGTGGCGTAATGCAGACCATCCTTCGCATTCTTGAGCGGGCCGGTGGTTTCCGGCCCACTCTGTACCTCAAGATCGAGAATCCGCCCTACATGGCCCTTGTCATCGAGGCCACGCCGGAGCCGGGGCCGTTGAATCTGCCTTCGATTTCCGTTGTGCATTACGGCGAACAGAACGGCGACCTGATGCGCGACCCGGAGATGTGTTTCGAGTTGTCGAAACCGCCGCTCTGCGGCTTGGGACTGTCCAGCTTCTATTTCAGGAATGACTATCTAGGCGTCGAGCAGTATTCGCGCTATCGGGACGGAGAGAACTACGCTTTCCTTCCCGGCCTCTACGAGCAGCACGAGCAATTCGCGCGGCAGTGGGACAGGAACATCCGCGACCAAGGTTTTCTCG
>CAZKJB010000416.1:0-2831 GCA_964552975.1 uncultured Occallatibacter sp. | reverse complement strand
CGCATGATGGCGAGCGAGCGGAAATCGACAACCAGATTGTTGTAGCCGAAGGAAGAGCCGCGCTCGGTGAGGAAGACGCGCTCATTACCCGTGGAGCGGACTTTCTCGACGCCGTGGCTCATATCGCCGGGCGCGACGAACTGGCCTTTTTTGATGTTTACGGCACGGCCTGTTTTGCCGGCGGCCACCAGCAGGTCAGTTTGGCGACACAGAAACGCGGGAATCTGGAGGACGTCGACAGCTTCGGCGGCGACATCGCAGTGGGCGGGCTCGTGAACGTCGGTGAGGACGGGCAGGCCGGTGTCTTTAGCGATGCGGCCAAGAATGCGCGTGCCCTCCGCCAGGCCAGGCCCTCGAAAACTCTTCACGCTGGTGCGGTTGGCTTTGTCGTAGCTGGCTTTGAAGATGAAGGGGATACCAAGATCGGCGGCGATGCGCTGGATGGCCTCGGCCATGGTGCGCGCGTGGGTTTCGGACTCGATGACGCAGGGTCCAGCGATGAGGAAAAGCCGGCCCGCACCCACTTGCACCGGCCCGATTTCAAAGGAGTTGCTCACGAAGGGAATTCTACTAGGGGCAGGGTGGGGATTGTGAGTGGCGGGTCGTAGGTCGAGGATCGTGAAGACACCTCGACGCGAACTCGGGACCTGGGATGAACACAGGCCCGTTGGGTCCAAGAGTGCCGCAAGGGTCGGGTTCGGAGGCGCTTGAGGCCCCGCCGAGCGTCAGCCAGTGTGGCTCCGCGACCACTCCCAGAGTGCACGGTCAATCGTGCGCAAGGGCGTGGGCGCGGGAAGTTCGCTTTGCGGCCGGACGATGTTGCTCTCGGCCAGGCGCTTACAGAAAGCCAAATACTCCTCGTAAAAGTGCACGTCGTGGGGCGCATGCCCGAGGGCCTCAAGGGCGCGGAAGTCGAGAACCGTGTAGCGCTCAGGATCGATTGCGGCCAAAATGGCCGAGGCTACGGTGATATCGACTCCGTGGAGCTCTAGAAGGGCCCTGACTGCCGACTCGGTTGAGGAAGTGGGCGAGGCGGCGACAGCCAGGACGCGCCGGATCTTCTCGTTGCTGTTGCCGATGAGGTAATGGACGAGGCGCTCCGACTTCCAGCGCACAATCGCTTCGAGGTTTGCCAGCGAATAATCTCCGTTGCGAATGGCTTCTCCGGCTTCGAACGCTGCCGTTTCAAGCTCGTGTTCTTTTTCTCCGGCTTTCTTCCAATATTGCTCTGCCAATTCTTGCAGATCCGCTTCAGCAGGCTGAAGCTGGAAATAGGCGACCATTTTCGAATTCCTTCCTTTCATTCCCAAAAACTTAGACACGATAGGACGGCAGAGAAAACATTGTCAATAACCCACTTGTGGCTTTCTGCAGCCGCGTACCGGACCAGTCCATAAGACGCGTTCTGGACTCGAAAGGGACGTATCCGGACCGGTGAAACAGGTCAATTTTTTCACCGAATTCCGAACGTGAAAAACCCGCGTCCCTGTAAGTAGACGGGATTCCCGGAGAGTTCGCTTGACGGGTTGTTGGAAATGGAGTGAATCTTTGGGGAAAATGCGAAGGCTGGGCGGTGGATTTCGAAACCTGCGATGGGGCTTTCTGGATAAACTGTTGGATCAGAGCTAGTTAGATAATTCCTAGCGGGATACATAAATATGCTAATATGGAAACATGCGAACGACACTGGACATTCCGGACGATGTGTATCGCAAGCTGAAGGTGAAGGCGGCCACGGAGGGGGAAACGGTGCGTTCAATTGCCCTGCGCGGAATTCTGCACGAGATTCACTGTCCCGCGCTTAAGCCGGTTCGCCGGCTTACCAAACCCATTTTGAAGTCTTACGCCCCGGGCTCGATCAGAATCGATAATGAGCAAATCTATGACGTCATCGGTTTTCCTTGATGTGAATGTCTGGCTCGCGTTGAGCACACAGGACCACGCACACTTCAAACCCGCGTGGGACTGGTACACGAAGACGCCTGCCGAGACGACGCTTGTTTTTTGCCGGTTCACGCAGATGGGCCTGCTGCGTCTGCTGACGACGCAGAGTGTAATGGGCAGAGGCACTCTGACACAGGCTGAAGCCTGGGAGGCCTACGACCGATGGATCGAGGCTGCCGGGGCTGAGTTTGCCGACGAACCTGCGGGGCTGGATTCAATCTTCCGCTCGGCGACTGCGGCAAAACAGGCTTCGCCCAAGGATTGGGCCGATGCATATCTTGCGGCCTTCAGCTCTGCAATGGGAATGCCTCTCGTGACGTTTGATCGCGCGCTGGCGGGGAGGGTTGAGGGGGCGGTCGTGCTGGCGTAGGACTACGAAAAGCCAGCTCCATATCCTTCGATTCCCTCGGCTGCGCCTTGGCGGCTCAGGATGACAATGTGGTGGTGAGCGTGGAGGCCTGTTGCGTTCGAGTTCCCTCGCGCAGCAAACGGTTCTTGTAGCTAGCGATGATGAACTCGCGGAAGAGCGGGTGCGGCTCGAGAGGCTTGGACTTAAATTCGGGGTGGAACTGGCAGCCGAGGAAGTAGGGGTGAGCGGGGATTTCGACGATTTCGACGTAGGTTGCGTCGGGCGTGGTACCGCTGATACTGAGGCCGCCGCCAGTGAGGAGCGCTTCGTACTCTCGGTTGAATTCGTAGCGGTGGCGATGGCGCTCGCTGATCTCAGTGGCTCCGCCGTAGGCTTTTGATGCGAGCGAATCGGGCTGCAGGTTGCAGGTCCACGCGCCCAGGCGCATGGTGCCGCCCATCTCTTCGACGCCAAGCAGTTCGCGCAGCTTATAGATCACGCGGTGCTGCGTGGCGGGATCGAATTCGCTGGAGTTGGC
>CAZKJB010000415.1:0-2833 GCA_964552975.1 uncultured Occallatibacter sp. | reverse complement strand
GGAGTTCCCGAGAGGAACTGGTAGATCGGCGAGATCTGCCATCCTCCGATAAAGCCATCGAGGATGCGGTTGTCATTCGCGAGGAATTGACGGCCGCGGCCGATTGGGATCTGGTATGTTCCGTAGCCGGCGAAATGGAAGGGATAGTCCGACGTTGTCTCGCCGTAGTTGAGGACGTCGCCAGGATTGAGCTGATTGAATGTGCCGAGCAGGCGCGACCACTCGAAGACGCCGTTCAATGTCAGTCCATGCCCCATGAGCTTGGCAACCCGGGCATTGAGTGCGTTGTAGTTGGATTCGGAGCCTGGAATCAGCTGCTCCGTGACTGAACTGGAATTGAACTCGGGGAAGGTTTCGAGATATGTCGTGGGAGCGATTGTGGAGGAAGTCGCGTTGCTGCCGGTCATTCCTGCGACGCCTTTAAAGGGATTGGTAATGTTGGTGGTCGCGGGGCCCCCTGTGTACGTGGAGCCCGTGAGCAGGTTGGTTGCGGCGATATCGTAGTACTGCGAGCGGCTCAGGTAGGGCAGCAGCGGTATCGCATCGACAGTATTGCTATACGAGAGATGAACCTGGTGATTTTCAAGGTAGCCGAGATCGATCAGAATGGTATTGCCGATCTGATATTGCACATCGGCGCTGAGGCGCTCAGAGTAAGGCACCTTGATGATCGGCGAGTAATAGACCATCTTTGCGCCGAGGCTCGCGTTGACTCCGAGGATGTTGCCTGTGGGCTGCTGAATGGGATTGGTTGCGGTTGGGAAAGGGTCGGCCATGGTGCCGTTTGTGATGCCGCTGTTGCTGGTCTGCACGTAGGCGGTTGTCGCGGAATAGCCGTAGGTCTGCCCCTGGTTGTAGTCGTTGTAGGGGTTGTCGTAGATGCCGTATCCGAGGCGCACCACGCCCTTGCCACGAGTGAAGTCCGGGGACCAGGTGATGCCGAGCCGAGGGCTTACATAGAAAGGAGCGACGTGGTAGGGGTAGCGATTGCTGGGCGAAGCGTAGGTGGCGCCGCCGACGGGCAGGAACGACGCGGCCGGCAGCAATGAGCTGGGATGCGCTGCGTAGGCAGTCTCGGAGGGTGCTGTTGCTTCGTTGATGGCAGTTGGATTGAAGCCGTTGACCATGCGATTCTGGCTCTCGTTCACCGGAATCTCGTGCTCGAAGCGGGCGCCTACACTCACGGTGAAATTTGGTTTTACCTTCCAGTCGTCCTGGACGAAGAACGCGTTGAGGAAGCTGTTGTATTGGAACGCGGGCGTGATGTTTTGCTGGCCGCCAGTGGGAATGCCCAGCATGAAGAGAGCAAAAGCACTGCCGAATGTTGCAGGAGCAGCCGTGTTGCTGGCCGCAACTGGATTGCCGTTGGCTTTGGTGAACGTGAACTGGCCGTCGGCATATCCCGGCGTTAGGTAGGAACCTTTGTAGGCTCGGAGATCGATGCCGCCCAGGAAGGTGTGCGACTTATAAATCTTGGTGATCGTGGTGAATAGCTGAATGGTGTCGAAGTTCTCAAACGATCCGGGCTCATTGCTGTAGCCCAGCGGGTTGGTTGCGTCGGTGAAGCCGATTACAGGAAGCGCTTCAGTCGTAGCATTCTGAGCCAGGTACCCCGGGAACCCAACGGCGCTGGGACTGATGCCGCCGCTGGAGACGCCGTTGGCATTGTCATATCGCGTGACGCTGCCGCGCGTGTCGAGGAACAGGGTCGGCGAGAAGGTGTGGATTTCTTCCACCTGTCCGCCCGCCATGATCTGATCGGAGTGCGTGCCTGTGAGCGCGTTATGGAAATAGTTGCTGGCGGTAACCAGGTAGCGGCTGCGCTGCGCAGTTCCAAAGATCTTGTCCCTGGTACTGAGGTTGTAGTCAATGCGGCCCATGTGCGAGCGGTAGTCCTGGTCCGTGGGCGTGAAGGTGAAGTAATTGTTCTGGCCGTCAGCGGTTGTGGTCGGGCCGGAGTAGTTCGCATGCGGGACCAATGCGAGATAAGCTGTTGCGATCGGGCTCAGGGCTAATCCTGCATTCGAGAATTTATTGCCGGGAATCGCGGATCTTGTGTAGCTGGACGTCGTTCCCACAGCCGAGTACGGGTTGTAGAGCTGATACGCGGCGCCCAATCCGAGCAGTGCCGAAAAATCGCCGCTGCGTTCGGCATCCGTCGGCACCGAGCCGATGGTCTGTGTTGGAGGCTGCTGGCCGCGATAGGTCTCATACGCGTAGAAGAAGAAAAGCTTGTTGTGGCCGTCGAAGATCTTGGGAATCCAAATGGGGCCACCGATTGTGGCGCCGATCTGGTTCTCGTGAGTGGCTGGTGGCGGGGCCTTTCCCACAGGAGTGGTATAGGGCAGCGCGGCAAACCAGTCGCAGTTATTCGCCGAGCGGCTCACGAAATTTCCGCTGAGGCCGGAGCAGCCGGCCGCTTGGTAAAACCAGCTCCCTGATCCATGGAACTGATTGGTGCCGCTCTTGGTGGTGATGTTTACGGTGCCGCCCGATGTGTCGCCATAAGTGACGTTGGCGCCAAAAACGTCGACGCGGACTTCATTCACGGCATCGAGCTCGGGGCTGAAGCCGGCGGTGCGGCCGCTGTCTTGCATGTTGGGGACGCCATTGAGGAGCAGCTCATTCGAGGAAGAGTTGCCGCCGCCTAGCGAAAAATCATCCACGGTGCTGTTGCTTACCGGCGATGCGCCGCCCAAAGCGTGTTTCCCCTTGACCACTGCGCCATATTCGATACGCGCATAACCGAGCGGCGACCGGCCGTCACTGGGCAGGTCTTGCACTTCGTCGGTGGTCAAAATCTGGCCTGTCGAGGCATCCGCAGTGTCGATCA
>CAZKJB010000414.1:0-2854 GCA_964552975.1 uncultured Occallatibacter sp. | reverse complement strand
TTGTCTTTGGGCTTGGCCTCGGCCAAAAAGTCTTCGACTCCAGCCTCGCGTGCGATGACCGCAGCAGTCAGCGGATTGTCGCCCGTGATCATGATCGTGGCTATGCCCATGGCACGGAGGCGAGCCAAGCGATCTTTCAGGCCGCCCTTCACAATGTCCTTGAGGTTGATCACGCCGAGGGCCGACGAGTTTTCAGCCACCACGAGCGGCGTGCCGCCGGCGCGGGCGATCTCCTCAACATGGTCCCGAACCTTTTGCGGTAGCGACGCGCCCTGCTCTTCAAGGAAACGCGCGATGGCATCCGCCGAACCCTTGCGGATACGTGTTCCCGGTAGATTCACGCCGCTCATGCGTGTTTGCGCAGTGAACGGAACGAACTCTGCGTGAATGCCGCCGAGATCGCGGCCTCGCAAATTGTATTTTTCTTTGGCCAAAACGACAATCGACCGTCCTTCGGGGGTTTCATCGGACAGCGATGCGAGCTGCGCGGCGTTTGCCAGCCGCTCGCTGCTCACGTCCGGCGCGGGAAGGAATTCTGTGGCCTGCCGGTTGCCGAGTGTGATGGTTCCCGTCTTGTCGAGTAGCAGCGTATTCACGTCGCCGGCAGCCTCGACCGCGCGGCCGCTCATGGCAAGCACGTTGTATTGCACAAGCCGGTCCATGCCGGCAATCCCGATAGCCGAAAGCAGTCCGCCGATTGTAGTGGGAATAAGGCAGACCAGCAGCGACACCAGCACGAATACCGTCTGTGGTGCGCTCGAGTAAATCGCAAATGGCTGCAGCGTGACCACCGCGAGCAGGAAGATGATGGTGAGTCCCGAAAGCAGAATGCTGAGGGCGATCTCATTGGGTGTCTTCTGGCGCGTCGCGCCCTCGACCAACGCGATCATGCGATCGAGAAACGTTTCGCCGGGGTTGGACGTAATCCTGACTTTAATCCAATCCGAAAGAACGCGCGTGCCGCCGGTGACCGCTGAACGGTCGCCCCCGGCTTCGCGAATCACGGGAGCCGATTCGCCGGTGATTGCCGACTCGTCGACAGACGCCACGCCTTCAATCACTTCTCCATCACCTGCAATGTAACTGCCCGCTTCGACATAAATCACGTCTCCGGCGCGCAGCAAGCCGCTGACGACTTCTTCAAAGCTGCCGTCTTCTCTGTAGCGCTTGGCAATGGTCTCGCCCTTGGCCTTGCGCAATGTGTCGGCCTGGGCTTTGCCACGACCCTCGGCCATGGCTTCGGCAAAATTTGCGAAAAGCACCGTGAACCAAAGCCATAGCGTGATTTGGAGATTGAACCCGAAAGCTACGCGATGATTCACGATGTTGTCGATGAGAAGTACGGAGGTAAGCACACTACCCACTTCCACGACAAACATCACGGGGTTCTTGACCATCCAGCGCGGATCGAGCTTGCGAACGCTATCCACCAACGCCTGGGCAATAATTTGCGAGTTCCAAAGACTCTTTTTCTCAACCATGACAGTCTGTTTCGCCTCGTCCTTTTGCGGCTTCTTTTCGGTTTAGAACAGCTTTCCCGATTGCAGCAGCAGGTGTTCCAGAATTGGTCCCAAACTTAGCGCCGGGAAAAATGTGAGTGCGCCCACAATTACAACCACGCCAACGAGCAGCACTGTGAACAACGAGGTATTCACCGGGAACGTGCCGGGCGATGGCGGAACGCTCTTCTTCTGCGCCAGATTTCCGGCCAGCGCCAACACGGGAATCATCATGAGGAAGCGTCCGATGAGCATGTCCCAGCCCATCGCGATGTTGTACCACCAGTTCGGGCTCAGGCCTCCAAATGCAGATCCGTTGTTCCCCGCACCGGAGGTGAACGCGTAGAGAATCTCCGAAAGTCCGTGCGGACCGGGGTTTTCAATGCTGGAAACCCCCACGTTCGGCAACAGCACGAACACCGCAGCGAAGGTGAGAACGATCAGCGTAAAAATGAGCGTGTACAGCATAGCCATCTTTACGTCGTAGGATTCGATCTTCTTGCCGAGGTATTCGGGAGTGCGCCCCACCATGAGTCCGGCGATAAAGACCGACAGCACGACGAAGATCAACATGCCGTAGAGCCCAGCGCCTACGCCACCGAAGACCACCTCGCCGAGCATGATGTTGGCAAGCGGGACCATACCGCCGAGCGGAGTAAAGCTGTCGTGCCACCCGTTGATTGCGCCGCAACTCGCATCGGTGGTGATAGTGGCGAAGAGTGCACTTTCGGCAATACCGTTGCGCACTTCCTTGCCTTCCATATTCCCACCGGAGGCGCCCGCCGTTCTCGCTTGCTGTGCGCCGTGGATCGCGTTATACGGATGCGCCTCGGCCCAGTAGCAGACGGCGAAGCCTGCCGCAAAGAGCGCGAACATCGCGGCAAACACAGCCCATCCGTGACCGGGCGAGCCGGTCATGCGACCCAATGTGTACGTGAGGCCCGCGGGAATGATGAAGATCGACAGAATCTGAATGAAGTTCGAGAGCGGCGTGGGATTCTCATAGGGATGAGCGCTGTTGGCATTGAAGAATCCGCCGCCATTTGTACCCAGCATCTTGATCGCTTCCTGCGATGCGACCGGCCCCTGGCCGATGGTTTGCGTCTGCGAGGGCTGCTCAAGTGGATGGGCGACCGTGTATGCATTGAGGTTCTGCGGCACTCCCTGCCAGACCAGCACAAGTGCATACAGGATGCAGGCGGGCGCGAGAATGTAAAGCAGCGTCCGTGTCGTATCCACCCAGAAGTTGCCGATCGTCGCCGATTTAGTGCGCTTGATTCCACGAACCAGCGCAACCGCGACCACGATGCCCACTGCCGCCGACCAGAAGTTGTGCGTCGCCAGTCCGACCATCT
>CAZKJB010000413.1:0-2914 GCA_964552975.1 uncultured Occallatibacter sp. | reverse complement strand
GATCTCGGCGTGCCTTCGCTCTATCGCATCCACGAAAAGCCCGACCCGCGGCGCGTCGTCCAATTCGAGGAGTTGGCAGCCAGTTTTGGCTATTCGCTTGGTTTGGGACCGCTTCCCGTCAAACGGTTCCAGACTCGCGGAGATCGCCGCGAGGCGCAGCGCAGCGGCCGGCCCGTCCGCTCCCTTGAAGTGCCCGAGGATATCGCCGTTACGCCGCGCATGTATCAAAAGCTGGCCGCGCGCATAGAGGGCAAGCCGGAGGAGCGCATCCTGAGTTATCTCATGCTGCGTTCGCTCAGCCAGGCCCGGTACTCTGAAATCAACGAGGGCCACTTCGCGCTCGCCGCGCCTACCTACACCCACTTCACCTCACCCATCCGCCGCTATCCCGACCTCATCGTGCACCGCATCGCCAAAGCGCTGCTGCGTTCCGGCATTTCCGGCCGGGGAACAATCGCAGAGGGTCGCCTCAGTTCCCCTTGGTTCCACCCCAGCGAAGGGCTGCCGCAAAGGGCTGACTCTGTTTTCAAGGCCATGAAATCCGGCTCCATTCCGCCGCCTATCCCCGAGCTGGAACTTGCTCAGATCGCCGACGAATCCAGCCAGGCTGAGCGCCGCGCCGCCGACGCCGAACGTGAGTTGGTCGAGTGGAAGAAGGTTCGCTTCATGGAGGATAAGGTCGGCGACGAGTTCGCGGCCTTAGTCCTCAACCCCGCCAAATACGGCCTCTTCGTCGAGCTCACTGATCTCTTTGTCGAGGGCCTCGTGCCTATCGATACCCTCCGGGGTGATCGATACATTTGGCGCGAGCACACCCACGAAATCATCGGGGAGCGATCCGGGCGCCGCTTCCGCGCCGGAGATCGCGTGCAGGTCATCCTCGACCGTATTCTCGCCCAGGAACGCAAGCTACAGTTCTCAATTGTGGAAGAGGGGTTGCAACTAACTGGAAGGACCAGCGCCCATTCCCCGTCGAAGGCCAATAAGAAAAAGCGGAACGGCAGCGCCCCGCAGCCCTCAAAGACGAAGAAAAGGTTCAGAAAAGGGAAACGGCGCTGAGGCTCATCAGCCCACAGCGCCGCATTCGGTAAAAGCAGAGCGTTCTATACCCCCGCTTGCTTTTGAGCCAGCGGTCCAATAACAGGAATCACGAACCTCTTGCCTTGGAACGCATTGATGATGCAAATGAGCCAGATAATGAACAGTCCAAGGGCCAGCACCAGCATCAGAAGCCAGCCGATGATCGGGATAAAGGCGAGGACGATGTTCAGGATCCACAAACATACCCATGTGCATCCGAGGAAGATCGACTGCCATGCGTGGAATTTAATTTTGGGATTCGTGTTGTAAGGTGCAACCACCAGAAAGATGATCGCTGGAATGAAGGTGAGATACGCGAGGCCGCTTGCGGCATCATCTGAGAGTCCGGAGGTGGCTCCTGCTGCGTTGGGTTCTGTCATAACCGCTCCTTTCAGGTCTGGGAAGAGGCATTGTGACGGGAATGCTGTTCCATTCAATTACTGAGCCCGTGCATTGGGGGACCTCAGGCTTCATAGCGGCGGGCCGTAAAGCGAGGCTGAGATAGAACATACCGCGACGCCACCGCTTGTCAAGAGAAAATTCGGTTTTCGGCTGCCGCAACACGCCGTCCGCCCCCACATCCAATAGAATGACTTCTGGGAGCATCAGAAATGGCACATACTGTCTTTTGCGTGCGTTTCAAGAAGGAGATGGAAGGGCTCGATGAGCCGCCTTTCGACTCCGAATTCGGCCAGAAAATCTACAAGAACGTCTCCAAAGCGGCTTGGGAAGAGTGGGTGGCGCGCCAGAAAATGCTCTTGAACGAGTACCGGCTGCAGCCCTGGCTGCCACAGGCCCAGCAGTTTCTCGTCGAGCAGATGGAAGAGTTCTTCTTCGGCTCCGGCTCGGCCTTGCCTTCGGAGTACGTCCCCCCGTCGCACTAGGTCGCTGACTGCAAATTCTTGCTCGTTGAACTTGTGCTTTCCCAGGTCTCAAAATCGGGACCTGGGGCACCCAATTTCGCACAAGGACAGGATCAGCTAGTGGCTCGTCTGTCCGCTGTCGTTCGTTACCATAAGGCTTGAGACGTTCACCGGCTCAAAGTCCGACAGCGTCAGGCTTGTGAGGCACGCAAGATCCGCGTCGTTCCAGCGGGCGTCCGGCGTGCCAATGAGCCCTCCGCTATCTCCGTTGTCGGCCAGGATGATTCCGTAGTTTCTGAAGCCGGTGATAATGATCGCTGCCTGCGGACTGGTTGCGGCGCACGCGGGAGTCGCCACCGAAGCCTTGAGCCGGTAGATTTCGCCAGCCGCTCCCGTCATGGTGCAACTCGCCGGAGGCGTCGCCTGCGAAATCTGCGATTCCACCGGAATTGTGGCTCCGCCGTTTTGCGTGCAACTCCCCACGCCCGCTGTCTCGGTGGCAGGCCACACCCAGTAATTCAGCATGTGGTTGAGCGTGAATCGGACGGGATGCTGAACGGCCCCGTTGGGCGCGCTGGGCGTGCCCGTACCGATCACTTCATCGGCGTTCACCAGCAGCGGCGCTACCGGGAGCCCCGCCGCATCCGACGTTCCCTCGCCCTGAGTCGTCAGGTTATTCCCAGACACGTTGGGCCAGAACGCGTTTGAAGAATCGGTCCACGGCCCCTGGTCGTAGATCCCCTGCCACATCTCATAGAGGGCGGGATTATTTCCGCCGCCTGCCTCCAAATAAACCAGCACATGCCGGTCGCCCGTCGAATTGCTCGTGCCTTCCACGGGAGCATAGGCCGGAATCGGACCAGAGTTGTAATAGGACTGGTACACCGTCGTTGAAACCGGCACATCCGCCTGGTTGTACGGAACTTCAATCGCCGGAATTCCGTTCGGGAAGGGCGCATTGGAATTGTTCC
>CAZKJB010000412.1:0-2915 GCA_964552975.1 uncultured Occallatibacter sp. | reverse complement strand
GTGGTGCGCATGTTCGACTTGCTGTGCGAGCAGCAGGGCATTCGCTTTGACGAGTACGAGACTGTTGAAAAGAGCAAGGGAGAAGCGATGAAGATCGTTCTAGCGGAGAAGGTTTCTCCGGCGACGTTAGCCGTGTTTGCGGCCGAGCCGGGATGGGAAGTGAAGACGCACGACCAACTGCCCGACGGTTTGCCGGCCGCACTCAAAGAAGCCGACGCGCTGGTGGTGCGCAGCGCCGTGCAGGTGGACGATGCGCTGATGGAACATGCGCCCAAGCTGCGCGTGATTGGCCGCGCCGGCGTGGGCGTTGACAACATCGACGCAGAAGCGGCCACGCGGCGCGGCATTGTGGTGATGAACACGCCTGGCGCCAACGCCGTGGCGGTGGCGGAGCTGACGATCGGCCTCATGATCGCGCTGGCGCGCAAGGTTCCCGCGGCAAATACAACCATGCATGCCGGCAAATGGGAGAAGAAAAATCTGCAGGGGTCGGAGCTGCGCGGCAAAACGCTGGGCATTCTCGGCCTCGGCCGCGTTGGCCAGGAAGTCGCCAAGCGCGCACGCGGTTTCGGAGTTGAGATACTTGGCAGCGATCCGTTCGTGTCGGCGGCCGTGGCGCGCGAAAACGGCATTGCTCTGGTTCCCGTTGAGGAGTTGTTCGCCAAGTCGGATTTTCTAACGCTTCACGTGGGCCTCACGCCGCAAACAAATGGCATCATCAACTCGAAGACGCTGGCCACGATGAAGAAGGGCGTGCGCATCATCAATTGCGCGCGCGGCGAGCTGATCGAGGATGCGGCGATGGTGGCCGCGCTCAAGAGCGGGCAGGTGGCAGGCGCCGCGCTGGATGTGTTTGCCGTGGAGCCGCTGAAGGATTCGCCTTACTTTGGTCTCGACAACGTGATTCTGACGCCGCACATCGCGGGTTCGACTGCCGAAGCGCAGGAGGCCGTGGGCGTGCAGATTGCCATGCAGGTGCGCGAGTACCTCAAGCTGGGTGTGGTGCAGAACGCAGTCAATCTGCCTTCGCTGAGCCACGAAGAGTATTTGCAACTGGCGCCATACATTGATATGGCCGGCCGACTGGGCGCGTTCCTGGCGCAGACGTGTAACTGCGGCATTGAGTCCATTGCCCTCGTCTATGGAGGCGCTCTGGCTGAAGTCAAGACGGAGCTGGTGCGCAACGCGGCGATCGCGGGATTGCTGCAGGGTTCCGAGCACATCAATCGCATCAACGCAGCGGCGGTGGCGCAGGAGCGCGGCATACGCGTGCACGAAGAGAAGGAAGAGAGCCATCGCGGCGGCGCTGCGACTGTGCTGACCATTGTGCTGCACACATCGGCGGGCGAAAGCCGCGCCAGCGCGACCGTGATTCACGGCGAACAGCCGCGGCTGCTCGCATTCGACGGCATTGACATCGAAACGCCGCTCGAAGGGAATCTGCTGGTTTGCAGGAATCTCGACGTGCCGGGAGTGATCGGAAAGATCGGGACGATTCTCGGCCAGCAGGGCGTGAACATCGCAAACTTCACGCTGGGCCGCGAGCGCTCTGGTGCAAAGCCGGTGAAGGCACTGGCTGTGGTCCAGGTCGACGAGCCTGTGGGGCCAGCGGTCATCGATGCGCTCAAGACTATCGAAGCGCTGACTGAGGCGCGGCCCGTCAGCCTGCCGGCGTAAAGCAGATTTGGCTCTCAGTCTTTCGCATTCACCCGGAAATTGCGGGTACAGTCTCGAACCTCTCCCATCCTCGCGGCAGGAATTGCCGCAAGGTGGGAGCCGAGACTTACTGAATGTGAATGTTCCCTGAGCCCGTTTCGATCTTTACGGCCGGTCCGCCGCCATTCAGTTGCCCATGCACATGATGGTGGTCAGAGGAAGTCTCCATCGCCATCCCGTGATCCGCTGCGATGGTGCCGGAGGCGGTCGAGGCGTCAAGCGTGAGAGGCGCATTGCCAACGGAAATATTAATGTTTCCCGACCCCGTCGCCAGCTTCCATTCGGCAGAAGGTGTTCCTTCCGCCTTGATTTCGCCGGAACCCGTTTCGGCCTTGAGGCTTCCGTTCGCGCCCTTCACGTCAATCCTGCCAGAGCCTGTCTCTGCCTTGGATTCACCTTCGCCGGCGTTTTCGATAGCAATGTTTCCCGAACCGGTTTCCGCCGTGAATCCCCCTTTAAGCCCGGTGGCCGTAATATTTCCTGAGCCCGTTTCGAGCTTTGCTGCCTGTCCGACGCCTTCGTCTGTGATGCTGCCCGATCCCGTTTCAGTCGCAAGGGCTGCGTCGGCCGGTGCAACGATTTCGTAGTCGATGCTGATGTGGTTCGTTCCCTGCTGGTGCTCTTTGCCAATTCGGATCGCGTTTCCGTCCTGTTCGATCGGCGGATTCGCCGCGATCGCGCTGACCTCGGCTCCGTCCGATGCCTCGCGTGAATGCACGCGCCCGTGGATCTGCACCTGGGTCCCTGAGCCGTGCGTGAGGTGGATGTTGCCGGAAGCGGTGGTCACGCGCAGGTCGAGTTTTCCGTTGACAGTGAGCGTCCGGTCGAAAGTGGCTTCCGATTGCGACGGGGCCGTTGCAGGCGCCGCCTGCTGCACCGCACTTGCCACCACAGCGGCCACAGAATGCACCGCAGGCGGAACTGCTGCCGCGGGAGCGGGTGCAGCTGCGGGGAGCAAGTCGAGCGGATTGATGAATGCCAACATCTCCGGAGGGGCGGGGCTTGCGGCCTGAACGCGAATCAGCGCGGTGAACGCGAACATTGCGAACGGCGCAAGAAGGAAGGCGATGCGAACGCGGCGGCTGCCGGCGAAGGCCTGGCGGAAGACGCGATCATTGAGCAGCCGCTCGATGCGGCGAGATAGATTGCTTTTGCGAGCCATAGCAACTCCTATGAAGTTGGGGTGCGGCGTTGCCGCG
>CAZKJB010000411.1:0-2952 GCA_964552975.1 uncultured Occallatibacter sp. | reverse complement strand
GCGGCGCGCCCTGCGCTCCGCCAGATCGCCTTCGCCGCACTTAGGGCACTTCATGCCTTCAATCAAGTTCTGCTTGATGTACTTGCACTTGGGATAGCCGGAGCAGGAGACGAACTCACCATACGCTCCCTGGCGCAGGACAAGGGCCTTGCCGCACACCGGGCAATCTTCGCCAGTCGGCTCGGGCGGTTTCTGCTGCTGCTTCGAGCTCAGCTTGCGGAAGGTTTTGCACGGAGGATCCGCGTTGTAGTCGGGGCATGACATGAACGGCCCGAAAAGCCCACGGCGCATAATCATTACTTTTCCGCAATTGTCGCAGATCTCTTCGGCGTCACCCGCCTCCTGAGCTTCAGGAGTGTTCAGGTCCGGCTTGGCCGCAACATTTTCCTTGGTAAAAGTACAGCTCGTAGGATCTTTCTTGCTGTAGGCCGAACACGCAAAGAAGGTTCCAAACTTGCCCCATTTAAGCACCAGCGGTGAGCCGCATAGTTCGCACTTCTCGTTCGTCACCTGCTCCAGCCGCTTGATGTTGCGCATCTTCTTGCCGGCAACTTTGAGCTCCTTTTCAAAGTGGTCGTAGAAGCCGTTCAGCAGAACGGTCCACTTCTCCGTGCCTTCTTCAATATCGTCCAGCTCGGTTTCAAGCTTGGCTGTGTAAGCCGTGTCGAAGATGTACGGGAAGTTTTCCACCATCAGGTCGCAGACCACCACGCCGATCTCCGTGGGATAGAAGCGCCCGCGCGATCCGCCGTGCTTCACAACATACTCGCGATCCTGAATGGTGTTGATGATCGATGCGTAGGTCGACGGGCGCCCGATGCCGCGCTCCTCAAGTTCCTTTACAAGCGAAGCTTCGTTGTAGCGCGGCGGCGGCTGCGTCGCGTGTTCTTCGGGATCCAATTCGTCCAATCCCAGCGTCTTCACGCCGTCGAGGCTGGGCAACCGGTTCGCGGTTTCGTCGTCGTCGTCCTTCTTGTCTTCTGACACTTCGTAGACTTTCAGGAATCCGTCAAACCGCAACACCGATCCGCTTACGCGAAAATCGTAGGTCTTGCCAGTCTTCGTCGAGACCGCGGCGATATTGGCCGTTGTCACGTCGTACACTGCGGGAACCATCTGCGATGCAACGAAGCGCTTCCATATCAGTGTGTACAGCTTGAGCTGCTCGTCGCTCAGGTAGCGCGCGATCGATTCCGGTGTCCGCGCAACATCGGTAGGCCGAATGGCCTCGTGCGCGTCCTGCGCGTCCTTCTTGCCCTTGTAGGTGTTTGGTGTCTCGGGTAGATACTTCTCTCCGAGCTGCTTCGCCACCCACTCACGCGCTCCGGTGATTGCTTCAGGAGCGACGCGGGGCGAATCGGTACGCATATACGTGATCAGGCCCGTCGTGCCTTCGTCGCCGATGTCCACGCCTTCATAAAGCCGCTGCGCCAGGCCCATTGTGCGGCGCACGTTGTAGCCAAGCTTGTTGGCGGCGTCGCGCTGCAGTTGGCTGGTGATGAACGGCGCCAGCGGCCGGCGCTGCTGCTCGCGCGCCTGCACTGAGATGACCGACCAGTTGGCCTTTTCAAGAGCCGCCAGCACTTCGTCCATCGACTTCTTGTCGGGCAACGAATTCGCGATGAACTGCTCTTTGCCGTCCTTGTCAGTGCCATTGGCAACGCGCACCGGCTCGCCGCCGATGCCGATGAACTTCGCCTTGAACTTCTGGTCTGCCTGCTTCTCAGGATGGAGAAGAGCTTCGAGCGTCCAGTATTCAATTGGCTTGAATGCGCCAATCTCGCGCTCGCGTTCGACAATCAGGCGCAGCGCCACGGTCTGCACGCGCCCCGCGGAAAGTCCGCGGCGCACCTTATCCCACAGCAGCGGAGAAATCTGGTAGCCCACCAGGCGATCGAGCACGCGACGCGTCTGCTGCGCGTCCACAAGGTTCTGGTCGATATCGCGCGCATGACCGAACGCTGCCTGCACGGCCTTCTTCGTAATCTCGTTGAAGGTGACGCGGTGAATCTTTTTTCTCTCTCTGGCGTTGGTGCCCAGTTGCAGCGCAAGGTGGTAGGCGATCGCTTCGCCTTCGCGGTCAGGGTCAGGCGCAAGGTAAATCTGGTCAGCCTTGGCCGCCAGCTTCTTCAGTTGCTCCACAACTTTTTCTTTGCCCGGCGACACCACCAGTTCGGGCTCAAATGTCCGCTTTTCCAGCTCCACGCCAAGTTCGTTCTTGGGCAGGTCCATAATATGCCCGACAGAGGCGCGCACATCGAATCCCTTGCCCAGATATTTTTCGATCGTCTTCGCCTTTGCCGGCGACTCCACGATCACTAATGATTTGCTCGTTGCCATTCTCTGACCCGGTTCCCTCTCGCTTACGCGGCATCGCGACGCACCATTGGACTCGCCTGCCGACCTTCCGTCTCTTTCTTCTGTCGTCCAAGTCCGGCGCAATGCGCCAGGCTCGCCACGGCCCTCGCCTAAAACTCACCGCAAAGGTTGCACCCTACCACGGAATACCTTTCGATTTCTACCGCCGGACCGCATTTTTCTTGTCCCTGACTCCCATTTCTCGAAACGAAACTTCACCTGCGCGGTTCGGGAATCTCCGCTTACCGCTTCCGTTTTTCCAGGAAATAATTCTCAAAATAAAGCTTTTACTCGCCAACGTCCTTCGGGCCGGGAGGCCCCAGGTTCAAC
Source organism: uncultured Occallatibacter sp. (assembly GCA_964552975.1). Classification (GTDB taxonomy): domain Bacteria; phylum Acidobacteriota; class Terriglobia; order Terriglobales; family Acidobacteriaceae; genus Telmatobacter. Next base: position 264 of record CAZKJB010000411.1, on the reverse strand, counting down.
CTCTCTCACGATGTATTCATAAATAGGGTACCAGCCGAAAATCTGGCGCCCCTCTCAACGAATGACGTCGGCGAATGCTCGATCAGAGGGTCCGCACGTAGTTCTTGCCCGGCAATTGCCGCGCGCGCCCTGACATTTCCAGCTCAAAAAGCGCCGTAAACACCTCAGAGGACGTAAGTTGCGTCTCCAGAAGGTCGAGAATCTCGTCAATTTGCAAGCTCTCGTCGGTGCGCAGCACCTCCAGAACCATGGCCTCCTGGGGCC
>CAZKJB010000410.1:0-2971 GCA_964552975.1 uncultured Occallatibacter sp. | reverse complement strand
CGAATGCTCTGGCTGGGAAGTGGAAGGTTCTGATTGTGTGGCACCTGGCTTTTGGTTCGAAGCGCTTCGCGGAGATTCGTGGCCTTTTACCCGGTGTGAGTGAAAAGGTCCTAACGGCTCAGCTTAGGGAACTCGAACGAGATGGTATTCTAAGCCGCCTCGCAACTGAGAGCGTGCCGCCCCGTGTGGAATATCGTCTGAGCGATGCTGGCTTGGAGCTAGTCCCGGTGATGGAGGCAATGTGTGGCTGGGGTACGAAATACCTGGGTGTTGTGCCGACGCTGCCGCCGCTGAGGAAAATGGAAGCCTAGGGTGCAGAGGGACGACATGCCTGATGCAAGTGAGGGTCGCGGGGCCAAGCCCTTCAAGCCGGTGCTTGGGCTCACCGATCCAGCCGAAGGCCCAATCGAACGGCCCGACTGGCGGGAATGGGCAGGCAAGACAGCCCCGCGAACGGTCTTTGACCAGCCGGAGCCGGAGCACCTGATCGAGCTGACCGTGATTGTGCCGGCGCGGAATGAGCAAGATTGCCTGGCCGCGTGCCTCGAGTCACTGGTCCTACAATCTGAAGACATCTTCGAGTTGGGCCGCGATTGGGACCTGATCGTGGTCGACGATCACTCCATCGACCGCACGGCCGAGATTGCCCTCGGATTTTCGGGCGTAACGCTTATGCAGGCTGGCAAGCTGGAGCCGGGATGGACGGGCAAAGCGAATGCGGTTTGGACTGCCGCGCGGAAGGCGCGAGGCCGCTGGCTTCTGTTTACTGACGCGGATACGATTCACGAGCCGGGCAACCTGCGCCGGGCCATCCACGAGGCAGAACGTCACAAGGCCGGTATGCTCAGCTACTCTCCGCGCCAGATCGTGACCGGGCTTGCCCAACGATCGCTCATGCCGCTGATCTTCTGCGAGCTGGCGCTTGCCTATCCGCCGGCCAAGGTCTCCGATCCGGCACAACGAATCGCTGCGGCCAATGGCCAGTTTCTTCTTGTGGAGCGCGAGGCCTATCGCCGGCTCGGCGGGCACCCCAGTGTCGCTGGCAAGGTCCTGGAAGACGTGGAGCTCGCGTATCTCGCCAAGCGTCGCAGGGTTGGATTGCGCTTTCGCTATGCTGACGACGCCGTCTCCGCACGCATGTACCGCAGCACCGGCGACATGATCGAGGGCTGGTCCAAGAACCTGAAACTGCTCTTTGACAATTCGTTGATGCTCGCTTTTTGGCGGGCGCTCGACTTCCTTCTTCTTTTCGGCCTGCCAGTGCTGACCTACCAGCTTTGGAACGCGAGGTTCGGCGCGCACGGTTTGCAATGGCTTGGCGCGGGCTGGGTGCTCGGGTTGCTCTGGCTGCGAACGCTCTATCGCTTTTACGCGCGCGTGGCCAAATCCAACTTTCCGTTTCTCGATTGCGCGCTGGCGCCCGTTGGTCTCCCGTTGTTCGTCATCCTGCTCTATCGCAGCTGGTTTCAGCACCGGATTCTAAAACAGGTAAGCTGGAAGGGGCGGAGCTATGCTGGCGGCTAGGGATTCCGGCCATCCAACCGGCACGGGCGAAGCCTGGCCAATAACGTGCTTGGGGCGCTCTGTAACGCTCTTTCGAGCGGACCGCATACGGCCGGCCAATTTTTCGATATGACGCAAGTAGATCTTGATTATGTGAAGCGACTGCGCAAGTTACGGCATCTCTTAGGTGAGGATAAGGAATGATCTTTCTGACCCGGCGGGCCACGTTTTCCGCGTCCCACTACTATTGGAACGAAGCCTGGTCCGCGGAAAAGAATCAGCAAATCTTTGGGCGCTGCGCGAATCGCAACGGGCACGGTCACAATTACACGTTGGAGGTAACAGTCGCCGGCGAGCCAGACAAGACAACGGGCTTCGTCGTCGATCTCAAGTGGCTCAAGGATGTGATGGAGCGCGAGGTCTTGTCGGCCTATGACCACAAGCACCTGAATCTCGACACTCCGGATTTCAAGCATGCGATTCCGACCACGGAAAACATCGCCATCGCGGCTTGGCAGCGGTTGGCGCCAGCCATTATGGCCGCGGGCGGTGCCAAGTTGAGCAGGATTCGCGTTTACGAGACGCCGGAGATCTTCGCTGAGTATCGAGGTCAGGCATGAAAGCTTACTTTGGCCGCCGCTACATGATCAGCGCCAGTCACCGCCTGAACGCGGAAACATTGACGGCTGATCAGAACCGCGCAGCGTACGGAAAGTGCAATAACGCGAACGGCCATGGGCATAACTACACGCTCGAAGTGTTGATCGGCGGTGAGGTGGACACGGAGACCGGCATGGTGGTCGATCTGGTCGCTCTGGATCGAGCGGTGCACGACAGGGTCATTGATCGGTTCGATCACGCCAACCTGAATCTCGATCAGGCGTTTGCCGAAAACGTTCCGACGACAGAGAATTTTTGTCGTGCAATTTTCGATTTGTTGAGAGACGCGTTGCCGGCCGGCGAGCTGGACCATATTCGCGTTGAAGAGACAGAGAATAATTTCTTTGAGTGTTCAGCTGTTTGAAGGGTTGTCGAAAGGATAGGAGACAATGGCGCATCCGATAGCAGTGACGAAAACAGTCCGCCGCGCGGTTGAAGCGGACGAAGGGCTCAGCGGCTTCAGCACCCAGGAGATGTATCGCGAGATTCTGATCCGCCTGGGCGAAGATCCGAATCGCGACGGCCTGCGCGCGACTCCGGAGCGTGTCGAGAAGGCTCTTGCCTTTTTGACCAAGGGCTACGACGAGGATCCGGGAAAGATTCTGCGCGGAGCCATGTTCGACGTCGATTACGACGAGATGGTGATCGTTAAGGACATTGAGATGTTTTCGCTCTGCGAGCACCACATGCTGCCTTTCTTCGGCAAAGTGCACGTAGCCTACATTCCCAAGGGCAAGGTCATCGGCCTAAGTAAAATTGCGCGGCTGGTCGAGGTGTTCGCGCGCCGCTTGCAGGTGCAGGAACGGCT
>CAZKJB010000409.1:0-2979 GCA_964552975.1 uncultured Occallatibacter sp. | reverse complement strand
CGCGAGGCCGGTTAGGAGAACGTCAATGGCAAATTCCCTGCTTCCTCTCGAAGAGCGCAACCTGAATCCCGCCCAAGTGGAGGCACTGGATAAACGGCGCGATCTTGGACACACCTTCCTGGTGATTGCCGGCCAATTCACGGTCATCGCCACCGTGCTGCTGCTATGGGTCGGCCAGGATCTGAAGTACTCGCCGGGCTGGGCACATCCCATGGCCTACTACTTCTGCATCGCCCTCGGGCTCATCACATTCTTCGGAATCACGGGCCTGGTTCTGCGCCGCGGCACGCCACGAATTGACTAGTTTCAGGCGGTCCGATCGCAACGCAAGCGCGTCCCATTAATCCAGCGCTCCCACTGCTAAACTGAAGCGAGATGATTCTCCCGTTTGTCCGCGAGATTTTCGCGGAGCTGGAGCATACCCCGGGGTTTGAACGCGTTCGCAGGCACCTTAGCCTGGGTGCGGGGCGCAGGCGTGTGTCTGGAATGACTGCGACAGCGCGTGCCCTGTTTCTGCCCCTGATGGCGCGCGCAGCCAAGCAGCCCGTGATCGTTGTCGTTTCAGACAACAAGGCCGCCGAGGCGCTAGAGCCGTTGCTCAAAGCCGGATGCGAGCTCACCGGAGCGGTCGACCCGGCGCGCGTCGTGCGTTTCCCCGCGCACGATGTGCTCCCTTTCGAAAATCTTTCGCCGCACCCCGACGTGCAGGAACAACGCGCAGCGGCATTGTGGAAGCTTGCCACCGGCGCCGTCGATATCCTCATCACCCCAGTCGAATCGGCCGCGATGAAGCTCTTCGATCTGGAGTACTACGCCGGCCTCGCCGTCATGCTGAAGCGGAACGAAGAGGTCGACATCGAGGTGCTCACCGCGCACCTGGCCAGCGTTGGCTACACGCAGATGGATCTTGTTGAGATGCCGGGACAGTTCACGCGGCGTGGCGGAATTCTCGATGTCTACTCTCCGGATGCCGATCGGCCCGCGCGCATCGAGTTCTTCGGCGACGAAATTGAAACCATCCGCAAATTCGATCCCGAGACGCAGCGTTCGCAGGCAGGGCTGGACGAAACCGAGTTGCAGCCGCTGACAGAGACACCGGTCACGGAGAGGTTGCTGGCCGCGGTGAATGGGCGGCTGAGTCAGCAGCGCATCGAAATTGAGGATGAAGAGATGGCAGCCGAGGCCGCGGCGGCCGGCGGCGTAAGCGTCTTTCCGGGATGGGAATTTTTCAGTCCAGTGGCCGGCGCGCAGCGGTCGCTGTTGTCACTCGTTCCGCGTTCTGCGCTCTTCGTGGACGAGCCGGCGATGGTGCGCAGCCAGATCGACCGTTGGTGGAGCAAAGTTGAGCAGCGGCATGAACGTTCGGGGATTGGATCGCTGATTCGCCCGGAAGACATCTATCTGCGGCCGGAGATCCTGCAGGCATCGCTTGAATCGCATATGGGCCTCGATCTTGATCAACTGGGCGCAGTGGATGTGCTGGAAAGCGACTCGACACTGGGTGAGATCGAGTTGCCCACGCGTCCCACGCTGCGCTTCCATGGCTCCATCCCCGCGCTGACCGAGCAACTGAAGAACTTGATGGTCGCGGAAACGCGGATCGTGCTTGCCGCTCCGCACCAGGGCGATGTGGAGCGGCTCGCGACAGTGCTGCGCGATTACGGAATTCCCTACCGGCTGGGAAGCCGCACACCGCGCGCGGGCGAAACCCTGGTGGACGAGGGCAGCTTTCTGGCCGGCGATTTTCGCGTGCCGGTCATCGTGCGCTCGCCGCTGGCCACGGGCGTCAGTTTTGCAGAGACCAACCTGATTGTGTTTGGCGCCAACGACCTCTCCGACGAAGTCGACGTAGCGGCGCGGCCCGAGCCCAAGCGATCGAAGACCGCAGCCTTTGTCTCCGACTTTCGCGATCTCGCCATCGGCGATTACGTGGTGCACGTGGAACACGGCATCGCGCAATACCAGGGCCTGAAGGAGATTACGCAGGACGGGCTTTCGGTGGAGTTCATGATTCTGGAGTTCGCCGAGGGCGCCAAGCTGTACGTTCCCCTCACGCGCCTCGATCTGATCCAGAAATACCGCTCCACCGACACCGGGCCCGCGCCCGTGCTGAACAAGCTGGGCACGCAGCAGTGGACCAAGACCAAGGCTCGCGTTCGCAAGGCCATGCAGGACATGGCGGCGGAACTGCTCAAGCTCTACGCGGCGCGCCACACGGCGCAAGGCACGGCATTCTCCAAGGACAACGAGTTCCAGCGTGAGTTTGAAGACGCGTTCGATTACACCGAAACCGAGGACCAGGCATCGGCGATTCGCGCCGTGAAGTACGATATGGAATCGCCAACGCCGATGGATCGCCTGCTGTGCGGCGACGTGGGCTACGGCAAAACCGAAGTAGCCATGCGCGCGGCATTCAAAGCCGTGCAGGACGGCAAGCAGGTCGCGGTGCTGACTCCGACGACAGTGCTGAGCTTCCAGCATTTTGAGACGTTCAAGCAGCGCTTTTCGCAATTCCCTATCCATATAGAGATGATTTCGCGCTTCCGCACCGCGAAGGAGCAGAAGGATATTGTGGAGCGCGTTGCGACCGGCAAAGTGGACATCCTGATCGGCACGCATCGAATTTTGTCGAAGGACATCAAGTTTCAGGATCTGGGGCTCCTGGTTGTCGACGAGGAGCAGCGCTTTGGCGTGCGCCACAAAGAACGGCTGAAGCAGATGCGCAAGGAGATTGACGTGCTGGCCATGAGCGCGACGCCGATTCCGCGCACGCTGCACATGTCGCTCGTCGGCTTGCGCGATATGAGCATCATCGAGACGCCGCCCAAGGACCGCATGGCGATTCAAACGGTGGTGGCGAAATTCGACGAAAAACTGATTCGCTCCGCTGTCGAGGTTGAACTGGAGCGCGGCGGCCAGGTATTTTTTGTGCACAACCGCGTGGAGTCGATCTACGAAATCGCATTGCGAATTCAGGAA
>CAZKJB010000408.1:0-3033 GCA_964552975.1 uncultured Occallatibacter sp. | reverse complement strand
CGTTGGCAATGCCGTAGAACTCGTCGGCAATCTTCTTCGTGATCTCGCCCGGCTCGCCGTTCCCAATCACGATACGGTCGATGGTACGGATCGGCGAAACCTCCGCCGCCGTCCCTGTAAAGAAGACCTCGTCGGCGATATACAGCAGCTCGCGTGGAATTGCCTGCTCGGTCACCGTAAAGCCCAGGTGCCGCGCAATCGTCAGCACACTGTCTCGCGTAATGCCCGACAGCGCCGAATTTGCCAGTGGCGGGGTATACAGCACTCCGTTGCGCACGATGAAGACATTCTCGCCCGATCCTTCGCTCACCAGACCATTCACGTCGAGCGCAATCCCCTCCTGGTAGCCGTTGATCTCGGCTTCCATGTGGATGAGCTGCGAGTTCATATAATTCGCGCCAGCCTTGGCCAGCGCCGGCATCGTGTTCGGAGCAAGCCTGTTCCAGCTTGAAATGCATACATTCGCGCCCCCGTGGCCGGCGATGTATTTGCCCCACGGAAAATTCGCAATGTAGACCTCAATTGGCGAACCTTTCGGGCTCACACCAATCTCGCCGTAGCCGCGCAGTGCGATCGGCCGGATGTAGCAGGGCGCCACGCCATTGGCTTCAACCACATCCACCACGCCTGCGCAAAGCTCTTCCAGGCTGAATGGAATCTCCATCCGGTATATCTTGGCCGAGTCAAGCAGCCGCTGCATGTGCTCGGGCAATCTGAAGACCGCCGCTCCGTGCGGTTGCCCGTAGCAGCGAACCCCTTCGAACACGCTCGAGCCGTAATGAATCACATGGCTCATCACGTGAATCGTTGCTTGCTCCCAAGGAATAAGGTTCCCGTTGTGCCAGATCTTTTCCGTAGTTTGTATAGGCATGGGGCTCCAGGCGCTCCTTCATGTGCGCAAAGTGCGCACCTTCTTAGAGGTTGTCACGGACAGGCACTCGATTGCAAGTTGAGACTGAATCCGGCAGGCCGACACCACAGCGACTCGCTACTCGAACTCACTGCTCCCTGCTCTCCTCTACACGGCCGCCGGCGCAATCTCCTCCCTGACATTCATCCCGGCAGGCATGGCAGAGCCTGCCGTACGAGTCAACGTCAGCACCGTGATATCGTCGTCCTGCCCGAAACCAATGGCGGCTTCGCTCGCGGCATGCGCGTCGGGATTCGTCGCTATCAAATCCCGCATACGACTAAAACCGTAAAGTTCGCGCGCGGAATTGCGCGCCTCCAGTAGCCCATCAGTATAAAGCGTGAGCCGGTCTCCGGCCGCCATAGTAAAAGACACGTTTTCGTAGCCGCTCTCCGGAACAAGTCCCAGCGGAAGCGCCGGCGGCAAATTCATCTCCTCCTGATTGAGAAACGGAGGCAGATGGCCGGCGGTCGCAACCACGCACTTGCCCGATGCTTCGACGCGCAGCACAAGGCAGGTGACAAACCCGTGTCCCATGCGCCCCTCGAGCCGCCGGTTCAGTCCGGTGAGAATCGCCGCCGGGTCGCTCAGCTGCTCGGCGAGCGTACGCACCGTGCCCACCAGCAACGACACGGTCATGGCCGCCTTCAGCCCTTTACCGCTCACATCGCCCATCACAATCAGCCCCGCCCCATTCAGCGCAGATCCATCCCGACCCGCAATCACCTGAAAGAAATCGCCGCCAACTTCCAGCGCCGGCCGGTACGCGCTCGTCACGTTGTAGCCCCCGAGCGGCGGCAGCGACTCGGGAATCAGAATTCGCTGCAGCTCCTGCGCACTCTTGAACTCCTGCTCGAGCGCGCCTTTGCGCTGGCTTTGCTCCTGGGAATAGCGGAAGACGGCGTAGATGATTGCGAGCAGCAGGATGGTGACCGCAATGTTCTGCGCATCAAAATAGTTGCCGTGGATGCTGAAGATCTGACTCTGGATGAGGTAGTAAAGGCTGGTGAAGTGGGTAAAGCGAGCACCACCAAGCGAAGCGATGCGCACGGCGCCGATGAGCGAGACCAATGAGGCAGAGGCGGCTACCAGCCAGTTGGCGAAGCTCACCCGCCTGCCGATGCCGTAGGCGATGAGGACCAGCGGAAACAACGAGACTAACGTGACGAAAACGTAGAGCGCTCCATCTGCGATCTGCCAGGTGAGCACGAGGGATGTGTTCCAGTCGCGGCTGTTGACAAACCACTCGAGCAATCCAAAGGAAATATTGGTGACGGCTAAACGGAATGTCCATTGCTTCAGTTTGAGCTGCCTGTCGAGATCGAGCAGGTAAAGCAGAAGGTACCAGAGCGAGGCGCCCGCCACCGTATCGCAGACGATGTTGAATCCGTAAACAAAGCTATAGGGCAGGCCGAGGTGGGCGTTGTACAGCACCACATGTACCGGCTGCATGATTGCATAAATGGCAATCCAGAACAGGGCTTTCAAGCTGCGGTCGCGCAGCCAAGCGAGCAGACCCAGGATTCCGAGAATGCCAAAGAGCAAGTTCTCGTCGAAGTAAAACTGTCGCTCAGCCAACCATTCGTGATCCATCGCGCCCAGCTCGGCAACGACAGCCTCCGGTGATCCGGCACGAGGTGGAGTGTCAAGACCGCCCCGATTCGCGATCGAGACAAATTTCGGAGGAGAAGTCCAGGTGCGGATGGCCAACACGCCGGTTTGCGCTTGTCCCAGGCCAAAGGAATGAGGAGGTGGCCGAAAAGGCCACTCTGGACCAGGCGGCATTTGGCCTTCGCGGCCGACTAGTACGCCATTCCAGTAGATTTCGTAGGGCTGCTCCCAGGCGTCAGTGCCACCGACGGGAAAAACAATCAGGGCCGCCGTCTGCCCTTTTCCTGTCGCGACAAAATCGATATGACGGCGATACCAGGCGTAACCTGTGTAGCCGCTGAACCCCTGGCGGGAGTAGGAGCGGTCGACGCGCAACCGCCGCCATTGAGAATCGTCGTAAGTTGGCGAAGCCCAGGCGGAGTTATCGCCTGTTTTGAACTGCCACAGGCCGCCCAACGGCACCGTTCCCTGGCCCAGCCCGCCGATGACGAGCGTGTCTGGCCCCGTCGTCG
>CAZKJB010000407.1:0-3038 GCA_964552975.1 uncultured Occallatibacter sp. | reverse complement strand
TTTTCGAGAGAGAACGCGACCACGGAATCTGCAGCGATGGGTCGTAGCCGCCGCTCGAGATTCTGTTGGTGCCCGTGGGAAGACTTAGAGATGGAATCACCGAGACATCAAACCGGTGCTTCGGGCCAAGCTGCTGCTTGTAGCCCACGCTTATATCGCCGGCTCCGCTGCTGAATCCTAGTGCCGTATCATCGTTGGTAAAGTATTCGGGAAGGGCAAAGCGCAACTCGCCTTTCCCAGGAATTCCGATGCGCATCCAGGTCTCGGGCAAATCGAGACCGTGTTGGTCACCCGCACCGGTCTCTGCGAATCCGTTCTCAAATTGCAGGCTCCCGCAAGGAACCACAATGCTTGACTCGGTAATCTGCGGGCGATCCGTAGCGATCGGGCTTTGCGCATCCGAGCCGCATCGATGCTCCTGCGACTGCGCCGCAAGGGCCGCAGCTGCGACGAAAAACACAGAAGTAAGCACACGCAACATCATCCAGAAGATCTTAGCCGGAGTTCGCAATTCCCAGGTAAATCGAGATCGAGTCTGCGCCGTTTCTGGCATGAACCTTGGAATTAGCCCTCGAGTCGAACTTGGAGACTGCGGCACCCGTCACATCCCGCCAGAGCAAACATGCGCTACGCTATGTCCGACTTCTCGGAGAAATCCTATGCGGCGCGGCTTTTGCTGTTGCGTTGCTCTGCTTGTCCTTGGCGGACCGGTACTCGTTTTTGCGGGTGAGGAGAAGCCTTGCGTCCCCGCAGACCATGCTTCCCAAATGCTCAACAAAAACATCTGTATTTCCGCGCATATTTATGATGTCGTGGAACTTTCAGACGGCACGAGATTCCTTGATGTTTGCCCCCCGCAAACTTCCGACGACAACTGCCGTTTCACAGTGATCAGCTTCAAAGAGGATCGAAACGAGGTTGGCGAACTCAAGAAATACCGCGATGCCGACGTGCAAATTCGCGGTCTTGTCGAGTCCATGCATGGCCGAGCCGGCATGGTGCTGAGCCACGTACGCCAGTTTAATGGCGGTCCGCCCAAATTCAAGCCCAATCCGCAGCTGGCTCGCGGCTTCAGCGGAGAACAGGCAAGGCCTCCGCTCAGCGACCCCAATTTGCAATCGCAGGGCGGCCATCGCGCTTTCATGAATTCGAAGGATCAGGAGACACTGCCTGTCACTGGGAGGTAACGGCTCGAGGCTGCGTTTCCGAGCGCTGCATTTCCCTTTCGCGTCTATACGTTGTAGCATTTTTACGGATGGGCCAAATCCTTCCGGCCTGCTCCACGAGGAGCTCTGATTCCATGAATTGCAAGTTTTCGCTTAGCCGCCGCAATCGCGCGCGCCGTTCTGTTCGGCCTAACGGATTCACTCTGATGGAGTTGCTGATCGTGATGGCAATTATCACCATGATCATGCTGATTGCGATCCCGACGGCGCGGAGCCTCTTCAAACACTCGCACGAGCTTTCAGCAAAGAAATCGCTCCAGACCATCCAGCAGGCCCAAATCATGTATCAGGACACTTATCCGGCGAACGGCTTCGCCTGCAAGCTGTCAGAGCTGGGAGGAGATCCGACCGCCGGCGCGCCATCCCCGATTGCTGCGCAGATTCTGAAACCAGACCTCGCGAACGGACTGAAGGACGGCTACGTTTTCACCATCACCAGCTGCTCAAAGACGACGGTGAACGGCGTCGATCGCGCGAACAGCTACCAGGTGACCGCTGTCCCTGAAGCAGTGGGCCGAAGCGGTGATCGCGGATATTGCCTCGACCAATACGGCGACATGAAGTCTGACCCGACCGGCGGCAGCAACTGCACGCAACCGGTTCAATGAGGCGATATACATCTTGGCGCTGGTGCGCTGTCCTGCTGCTGGGGAGCGTTTTTGCGTTTTTCTCTTTAGGACAAGGTTCGCAGCAGCTCACCGCACACGATCTTGCACAGCGCGTCGATCGTCATTACGACCAACTTCACTCGCTTAAGTCCGACTTTCGCGAAAACTACGCAGGGCTGGGCATGCAGCGGACCGAAAGCGGTACTTTGCTGCTGAGCAAGCCGGGACGCATGCGGTGGGACTATAGCTCTCCTGCCGGCAAGATCTTTCTGCTCGATGGGAAATACGCCTGGTTCTATGCAAAAGGCGACGCGCAGGTCCAACGCATTCCCGCCAAAGAACTCGACGACCTGCGGTCGCCATTGCGGTTCCTGCTGGGACACACGCAACTTGAGAAGGAAATGGACAGCCTGACGTTGGCCAGCGCAGCAGACGGGAGCTATACGTTGACGGGCCAGCCCAAAGGCCAGGAAAAGCGGGTAACGCGGCTGACGCTGGCGGTGACCGTTTCGGGTGCAATCAACGCGATTGAGATCGAGGAGCCGGATGGCGCACTGACGCGGTTCGCGTTCACTGGCGAGCAGGCGAATCCGGCGATACCGGAAGAGACTTTCCACTTTGTGCAGCCGCCCGGCATACCAGTGGTTGACGCGTTGCCGCCTATTTAGATCCGCGAACGAGGCAACAAGCAGAAGAAGCGACGACTCCTCCAATAAACCCTGATTGCATCTTCCCTGCGGAATCATGATTTGTTGCAGGCAGACCAATCGTTAAACGCTCGCGGTCTCCTGTTCCTCGTCCGCTCTTTGCTTTCCTGTTGTCACATGTCCTCGTGACCGAGCGCACCGACGTAGTTTTGCGCGTGGCTATCCTTCGATTGTTTCAAACCGGGCTCCGCTCAGTTCCCTATCACGAGGGACCACGAGGAGTATTCAAATGCGTAAAATTACGCTTGATCGCATCGTCGGTGTTTGCCGCGCCGAGAGCGCATTTCACGTAGTCACAACCATTCTTCTTGTCTTCCTAGCTTCCCTCTTGCTTGACAGCATGAGGCTGGCTTTTGCCCAGGACGAGAAGGCGGGCCCCCCGCCTTCTGCCCCATCGCCCGGCAAGGCACTTATCTACATCTACAGGGTGGGGAGGTTTACTGGCTCCGCCGCCCATGACCACCTCTACGTCAATGGCGTTTACCTCGCGTATCTCA
>CAZKJB010000406.1:0-3043 GCA_964552975.1 uncultured Occallatibacter sp. | reverse complement strand
CGCGCTGCTTTTCTTCAGGGAACGGCTCGTAGATCTCGAACCAATCGCGGATACGTTCTGCAGGCTTGCGCCGCGTGGGCTGGGCGCGTTCGATTTCAAGGAATCCTGTGACCTTACCCATGTTGCACCCCCGCCGCGGTTGCCGCAGTGACCGGAAGCGACGCATGATTCGGAGAAGCGTAGACGGCCTCGGTGCGCGCGACGCCAAGCACGCGTTTGTACTCGTGCGGGAAGACTTTAATGAATTTCGGCTGCGCATCGACCCAGTGCTCGAGGACCCAGGCAGCTCGGGGGCTGCCGGTAAGGTCGCGATGGCGGGCGAGCAGACGCCGTACCTTTTCGATGTCTGCCGGATCGACAAGTGGCTCGAGATCGACGCTGACCTTGTTGCAACGGCGCGTGGAGAAATCGCCCTGATCGTCGTAGACGTAGGCAATGCCGCCGCTCATGCCTGCAGCAAAGTTGCGGCCGGTGGAACCAAGAACGATGACCATGCCATTGGTCATGTACTCGCAGCCGTGATCGCCCACGCCTTCAACCACGGCGGTTGCGCCGGAGTTGCGAACAGCGAAGCGCTCGCCGGCAATGCCGTTGAGGAAGACTTCGCCACTGGTGGCACCGTAGAGAACCACGTTGCCGACGAGGATGCTCTCCTCAGGCAAGAAGCTCGAGGTCTTGGGCGGATAGGCGATGATGCGGCCGCCGGAGAGACCCTTGCCCAGGTAGTCGTTGGAGTCACCTTCGAGTTCGAGGGTGACTCCATTGGGGACGAAGGCGCCGAAGCTTTGTCCGGCCGAGCCGCGGAATTTGAAGTGGATGGAGCCATCGGGCAGGCCGGCCGATCCGTAACGGCGGGCAATCTGGCCGCCGAGCATAGCGCCAACTGTGCGGTGCACGTTGCGGATGGCGAAGCTGCCGGTGACGGGGGTCTTCGATTCGAGCGCCGGCTTGGCCTTGGCGATGAGGGCGTGATCGAGAGCCGGTCCGAGGCCGTGATCTTGCGCCTGGGTGCGGCGGCGAGAGACGCGAGACGGCAACTCAGGCTGGTAGAGGATCGACGAGAGGTCGATGCCCTTGGCCTTCCAATGCGTATCGGCGACGGTGGCATCGATCTTTTCCACGTGGCCGACCATCTGATCGACGGTACGGAAGCCAAGCTTGGCCATGTGCTGACGCATCTGCTCGGCAATAAAGAAGAAGAAGTTGATGACGTGCTCGGGCGTGCCAGTGAAGCGAGCGCGGAGGACTGGATCCTGGGTGGCGATGCCAACGGCGCAAGTATTCAAGTGACACTTGCGCATCATGATGCAACCCATTGAAATGAGGGGCATTGTAGCAAATCCAAACTCTTCGGCACCGAGCAGGGCAGCAATCACGACATCGCGGCCGGTCTGGAGCTTGCCGTCGGTCTGCACGCGAATGCGGCTGCGCAGATCGTTGAGGAGCAGGACCTGCTGCGTTTCGGCGAGGCCGAGTTCCCAGGGCAGGCCAGCATGTTTGATGGAGCTGAGCGGCGAAGCGCCGGTGCCGCCGGTGTCTCCAGAGATGAGCACTACGTCGGCGTGGGCCTTCGATACGCCAGCCGCGACGGTGCCGACTCCGACTTCAGAGACGAGCTTTACGGCGATGCGCGCCATGGGATTGACGTTCTTCAGGTCGTAAATGAGCTGGGCCAGATCTTCGATGGAGTAGATGTCGTGATGCGGCGGAGGCGAGATGAGACCGACGCCTGGGATGGAGTGGCGCACTGCGGCAATGACTTCATCGACCTTGTAGCCGGGCAATTGGCCGCCTTCACCGGGCTTCGCACCCTGCGCCATTTTGATCTGGAGCTCATCGGCGTTGACGAGGTAATTTGTTGTGACGCCGAAGCGGCCGCTGGCAACCTGTTTGACAGCGCTGCGACGCAGATCACCGTTGGGATCGGGTTTAAAGCGTGCTTCGTCCTCGCCGCCTTCGCCGGTGTTCGACATGCCGCCGAGACGGTTCATGGCAATCGCAAGCGTTTCGTGCGCTTCCTTGCTGATGGACCCGAAGCTCATGGCGCCGGTGGTGAAGCGCTTCACGATCTCCTTGGCAGGCTCGACTTGTTCGATCGGGATCGGCTTGTCAGCGTACTTGAGCTTGAGCAGCCCGCGCAGAGTGCAGAGGTTGCGGTTCTGATCGTCGATCAGATCGGTGTATTCCTGGAAGGTGGCGAAATTGTTGTTGCGGACTGCGTGCTGCACCTTGCTGATGGTGAGCGGATTGAGAAGGTGATATTCGCCGCCCTCACGGTATTGATATTGACCGCCAACCACGAGTTCGGTTTCAGACTCCGTGAGCGGCTGGAACGCGAAAGCATGCTTCATCTGCGCTTCGCGGGCAAGCACTTCGAGGTCCACGCCTTCGACGCGCGAGGCAGTGCCGGGGAAGTAGGCTTCAACAAGCGATTGGCTGAGACCGACGGCCTCAAACACCTGCGCGCCGCGATAGCTTTGCAGCGTGCTGATACCCATTTTGGAGAAGGTCTTCAGCAGGCTTTTGTCGATGCCCTTGATGAAGTTTTTCTCGGCCTGCTGGGCTGAGATGTCGTCGGGCAGAAGCCCGCGCCGCTTGAGGTCGTGAACGGTCTCGATGGCGAGATAAGGATTGATGGCGCTGGCGCCGTAACCGATGAGCAGTGCGAAGTGCATCACCTCGCGCGGCTCTCCGCTCTCAATGATCAACGCAACCTGGGTGCGGGTTTTTTCTCGGACAAGGCGATTGTGAACTGCAGCCATAGCCAGCAGGCTTGGTATCGGCGCATAGGTGGCGTCGACGCCGCGGTCGGAGATGATGAGCAGCGTGTAGCCGGAGTCGACGGCATGCGAAGCACGATTGCTGAGATCGTCAAGCGCGTGGCGCAGGCCCTTTTCGCCGTCGGACGCGCGGAAGAGTGCCGGCAGCGTGGTGGCCAGTAGATCACCCGATGCGACGCGGCGCAGCTTCTCGAGATCGCGATTGGTAAGGATTGGCTGCGGCAGCTTGAGCGTCTGGCAGTTCTCCGGCTGTTCATCGAGGA
>CAZKJB010000405.1:0-3047 GCA_964552975.1 uncultured Occallatibacter sp. | reverse complement strand
AATCTGGACGTCGCCCTCCTGCATGATGTTGAAGAGCGCGACCTGGATTTTGGCGGCGAGGTCAGGGAGCTCGTTGATCGCAAAGATACCGCGATTGGCGCGGGGCAATAGGCCGTAGTGCATGGTGAGCTCGCTCGAGAGATCCTCGGCGCCGCGGGCAGCCTTGATGGGGTCGATGTCGCCGACCAGATCAGCTACTGTGACATCGGGCGTGGCAAGCTTTTCGACGTAGCGATCGTCGCGGCTGAGCCAGGCGATGGAAGTGAAGTCTCCGCGCTCGGCGATGAGGGCGCGGCATCGCTTGCAGAGAGGCGTGTAGGGGTTGTCGCGGATTTCGCAGCCGGCAACGTAGGGCATTTGCTCGTCGAGCAGCGCAGTAAGCGCTCGCAGGATGCGGCTCTTGGCCTGGCCGCGCAGGCCAAGCAAAATGAAGTTCTGCTTGGAGAGAACGGCGTTGACGATTTGGGGGATGACGGTATCTTCGTAGCCGACGATGCCGGGAAAAAGCGCCTCTTTAGACTGCAGGCGCGCGATGAGATTGTCGCGCATTTCGTCTTTGATGGTGCGCGCGCGGAGACAGGCTTCGGAGAACTGAGCGGTGGTGCGCAGTTCCCCCAAGGTTTGGGGAAGCGGGCGAGCTGCGGGCATCGATGACCTCGTGGCCGACCTCGTGCCGGAAGCCGGCTGTCCTACCACTATAGACGCGGCAGGTGAAGATTTCAGTCAAGCGATTCACAGGAGGCGAAGATTTCGTTGAGTTCGCTGGAGTTGGCCGCCCGACCGGTAAAGGTGAAGACGCCATGATCGCGCATTTCGTGAGCAGCGCGGAGAAAAGCGCCAAGGGCCGCGCGGGATAGCGCGCCGCCAACGCTGATGCGCTTTACACCAATTGCGGAGAAAGTTGACCGGTCGAGTGGAACGCTGCCGAGGCCCGCCAGCACATTGACTGGACGATCGACAGAACGGACGACGGCTTCAATGTCTTCTCTGCGGGTGAGGCCGGGCGCGTAAAGAACGTCGGCCCCGGCCATCTGAAATGCCTGGAGGCGGCGAATTGTATCGTCGAGATCGTCTAGGCCGTAGAGATAATTCTCGGCCCGGGCGGTAAGCGTGAACGGAAACGAAAGCGCATGCGCCGCCTCGGCCGCTGCCTGAATACGCTCAGCCGCCGCGCCGATTGCGTAGACAGGACGATCGGGGTGGCCGGTTGAGTCTTCGATGGAGCCGCCAACGAGGCCTGCTGCCGCTGCGAGCAGAATGGTTTGCGCGGCGTCCTGTGGGGAATCGCCATAACCATTTTCAAGATCGCCGCTGACGGGCAGGTCGACGCAAGCGGCAATGGTAGCCACATGCTCAAGCATGGCGTCGCGGCTTACACCGTGATCCGGCTTGCCCGTAGAGAAGGCGTAACCGGCACTGGTGGTAGCCAACGCTTCAAAGCCAAGGTGTGCAAGCAGGCGCGCGGTGCCAGCGTCCCAAGGGTTGGGGAGAATGAAGGCGGTGTCGCGCTCGTGGAGCGCACGAAAAATGCGGGCTTTTTCGGATTGCGATGGCATCACGGATCGCTTCCGTTCAGTTCTTGCGGCGGGTGGCGCGGCGCTTTACGGTTTGCGACCCAGGTCATTGCGCCAGGTATGGCCGGAGTTCTCAAGCAAGTGTTCGGCGCATTCGGGGCCCCAGGTGCCGGCGAAGTAGTTGGGGAAGACCTGTGGTTTCTTAGCGGCCCAGGACTGGAGGACGGGCGTGTAGAGGGCCCAGTTGGTTTCGACCCCGTCGCGGTGGGAAAAGAGCGTCTGGTCGCCGAGCATGGCGTCGAGGAGGAGGCGCTCGTAACCGTTGGCAGTGGATTTGCCGAAGGCTGCTTCGTAGTCGAAGTCCATGTTGACCGGGCAGACAGCCATTTGCGACGTAGTGGGCACCTTGGCACCGAAGCGCAGAGCGATGCCCTCGTCGGGCTGAATCCGGATGGAGAGCAGGTTGGGCTGAATTTCGGCGCATGGGCCGGTGGCCTGCATGCGGTTGAAGATGAGCAGGGGCGGCTGCTTGAATTCGATGCTGATTTCGGTGACGCGCTTCTTCATGCGCTTGCCCGCACGGAGATAAAAAGGAACGCCAGCCCAGCGCCAGTTTTCGATCTTCAGGCGGAGGGCAGCGAAGGTCTCGGTACCGGACTCGGGATCGACGCGCTCTTCGTCGCGATAGCCGACGACGTGCTGGCCGGCAACAATGCCGGGGCCGTACTGGCCACGCACGGTGTGGAGGATGGGGATGGAGGGGATGGCCTGCCAAACTTTCAGCTTCTCGCGCCGCACGCTCTCGGCTTCAAAGCTGGACGGCGGCTCAAGCGCGACGAGGGAGAGCAGCTCCATCATGTGGTTCTGGACGACGTCGCGGAGGGCACCCGCTTTCTCATAGAACGGGCCGCGGCCTTCAACGCCGAGAGTTTCGGCCACGGTGATCTGCACATTGTCAATGAAGTTGCGGTTCCAGACCGGCTCGAAGATGCCGTTGGCGAAACGGAAGATCAAAAGATTCTGGACTGTCTCTTTGCCGAGGTAATGATCGATGCGGAAGACCTGAGCCTCGCTAAAGACGGCATTGACCTGATGGTTGAGCTCGCGGGCCGAGTCGAGGTCGTGGCCAAAGGGTTTCTCGATGACGACGGCGACGCGGCCTTTTTCAGGCTGCGCCATTTGCTGCGCACCGAGATTTTCAACGATGCCAGCGAAGAACTCGGGGGCCGTGGCGAGGTAGAAGAGGCGGTCAGGGCCAATTCCCTTCTCTTTTTCGATTCGTTCGAGCTCGGTCTTCAGGCCGGCGTAGCTTGCCGGATCGTCGAAGTTGAGCGGGAAGTAACTGATGTGACCGACGAAGCTCTCCAGCTTGGGATCGCTCTTATCGATGTCGCCGAAATCGACGATGCCCTCGCGCATGTCGGCAGCGAACTCGTCGCCAAGCGGGCGGCGAGCCACGCCGACGATGGCGAACTGCCTGGGAAGAAGATTCGCCTGAAAGAGGTGAAAGAGCGCAGGGAGAAGCTTGCGCTT
>CAZKJB010000404.1:0-3048 GCA_964552975.1 uncultured Occallatibacter sp. | reverse complement strand
CCGAGCCCAAGGCCCGCAGCAATGTTCAGCGCCATCTGGTGGCCTCCGTGCGGAATGCAGCGCTTCGGGGACCAGCCTGCTGCGTTCATCACCGCAACGGTGCGCTGAAACTCGCAGAATCCATAGGAGAGAGCGGGGTCGAATTGCAGCCAGTCGCGATCCGGCCTCATACCGCCATAACGCAATAGATTGCGAGCGTCCTGGTGGCTAAAGAGATTTTCGCCGGTCGCCATCGGCCCTGGATAGAACTCTGCCAGCGCGGCCTGCAGCGCATAGTCCAGCGGATCGCCCGCCTCCTCGTACCAGAACAGCGGATATTGCCGTAGCATCTTCGCGTAGGCGATCGCGGTTTCCAGATCGAATCGCCCGTTTGCATCCACTGCAAGCCGCGACTCGGTGCCGATCTCCTCAAGTACGGCATCAATCCGCCGGCGATCGTCTTCGAGCGGCGCGCCGCCAATCTTCATCTTCACCACCGTATACCCGCGCTTCAGATACCCTCGCATCTCCGCGCGCAGCGCGTTCAAATCTTTGCCTGGATAGTAATAACCACCTGCGGCGTAAACAAAGACGCGCGGATTTGCCTCTCGACCGTGGCGTGCCGCAATCAAGCGAAACAGCGGCATACCCGCGATCTTCGCCGTGGCGTCCCATACTGCCATGTCGATGGTGCCCACCGCGACAGAGCGCTCGCCGTGCCCGCCGGGCTTTTCATTGCGCATGAGCGTAGCCCAGATGCGGTCCGGATCCAAATTGTCGCCGGCATCATTCAGCAGGCTCTGCGGCGCAGCTTCCAGCAGCCGCGGAGAAAAACGCTCACGGATCAATCCGCCCTGGCCGTAACGCCCGTTCGAGTTGAAGCCGTAGCCAACCACGCGCCGGCCATCGCGCACAACGTCGGTGACGACGGCTACCAGCGAGCAAGTCATCTTCGAAAAATCGATATAAGCATTCGCGATCGGCGATGCAATGGGCGCGGTGACTTCGCGCAGTTCAACAATGCGCATTTCAGGATACCTGTTCTTCTAGAGTGCGATACGAAAGCATGATAGCGTGTTTGCGGCACACTCCGTAGAGCCCGGCAGATCCTCGCAATCGGGCTCTGAAGGCGCCTTGTTAATCTAGAACTTTGGAGGAACCCCCCGCAATGCCTACTGATAACCTCACCGCCGCCGGTCAAACTCTTCACGCATGGGAGGCTGGCGGCGCTGCGTCGGCTGAAGCGCTCACCGCCTGGGTGGGCGAGCGCCTCGCCGCTCATGAGAGTGCGCTTGCCGCATTGCTGGCTGTCGAGGGCCCCCGCACGCCTCAAAATTCCCTTCTGCTCTTTGATACCGCGATCGAGCAGCTCAACCTCGCCGGTGCGCAGGCCGGGATTCTCAATTCCGTGGCCGCCGACAAAGCAGTTCGCGACCAGGCGCAAGCTGAAGCGCAACGCGTCGCCATGGCGGGCGCGGCCTTGAGCCTCAACCGTGAAGTGTACGAGGCGCTGGCCGCCATCAACGTCGATGCCGCGAGCCCCGCCACGAAGCACTTTGTCGAGCGCACGCTGCTCAGCTATCGCTTGGCCGGCGTCGATAAGGACAAGGCCACGCGCGACCGTCTGCAGGCGCTGCAGGAAAAAGCCACCGGCCTTTCGCTCCAGTTCAGCCGCAACATCCAGGAAGGCGGAAAAACCATTGAAGCATCGCCGGAAGAGCTGGATGGTTTGCCTGCAGACTACATCGCGCGCCATCCAGCCGCGGCGGGCGGCTCAGGCCGCGTAACGATTACGACCGATCCGCCTGACATGCAGCCCGTCATGACCTTTGCCTCGAGCGCCGCGTTACGAGAACGCATGTTTCTCGCCTACAACACGCGCGCCTATCCGGCAAACCGGCAGATTCTGCTCGATCTGCTGGCTACACGCCAGGAAATTGCGTCAGTGCTCGGCTTCAGAAGCTGGGCCGACCTAGCCACTGCCGATCAGATGATGAAGTCGGCAGCCAATGTCCGCACGTTTTTGGCCAAGCTTGACGAGGCCAGCCGTGAGGGCGCCCGCCGCGAGCTAAAGCTGGTGCTCGACTTCGTGCAGAAGCGCCAGCCTAACCTCACTGCCATCGACATCACGAGCCGCGGCTATTGGTATGAGCAGTTCCGGCGCTCTGCATTCGACTTTGACTCGCAGTCGGTGAGGCCTTACTTCCCCTATGCACAGGTCGAAGCCGGCGTATTGAAGACGGCGGCGCAGCTCTTCAAGGTCGAGTTCCGTCCGTCATCGGCGCCAGCGTGGCACAACGATGTTTCGGTTTTCGAGGTCTTCGACAACGGCAAAATGGTCGGCCGTTTCTATCTCGACATGCATCCGCGCGAGGGCAAGGACAAGTGGTTTTCCGCCGCTCCAGTCGTCACAGGCGTGCGTGGCCGCGCGATGCCAGAGGCTGCGCTTATCTGCAACTTCCCAGCCGGGGACGCAAGCGATCCGGGGCTGCTGCAATATTCCGACGTCGTCACGTTCTTCCACGAGTTCGGCCACTTGATGCATGCCATTCTCGGCGGGCACACGGAGTGGGCGGGGCTCTCCGGTTTCGCCACCGAAGGCGACTTCATCGAAGTGCCCTCGCAGATGCTCGAGGAATTCTTCCGCAACGAAAAATTGCTGCAGGGTTTCGCGAAGCACTACCAGACCGGCGAGGTTCTTCCTTCAGAGCTCATCCAGAACATGAAGCGCGCCGGCGCGTTCGGCAGGGCCGACTGGATTCGCACGCAGCTCTACTACACAACTCTCTCACTCGACCTGCACGATCAAGCCCCTGCCGCCCTCGATCCCGACGTTCTAGCACGCGATCTCTATCTCAAGTTCCAGCCCTGGACCTGGCTCGAAGGCAATCGCATGTATGCGAGCTTTGGGCACCTCACCGGCTACTCGTCGAACTACTACACCTATATGTTCGACAAGGTGATTGCGCTCGACTTTTTCGGCCAGTTCGATCCGGAGGATTTACTGGGCTGCGAGGCCGGCACGCGCTACCGCAAGGCTGTCCTCGAACAGGGCGGCTCAAAACCGGG
>CAZKJB010000403.1:0-3050 GCA_964552975.1 uncultured Occallatibacter sp. | reverse complement strand
AAACGCGGGCGATTGCCGACTTGCGGCGCCCCGTCCCGTAATACTGAACCAGATCTGCCATGTGTATCTCAGCTCCTAGCTGCTCTTACGCAATCTTCATTTCCACCGGCGACTGTGCCTGGTGGGGGTGCTTGTCATCGCGATAGACCTTCAGTTTGGTCGCCATCTGGCGGCCGAGCTTGGTCTTGGGCAACATGCCCTTGATCGCTTCCTCGAGAATCTTTTCAGGCTTGCGGACGAGCAGGCGGGCGAACGACTCTTCGCGCAGACCGCCGGGAAAGCCGGTGTAGCGGCGATAGAGCTTGCTCTGGCTCTTGAGGCCGGTAAGGCGCACCTTCGCGGCATTGATGACGATCACGTGGTCGCCCATGTCGATGTAGGGCACGTACTGGGGATTCAGCTTGCCGCTCAACAGACTGGCAGCTTTGGTTGCCAGCCTGCCGAGGGTCTGGCCATCGGCGTCTACCACATACCATTTGCGGCTAATATCCTTACCGCTCGGAACAAAGGTCGACATCTCACTCCTGCTCTCAACCGACTGCCTGGCGGACAAGCAAAACTGCCGTCTGCCCAGACAAGTAGGCTTTAAAATCTCTCGCGCAAAGCGCGTTTGCCCGCGCGATACGCGCACGGGCCTGAATTCTACCCACTGCCAAACAAATCTGTTCGGGTGAGAAGTTGCGAGGGTCCGCCCCACGGGGGCCTTGACTTTGCTGGACGAATTTCGAAGTCCAGCGCCGATCGCCTGTTCCAGCAGAGCCCACCAGAATCAAACTTGGGCTTCCATCAGAGCGGTCCGGGTGAGTACTCATCGCCCCATCGACCAAGACCTGTCGCTGAGGGCCCCGTACACACAGACCCCAGGCGCAACACCGCGCAAGGTTTATAGAATACGGCAAAAATGGGGCCAGAGTCAACGAAATCCGGCTGAGAACGGCCCTGTGGACGGATCAGGAAAATGGTGCGCCCGGAGAGATTCGAACTCCCGACCTAACGCTCCGGAGGCGTTCGCTCTATCCAGCTGAGCTACGGGCGCGCCCTACCAGAATACCGCATTTTCGGGACACTCCGCCGGTGCAGGACGGCCCCATCCCCCGTCAGGTCAGCAGAATCCGGCGTGCCTCCCCCTCAGGGTCGTTCTCGATCCGGGTGCGGTTGTCCCAAACCATGGTTGGGTTGCTATCCGGGTCGCTGGGCTTCCACTCCAGCCCGGGCTGACTGGGATTCCCCGACTTGGCAAAATTGGTCCATGCGGTCGCCATCTTTCTTGCTAGGTCCTGTGCCTCGGGCGTGTTTCCGGTCCCCTGCTCGCAACGCTTTGTGTTGTCAAAGCAGAATTGCAGCTCGGCCGTATGCCATGCGCCCGCATCCTCGAGCATCGGCGATTGCCAGGTGAAGTAGTAGACGAAGCCGGGCGCGGCTTTTAGCTCATGCTTCAAGCGGGCCATCTTCACGATGTTGTTCCGCATCGTCAGGCTGTTCAGGCCGGCGGCTCCGCTGCACATGTATGACAGCGTACGAATGGTCTTCTCGGGATGCGCCTTTTTCAGCGCGGCCATGAGGGCGGCCGCTTTATCTTCGCCATAGACTTTCGCCAGGTTGGCATGCCACTGTTCTTCTGTCGGGCGCGACGCCATCTGGTTGCCTTCCTCGCTCACGGAGCCCAGCAACATCGGCACATTTTTTGAAACTTCAGGCGCGACGTCGAAGAAGGACCGCACGTTGATGACCTTGCCATCCACGCAGGGCGACCAGCCTGCTCGGGGCGGCCCACCGGCAAATGGTCCACCAGAGCCTCGCAGCGGGGGATTTACTTTGGTGATGGCCGCGTTGCCGGCAGCCACGAGCGCAGGCCATTCCATCTTCTGCAGTGAGGAGATGTCGTTCGCTGCCAGACCCAGATCCTTCATCATTTGCCGCGCGACTTCGCGTTGCTGCTCTTTTGTGGGGATGTTTCCACCGCCGCCGGATTGCACCGATGCGCGATGGAAGAGCGACGCCGCAGAAGGCATGCCCATAAGGGTCGTCACTTTCGATCCGCCACCGGACTGGCCGTAGATCATGACGCGGTTGGGATCGCCGCCGAAGCTGGTAGCGTTTTCGCGCACCCATTGGAGAGCTGCGACGAGGTCGGTCATACCCACATTGGCGGAATCCTCGTAACGAGCGCCGCCGATTTCAGAAGCATCGAAGAATCCGAGAATATTGAGCCGGTGATTGACTGTTACCGAGACCACGTCGTGATGACGCGCTAACTGCGCGCCTTCCTGCGAAGGAAGCTCATAAGACGACCCAAAGCTGTATCCACCGCCGTGGAAATAAACCATCACCGCTCGCTTACCTGTCAGACCGGGCGTCCATACGTTCAGCTTGAGCATGTCTTCACTCAGGTAGCCGTCATCCCAATCAAAAAGAAAGCTCTGCTCGATCGACGTCCAGGGATGCAGGTTCTGAGGGCAATTCGCGCCGTAGATCAGCGCGGGATATTCGTCTTTCCATGGATCCGGAGGTTTTGCGGGGAGCCAACGATTTTCCCCGGCGGTGTTCTGGCCATAGGGAATGCCTTTAAAAGTGAAGACTCCGCCGTCGAAAAAGCCGCGGACCTTGCCTACTGCGTGTTGGCAACTGCAGATTGTGGCGTAGAGCAGTTCCCGGGCTCCAGGTGAACGCCGGTCTTGGTGCTGTCGGAAGCGCGGCTCTCCCGAGCAACGGCGATTCCCATGCCGGCCGCTGCGGAAAGCAGCAGCGCATCGCGGCGATTGAGACGAATACCCTTTCCGGGGTCGGGTGTCATGTTCTGGTCCTCAGGGTGAGTATCTTTGTGCGCATTGGGGCGTCATACCAGTTCACTCGTAGCAAGCGATTGGCAGAGGTCGTCCCAACGCGTAGTTCAGGTGCGGTAAGCGTTTTCCGATAGGAAACTAGCTTGCCGTGCAGGTACCTGTCAATGCAAACTTTCTGTTTCAATCCGCGGGGAACAATGACTGTCGTGAAGGATGGTGGACGCGGTAGGAATCGAACCTACAACCTGTCGGTTAAGAGCCGAATGC
>CAZKJB010000402.1:0-3080 GCA_964552975.1 uncultured Occallatibacter sp. | reverse complement strand
GGCTGCGGCGTAAAAGACGGGCAGGTCGTCGACCTCAATGTCAACGGATCCGGTAGTGCCGGAGGCTGCGGGCGGGGCAACGGCGGTGATCTGGTTGGGCGAGATGCTGGTGACGAGAGCAGGCTGGCCACCTACGAGCACCGTGTCAGCAATCCGGAAACCCGTTCCTTGAATCGTGATTGGACCTCCTGAAGCAGGGAGCCGGGCGGGCGAAACCGAATCGGCGTAGAGAACCCAGCCGTTGTATGTGTAGTCAGGGCGGCCGTCTCCGCGCAGATCGGCGATGCCGACGCGGACGATATCGTCGCCATTCGTGGCCACGCGCAGCCAGGTTTCTCCATCCGCAAGGCCGTTCAGGCCAGGTGCTGCGCCGACAGCTGTTGCGCCGACGGGATCAAACCCATCCCAAACGCCGATGGACGGCATTGCCTTGGAATTGGAAGGCGCGCCGGATTCGTCGAGAGCCTGAGTGACGACGGTGAAGATGCGATTGCCGCGAACGGGAAATGTGAACCAGTCGCTCTGACCCACCTGACTGAGGCGGCCGCACCAGAGGCCCGCTGAGGGCAAGGAGCGCGGCTGAGCCTCGGTTCCGATCGCGTCGCTGAATCCGGCGAATGACGAACCGGATGCAGTAATGGTGATGGTTTGCGCGCTGCCGGCTGACATATTGAGGAGGGGGACGCTCTGGAGCGTGCCGGATGGCAGGACCTGGCCCTGGGTGTAAGGCCCTACGGAGTTGGTGAGGATGTAAAGGGGGTCAATGGGCTCAAAAGTGATTTGGTAGTTGGCGGTGGCGACGCCGGGCGGGAGCGGAATGCCGCTCAGATCGAAGCTGCCCTGAAGCGTTGCGTCATCCGATCCCCACATCGCGAGTGGGCTGCCGCTGGCGTCAGTAAAGCCAGTGACGGGATTGCCGTGGTTGCCGACAAAATAAGCGCCGGTGACCGAACTGACCGTGTACTGGTAAAGGGGATCGCCGTTTGCATCGAGCGGACGCGCAACGACGTCGACGCCCTGCATGCCGTAGCCGCTGGGAAAGTTGACCGTGCCGCGAATGGAGAGGGTGTCGGCTGCGGTGATCTGCTTGCCGGGAAAGGCGCCGATATTCTGCGCCGTGATGGGATAAATGCGGTTGAGCGCCGCGATGTCGTCATAGCGAAGGCCCGTTGGGTTCGGAATACACTGGCCGCCGCTTGCTCCGCAGGCGCCGCTGAGAGGTTGCATCACCGGCCAGCCAAAGGTTCCATCGGGCTCGCCATTGGTGAGCGCGCCGGGATTAACCTGCGAGTAGTCAAGGCCGAGGATGCGTCCGAAGGCGCGCTCGAGCTGGAAGCTCATCATCTCAAGGAGGTTGGCATTGGAAGCGCAAAGACCGTTGAGCAGGATGACGCCGTGGCCAATGGTTGCGTCAGTGTTGAAATTGTCCATCCAGACGTAGACGCCGTTGTTCTGGCATGCGTTGGGCTGGCTTGCAATTGGGCCGTAGAGCGCATCGATCACCGAGCCATCGTCATCGTAGATGATGGCGAGAGGGTAATTGGTGGCCGCGGGGGTGACGTCGGCCGGTTCGGCGATTTGGCCTGCCGCGCTGACCGCAATGTTGGAGCCGTTGACGTCTTCGTTGAGCTGCCCTTTATCGACGAGGGTGACGCCGGCGGTGGAAACTGTGCTCCACAAGGCCGCCGCGGCATCGACCATTGTGGTGGCCTGCTGATTAGTGACGGAACTTGAGAGTGGTCCCTGATCGACGTAGTAGTTGACCCGCCCTTGCGACCAGTGGATGGGCTGGCCTGTGACGCCGGGATCAAAGAAGCTTCTGCCGGCGACGTATTTGGGTCCGCCGGCTCGTGCGGCTGCCGGAGCAAGAAGTAGCAGGAGCGGGCCTAGATAACAAGCCATGCGCCAGCGGACCGCAACGAAACTCGATTGGACTGAGCGAGAGGGATGCACGCGGGCCTTCAAAACGGAGGATTCGCGGCATCTGTGCGGCCAGGAGACTTTGGCAATTCTTAGAAACTTCTTAGACAGCGTGAACCTGGTAGATCACACTGCTACGCGGACGGGAATCGGGCGCCAGTGGAACGATTTAAGTGGCGCGTTCGTCTACAATCGACTCGGGTAAGCCATGACAGAGATTCGCGAAACCGTGATACTTGGCTCCGGCTGTGCCGGACTGACGGCGGCGCTTTACACTGCGCGGGCCGGGCTGAAACCGCTGGTTCTGGAGGGCCACGAGCCGGGCGGCCAGCTTTCCATCACCACGCTGGTGGAAAACTTTCCCGGCTGGCCAGAAGGGATACAGGGCCCGGAACTGATCGAGAACATGAAGAAGCAGGCGGCGCGGTTTGGAGCCACGTACGAGCTTGCGCATCTGGTGTCGGTGGAGGTGGGCGCTCATCCAATCTTACTGAAGACATCGAGCGGGGAAGTAAGAACGCGCACGCTGATTGTGGCCTCGGGCGCGAGCGCGCGTTGGCTGGGACTACCGAGCGAGCAGGCGCTGATCGGGTATGGCGTTTCGAGTTGTGCCACGTGCGACGGATTCTTCTTCCGCGACAAAGACATTGCGGTGGTGGGCGGCGGCGACTCGGCCATGGAAGAGGCGATGTTTCTGACGCGTTTTGCGACGAAAGTAACGCTGCTGCATCGGCGCGACGCATTTCGAGCTTCCAAGATCATGTTGGAACGCGCGATGGCCCATCCAAAAATTGAGCTGCGCACTAACACTGTGGTCGAGGAAGTGCTGGGCGTCGACGAAAAGGAAGTGAAGGGTCTACGCTTGCGCGATGTGACCAACGGGGACAGAAGTGAGTTGCCGGTGAGCGCGATGTTCCTGGGGATTGGGCATGTGCCAAACGCCAAGATGTTTACGGGGCAAATCGACCTGGATGAAGATGGGTACGTCAAGACGACGAACAACGTATTCACGACGAAAAATGGGACGATTGTTCCGGGTGTGTTTGCATGCGGCGATGTGCAGGACCGCCGCTATCGGCAGGCGATAACCGCGGCGGGGTCAGGGTGCATGGCGGCACTCGAGGCGGAGAAGTTTCTCGAGGAGCACGGGCACTGAGGTT
>CAZKJB010000401.1:0-3100 GCA_964552975.1 uncultured Occallatibacter sp. | reverse complement strand
CATCGTCAACAACTACGCGCGCATGAGCTTCAACTTCGGTCCCACGCTGCTCAGCTGGCTCAAAGAGAATGCGCCGCGAACCTATCGTATGATCCTCGACGGCGAAAGCCGAAGCCGCAAGCGCTATCGCGGTCACAGTTCGGCCATGGCGCAGGCATACAACCACATGATCCTGCCCCTGGCCAGCGCGCGCGATCGAGTCACGCAGATCCGCTGGGGCATCTCCGACTACGAAAGCAGCTTTGGCACGGCCCCTGAAGGCATGTGGCTGCCCGAAACCGCGGTCGACGCCGCGACCCTTGAAGCGCTCGCCGCCAACGGAATCAAATTCACGGTCCTCGCACCGCACCAATGCAAACAGATTCGTCCGTTGAAGGGCGAAGCCGATTGGATTCCCACGCCTGATGAGTCCGTCGACACCACGCGGCCCTATCTGGTCCGCTTCCCCTCCGGCGCCTCTATCGCAGTCTTTTTTTACAACGGACCCGTCTCGCACGCCATCGCCTTTGAAGGATTGCTGAACTCCGGTGAAAACTTCGTCGCGCGCCTCAAGGGCGGCTTCAAAGACAGCGCCGAGCCGCAATTGATTCATGTCGCCACAGACGGCGAGTCCTACGGCCATCACCACAGGCACGGCGAAATGGCTCTCGCGTACGCTTTGCGTCTCCTCGAGCAGGACAAATCGGTCAATCTCACCAACTACGGTAGCTTCCTTGAGCAGTGTCCGCCCGAGTTCGAGTGCGAAATCGTCGACGATACATCGTGGAGCTGCGTGCACGGTGTCGAACGCTGGCGCTCTAACTGCGGCTGCAACGGCGGCAAGCCTGGTTGGACCCAGGAATGGCGCGCGCCTCTCCGTCAGGCTCTCGATGAACTCCGCGATTCCCTGGCTCCGCTCACTGAGAAGGAATCCGGGAAACTCTTCAAGGATGTTTGGGCGGCCCGCGACGCCTACATTCATGTGGTTCTCGATCGCAGCGACGATTCAGCGAATCGCTTCTTTGACGCTCATCAGGCTCATAAGCTCACCGATGCAGAACGCACTCGCGGCCTCGAGCTCATGGAGATGCAGCGGCACGCGCAGCTCATGTACACCAGTTGCGGCTGGTTCTTCGACGACATCTCCGGCATCGAGACAGTGCAGATCATCGCCTACGCTGCGCGAGTCATTCAGCTTGCGCGGCAGGTCTTTGGCGAAAAGGCCGCGTCGATCGAGCCCGCGTTTCTCGCCCGCATGGCAGAAGCCCACTCCAACGATCCCAAAGCAGGTGATGGCGCCAGCATTTACGAGAAATGCGCCGATACGATGGAGCTGAACCTCGAGCAGGTGGCAGCCCACTACGCCATCAGCTCCGTCTTCTCCTCGTTTGCCGATGAGACTGAGCTCTTCTGCTTTCACGTCCGCCGCATCTCCTACGACATTTACACTTCCGGCCGCGGGCGTCTCGCGCTCGGACGCGTCCATGTAGCCAGCGCCATCACCGGCAACGCACAAAGTTTTTCGTTTGCGGTTCTCCACTTCGGCGACCAGAACATTACTGCCGCCGTCAAAGCGTACAGCGGCATGGATGCGCGCGCCTTTGAAGCATTCTCCGCGCAGGCGGCAGAGCACGTGCAGCGTGCCGACTTTCCTGAAGTGATCCGCATCATCGATCGCTTCTACGGCCGGGCCAACTACTCGCTCACTTCGCTCTTCAGAGACGAGCAGCGCCGCATCGTGAAGCTCATCCTCAACTCGACTCTCACGGACGTCGAGAACTCGCTCACAACCATCTATCAGGACCACGCCAGTCTGCTCCACTATCTCTCGCAAGCTGGACTGCCCAAGCCGCCCGCGCTCACGCTGGCAGCAGGCTTCGCCATCAATGCCGGACTACGCCGCGTGCTCGATAGCGACCCTATCGATGTGGCGCAGATGCGCTCTTACCTCGCGCTCGCCAAGGCCGATCTGGTTCCCCTCGACACGACGACCCTCTCCTATATCGCCGATCAGCGCATGAAGCGCGCCATGGTCGACTTGCAAGCATCTTTGGGCTCGCTTGAGATGCTCGACCGCGCCCTCCTGCTGGCTCGGGTACTCATTGAATTGACCTTCAATCTAAACCTTTGGCAGGCGCAAAATATCTGGTACGAGATTTTGCGCACCTCAGGACACGCGCTTGCCGCGCTCGAGGCGGAAGACCGATCCCGTTGGGAGAGGGATTTTAATGAGCTCGGTGTGTGCCTCACCTTCGACACCGAAGCCATTCGCGCTGGCGAAGACGCCGCGATCCCTGCCGCGGCGGATTGAATCGTCGGCTACGCTTTTCGCAAACGTCCGCTCTCCAGCACGAACCGCTCGCCGCGCCACACAATCGTGTTCCCCGCGAACCCCGCTGCCCACAGCCCCATCGCAATCGCATCGCGCAGCGGCAGCAGCCACAGATTGGGCAGCACATGGTGATCCTCGAGTACCTCGGCGCCCACGGTCATGGCATGAGCCAGCCGCAAAAAGAAACTCATTCCCAGCAGCCACAGGCTCAACGGGCTCGCGCCGCTCGCCAGCACATTCAGCGCTGCCCAGCCCAACCCATGCGTAAAGATCAGTCCCGCGTATCCGCTAGGCCGCGCATCGCGCACCGTCCTCAGCCAGCGCAACTGATGATCGAAAAACCCGCTCCAGCCGTAATCGGGTATGTTGGTTTCCACAACCTCGGCGCTCAACTCCACGCGATAACCGGCCTTATTCACACGCGCGCCCAACTCATAATCGTCGGCCAGGTAATCCACGACCGCCAGCAATCCGCCAGCCTTTTCCATCGCTTCGCGCTGCACCGCCAATGTCGACCCGAGCCCATAGTGAAGGCCCCCCTCGATCATCTTCGACAGCAGCACGCCCGCCTGAAAATCTGTCGCAATCCCCAGCGCCTCAAGTCTCGAAGGCAGCCCGCCCGCAAGCAAGCTCGTCCCATGAGCCTTACCGCGATAAAGTGCCGTCACCAATCCAACCGGCTTCTTTTTGGGGCCCGCCGCTACCTCAAAGCAACCCATCACCCGCTCAAGGTAACGCGGGCCCACGGAAATGTCGGAGTCATTGATCAGCAGGAATTCATACCGCGCG
>CAZKJB010000400.1:0-3103 GCA_964552975.1 uncultured Occallatibacter sp. | reverse complement strand
AGGAGACGCGCCTGTGGAACGCGAATGAGGGCCGTACCTACTCCATGCGCTCAAAGGAGCAGGCGCACGACTACCGCTACTTTCCAGAACCGGATCTACCGCCGCTTGTAATCACCCCGGAGTTTCTTGCGAGAAAGAGCGATGAGCTCCCGGAGTTGCCGGAGGCTCGTCGCGCCCGCATGATCGCCGAATATGATCTGAACCAGCAGGACGCTCACACGCTGACAGCCTCGCGCGAGTTCGCCGATCGCTTCGAAGCCGCCGCCAAAACCGCCCGCAACCCGCGCCGCGTGGCCAACGTGCTGTTGAGCGAGGTAGGCGGGCGGCTCAAGGCGCTTGGGTTGGAGCAGGAGCAGTCGCCTGTCTCGATGGCGGGCATTGTGCTGGCCGCGGACCTGCTCGACGAAGGCAAGATTAGCTCGAAGCAGTCAAAACAGCTCTTCGATGTCGCTTTTGAGAAGGGTGAGGACTTTCCCGCAGTCTACGAGCGCGAGAAACCCGAGCAGCTTACTGACTCCTCCGCAATCGAGAAACTCATTGACGAGGTGATTGCCGCCAATCCCAAGCAGGTGGAGCAATACCGCGCAGGAAAGAAGACGATTGCAGGATTCTTTGTCGGTCAGGTGATGCGGATGTCGAAGGGGCAGGCCAACCCGGCGCTTCTCAACGAACTGGTCGCAAAGAAGCTCGATGGGTGAATAGAAGCTGAATGGGTGAATCGGAAGCGCCCAGCGCCAGACCCGGCAGCTAGCGGCGCGAAGCTGCTTTACTTCAGCTTCAAATCAGAGACGAATTCCTTGCGGGCGTCCCACGAGCTTACGGTCTTCGTTGCGCTCTTCTTGCCGTCTTTCTCCGCCCAGAGTTCGTAGTCCACGCTCATGTCGATCTGCGCAAAGTGGAAATGGCCATCGGCGGTCGATGTATAACTGCGAATCGCCTTCGTCTTCAGGTTTTTAAGGAAGACGGTGGCTCCCAGCACAGGTTGGGAGCTCTCATTCGAAACCGTACCCGAAACCGTACGCACGCCGATGCTCTGGCCTAAGGCGGCAGGCGCAAACATTGTGCTCTGCGGCCCCGTCACCAGCGCACCCAGCCCCACAAAACCACACACCACCACTGCCAGCCAACTTGCTCGGCTCAACTTACTCCTCCTCGTCCTCTTCAAAGGGTTCGTCTTCCTCGTCGAGGTCATCTTCGATGCGCGCCAGTTCCAGTGGTTCGACGCCGACCACCTCGTACTCGGTCCCGCATTCTTCGCAGGCGATCACGTCCCCTTCTTCCACTTCGTCCATTTCAATGTCCAGACTCGTCTCGCACTCAGGGCAGCTCGGCATGTGGGCCTCCTTGCTCTCCATTCCAATTCGTATTACGGGATCACGGATTCGTGTTCCACGCCATCGCTAGTTTTAGGGAGAACCCTGCCTCTGGTCAAGGGGGCCTGCGCTGTCAACGCTCGAGCGACCATGACACCACCCTGCTGGAGCGTTTACCCTTATCTACAATGCCACGAATGGGCTCCAGTCCGCTTGCCTTCCCCGATTTCAAGGGCGCCACGCGCCGCCTGATTTTAGTCAACCTCGCCGCCTATTTTGCGCTGATGGTGGCGACCCTCGCTTTTTCCACTGCCGCCGCGCACGTCGCCGGGCTTTTGGTTTTCGATCCCTTCGCGTTTGTCCACGGCGCCATTTGGCAGCCGCTCACCTACAGCTTTGTGCACCCCGGTCTTCTCTCTACGCTGTTCGAGTTGCTGTCGCTGTGGTTCCTCGCCGGATTCCTTGAGAATTTCCACAACGCCAACTGGGTCATGGGCCTCTACGCGGTCTCGGTGCTGGGAACAGCCGCAGCGGCGCTCGCGCTCTACGCGGTCTCCAGCACCATGGCTCCGTCGCTGCTCGCCAACCCAATTGCGCTCTATGGGTGCTTTGGCGGAATCTTCGGCCTGCTGGCGGCCATCGGCCTACTTTATGGCGACACGCAGTTCATGATGTTCCCTCTGCCCATCGGCATAAAGGCACGCTACCTGGTGGTCATTTACGCGCTCGTCGCCATCGCCATGCTCTTCGGCCAGCAAAGATTTTTCGCTTTCGCACAGTTGGGAGGCGCGCTCGCCGGCCTGCTCTTTGCGCGAATGGCTCCCCGCCGCGGAGTCTCATTCGTATTCAGCGAAGGCTGGTATGGCCTGCGCAACCGCTACTACCGCTGGAAGCGTCGCCGCGCCGCGCGCAAATTTGAGGTCTACATGCGCTCGCAGGGCCGCACCGTCAAATTCGACGGCCAGGGTCGCCTCATCGACGAAGACCCTGACGACAAAAAGCGCTGGAATTGAGAATTCTTGAAACACCAGGTCCCTGACCACGCGATCCTGTGATCGTAGCGAGTGGCCCAGGCCCCCGGAGTCTGCGGGCCGATCTTCGTCGAAGGGTGAAGATCTCGATTTTGGGCTTCGACATACTTCGCTCAGCGAGGTAGAAATTTCCCTCTCGGCGTACAATCTGCCATGAGCGGCAAGCAGAATTTCGACGTCCTGATGAAGCGCGTTATTAAAGTCTCGCCGGAGGAATTGAAGGGCGGACTTGAGGCTGAGAAAGAAGCGAAAAGACCCGTGAAGACACAGGACAAAAGGGAGCCAAATGTTTGAGCAAGAGAAGGTCACCAACCAGAACGTCTATATCAGGCTCGCAGGGGCAAAGCGTCCAGTATCCCTCTTCGTCAAGGAATGGACCCCCGCAGGAGTATGGGTGCAGAGCGATACCCTCCACCTCGAATTAGCACAACAAGCTGACGAGCAGGGGATACCCGGATTTCTTGAGAAAAACCCCGTCATCTTTTTGCCCCATCATCGCATCGAGTGGATGATGGCGGCAGCGAAGGCAATTCTCCGATAAGCCGGTGGATCAACCCCGTTGCAGATTCCTCATAAAGCGCAGAGGTTGCGCGTGTGGGGTATTTCTTCTCCCACCCAGTCAAGTCAATCAATGCCCGACTTTGAAACCTGGGAAAGCTTCACCGCGATAAAATTGCTTAACAATGTCCACTAAAATTGCATTCCTGTTTCCGGGGCAGGGCTCGCAGACCGTTGGGATGGGCCGCGAACTGTCGGAAC
>CAZKJB010000399.1:0-3106 GCA_964552975.1 uncultured Occallatibacter sp. | reverse complement strand
AGGAGGAGACGCCGCGCTACAACGCGCGCGATGTGGCCGTGATGCGGGCCAAGCTCGCGGGTGCGGTGGTGGTGCTGGGGTCCGCGACGCCGTCGCTCGAAAGCTGGCAGAACGCACTGGCGGGCAAGTATGCGCGCATTGAGCTGCGCGAGCGCGTGATGAATCGCCCGCTGCCCGCCGTGGAATTGATCGACATGCGGCAGGAGTTCCAGCAGACGGGGCAGGACCAATTGTTTTCGCGATCGCTGGTTGAGCAAACCAGGGCGGCACTCGGGCGCGGCGAGCAGGCGCTGATCCTGCTCAATCGCCGCGGCTACTCGTTCGCGGTGATCTGCCGGTCGTGCGGGACAAAACTCGAGTGTCAGAACTGCGCCATCGCGCTGACGCACCATAAGTCGCCCGCCGAAGATGCCGGCGAAGCGCGCGAAGGGCAGCGCCTGGAGTGCCATTATTGCGGATTTCGCCGCACGGTGCCGGCGCACTGCCCCCAGTGCTCAAGCGAACACCTCTACTATCTTGGAGCAGGCTCTCAGCAGGGCGAGGAGCGGCTGCAGGAGATTTTTCCCGGCGCGCGTATCGGCCGTATGGATCGCGACACGGTGCGCGGGCGCTACGACTTGGAAAAACTGCTTGCGCGCCTTCACTCGGGCGAGATCAATTTGCTCGTGGGGACGCAGATGATCGCCAAGGGGCACGACATTCACAGCGTCACGCTGGTTGGCGTCGTGGGCTGCGATCACGCGCTCTCCATGCCGGACTTCCGCGCCGCGGAGCGTGTCTTCCAGTTGATGACGCAGGTAAGCGGGCGCGCGGGCCGCGGAGATTTGCCGGGCCGCGTGGTGGTGCAGACGTACTATCCCGATCACTACGCGATTCTCGCCGCCACGACGCACGACTACGCGGCGTTTGCCGAGCGCGAATTAAAGTACCGGCGATGGATGCATTACCCGCCGTTCGGCGTTCTGGCCAACGTGCTGCTGCAGTCACAAAAGCTCGAAGAAGCGGCCGAATGGTCCGCTGTCTTGGG
The DNA here is from genome assembly GCA_964552975.1 of uncultured Occallatibacter sp. GTDB lineage: Bacteria > Acidobacteriota > Terriglobia > Terriglobales > Acidobacteriaceae > Telmatobacter. The sequence goes on along the minus strand of CAZKJB010000399.1, from coordinate 2,079 downwards.
CAAGTATCTTGTCCAGAACCAAAACAGCGGAGCTGTTCGCGTGCTGGGGCCCTGCACGGCCCCTATCGCGCGCATCAAGGGCGTCTACCGCTTTCACCTGATCTTGAAAGGCGCGTCGCGCAAAGCTCTGAATGCTGCGTTACGCGGAATGCTGGTGCATGCGGCGAGTGCAGGCGTGCCGCGACGCAACCTGATTGTAGATGTGGATGCTCTGCGGTTGATGTGAATGAAGCAGTGGGGTTTGCGGAGTTAGTGGAGTTCGCAGTGTTAGTCGCGACTCTCATGCAATTGCGCTTAGCTCGCAGCGAATCTAGCTCCGCTAACACCGCGAACTCCGCCAACGCCGCTACTACTGTTACCACAAACCCGGGTTGAGAAAGTGAATTAGTGAATTGTCGTGGAAGGGCGTAGGCGTGAACGTGAGCAAAAAGAGCGCGACGCCCACGATTCCCAGAAACGCGCGGCTTGGCGATAGCTGCGTATCGAGTGGAACTCTGGGATGACGCAGGGCGGGGATCAGAAGGATGACGCCCCAGAGAATCCAACCCACCCAGAAAAACGCTCCGGCGAGAAACAGAACGAAAGGCAGCACGGTGGTGATGATTTTGTGCGCGCGCGGCGAGAGCGCATAGAGAATGTGTCCGCCGTCGAGTTGCCCGCCGGGGATCAGATTGAGAGCCGTGATGAAGAGACCGATCCAGCCGGCCAGCAGGATAGGATGCGGCGCGAGATCGTCGAATGCGGGTAAGTGCGGGTTAGAGTGCAGCAGCATGGCATGCAGAAGGCGAATCGTCAGCGGCTCGCCGCCAAAGCGAACAATGGCGCCAGGCGCGCCGGCGGCCCTGGGCACGCTGAGCACAAAACCGACGGCAACGGCGATGGCCGAAGCAATGTAACCGGCAAGCGGGCCGTAGATGCCCACATCCATCAGCGCGTCGCGGTTGGGAATGAAGGAGCGGATCTTGATGATGGCTCCGGCAGTTCCGCTGAGAGTGGGCGCAGGAATCACAAAGGGCAGCGTGCAAAAGATGCGGTGGGCGCGGCAAGCAACGTAGTGGCCGAACTCGTGCACAAGCAGGATGGCGAGCAGAGTGAAGGAATAGGGGAAGCCGGTAACGAAGAGGCTGGGATGGCGATGGAGCCAGACCCACGGCCACAGATCTGTTTCGCGCACCACGGGTGGCATGCCACGAACGAAGTTATGCATGAAGCGGGCGCCGTTCGCGGTTGTGGTAACCAGGCTCGCGGAGAGCAGCAGCACCGCAAAAAAATACTCGCGAAACTTTGAGTGCAACCGCAAACCTTTCGTTAGTAAGCAGGCTCAGGAGAACAGCTCAGCGCTGCGGAGACACACGCAACTCGCGGTCCACCAGATGCCCGCGACCATTCGCCATCGAGGCTCCTCCGGAGGAACACGGGCTGCCGCGTACCTAGCTCGGCTTTGCGCCCGACTCCAGGGAATGGAGTTCCTTGCCCGGCTTGAACCGCACAGCTTTGCCGGGAGCGATGTTGACCTCGGTCCCAGTGCGTGGGTTGCGGCCAATGCCGGTTTTGCGCGCGCGGACGCTGAACACGCCAAACCCGCGCAGTTCGATGCGCTCGCCGGCCGCCAAAGCCTGCTTCAGGCCCTCAAAGACCGTGTCCACTGCCGCTTCTGCCTTTGTACGCGGCAGACCCGTGCGCTCGACCACGTGATGAACGATATCCTGCTTGATCAATGGAGTCTCCTCGATCACCGCGAACTGACTCTGACTGTGGAACCACCTACACCGCTCATAGTACAGACTTTGCTGTAATTAGGAAACATAGGAAAAGTAGATTGTCATGATTTTTCTTCTTCCGCAACGGTTCGCGCGGCGGTCTGGAGCCAGTGGCCCTGAAACCGGCAGTTTTCCCTGATTGCTAACGGGCGCGAGCGTTTCGTAAGATGGGTCTTCGAACCGCTGTCAAAGCCGGTAAGTACCGGAGGCTCAGAAACCCCGGAGCAGGAGACGCATGTCGATACAAAGCGACCGTTGGATCAGGGAACAGGCCGTCAAGCACAAGATGATCGAGCCCTTCAGCGAAAAGCAGGTGGCC
>CAZKJB010000398.1:0-3162 GCA_964552975.1 uncultured Occallatibacter sp. | reverse complement strand
CGCGCGGTGCGGCACAGGTTGCCGGAGGAGCGCGCTTCAATCACGCACAAGTTCTCGATCGCCGGCCACGAGGGCTACATCACGGTAGGGCTCTATCCGAACCACCAGCCGGGCGAGATTTTCATCCGCATGGCCAAAGAAGGTTCGACGGTCTCGGGCCTGATGGATGCATTCGCCACGTCGATTTCACTGGCGTTGCAACATGGCGTGCCGCTGAAGGTGCTGTGCGAGAAGTTTGCGCATACGCGCTTTGAGCCATCGGGATGGACGGGCAATGAGCAGATCGGTTACGCGAAGAGCCTGATGGACTATATCTTCCGCTGGCTCAACCTGCGGTTCCTTTCCGGTGAGCAGTTGTCGTTGTTTGCTGGATTCGCTTCGAAGGCCCCGCAACTGCCGGCGTCGCCGAGCATGGCGCCGGAGAGCGAGCCCGATGAGGACGAGCCGCCGACATCGCAGTCACAACTGGCCCGCCTGGCTGAAGAGGTGGCGAAACGGCTGAACCAGGTGGCGAGCGGAGGACAGGGCGCGGTGTATCCGGGCGGCGGCATTCGGCCGGAGGCCCAGCCAATCCAGACCCAGCCCACCCAGAGTCAGCCGACGAGTGCAGTCGAGGTGCCAAGCCTGAAGGATCGCGGGCTCTACCATGCGTCGGATTCGATGCGCGACATGTACGAGATGGGCGACGCACCGAGCTGCAGCGTGTGCGGCGCGATCATGGTGCGCAACGGGAGTTGCTACCGCTGCATGAGCTGCGGATCGACGAGCGGGTGCAGCTAAAAACTTCGATCTGTATGTGGGTGCCGGCGCTGTGGGTTTGCGCATAAGATGAAAGTTGAACCCCATAAGGTGAAAGTTGCGACCCCATAAAATGAAAGTCGCACATTCTTAAAGACTTGCAACTGATTCGGCCGAAACGCCGCCTGACGTGGAGGATTTGCCTTGAGAAATTGGCCGAGGTGAAATCTCCGCGCGGTGGCTGGCGCTTTTCAATATAAATCATTTGCAATCAATTGCTTAGAGTGGACGATGGTCGCGACTAGGTTCCCGGTGCGGAGGCGGGTCCTGTGCAATGATCGGCGGAAGGGCAACACCCGAGTAGCGCGGTGACGGTGTCGGCGTTGGCAACAATCAAATACTGCAAAAAACCTCCATATCCTACATGACCTGCATAAGTTACTTGTTTTGTTGGCACAACAAACAATGGAGGTTTTCCTTATCGTCGGTCAAACCTACACAACCGTAAGTGGCGGCCACCTCATGAATGCGGACCTGAGTTGCATGATCCAAAACGAACCCATTGCCGTCCGCGCTTATCCGCCGGCTGAGTAGGCCTGCCTTCTTGAGCCTGTGACCCACCTTTTCTGGGGAGTACAGTGGCCGTTCGCCGCGCCCCTTTTGGACGCGATTGACCTCACCGGCGATCTCTCCAACAAGGATCTGGTCTTTGCCCTGGTGACACAGGAAGAGCGCCGCGCCGACAGCGAGCGTTCCCAGTTCATCGAGGCGTTCTGCGGTCTGCTGCTGTGAATGCGGCGTGAGCAATGAAACAAGTTCAGCCCGCAGGCCTGGAGCATCAACAATACAACGACCAAGTGCTTGCGCAATCGAGGTGATTTCGGGGGACAAGCCAGATGCGTTGAAGTCCGTTCTAAATACGCCCGGCAAGTTCTTGACGCGATAACACAAGAGTCGGTTCTGGAAATCCTGCGTCGTCTCATCCGAAAGGGGCAGCGCGCGCTGTGATTCGGCCCCGGATACAGGAGACGCGTTGATATGCAGGTAATTTTGCATCACCGATTTGATCGGCATGTCCTCGCCCACGTAGATGGCCTTGGAGGAGAAGTAATCGAATGGGATGGTCTGAGAACCGGGCACTTTTCTGAACGCTAGGTACCCGCGGCAGGTGGAGCTTCCGAATAACACAGCCATTTGCTTGTCCAAGTTGGGAGCGGAAATGAGTAACGTCGGCTTCCGCTCCCAATTGATACCGTTTAGAGTCGCGCTTGTGACTCCGGCTACAAGGATCGGGTGGTAACAAATAGCTCTCAGAGTGCGCAGAATAACATCCCCTTGATGGGCCCAACCAGTAATCGCAAGGCCGGGCGCAAGGGGAAGGATATCCTGGAACCAGGTTGAGAATACCCAGAAAGTCAATAGCGCGCTATTCTCGTCAGAAAGCTGGGTTTGCTCCGCGATCGCCAGCTTGATCGTGGCAAAGAACTCACCGGCGGTTCCATAGTCTTGTTTACCCGTCGGAAGTGGGGTACCGTTCAAAGGGTTGCGCGCATACTGGCCCTGAGCAACCATTTGTTGAAAGATGCCTGCAGCATCGGAGCGAACGGAGTATGGGAACTGAACGGTACCGACGGCGCCGTCTTCGCTCCTAAGCGGTTCTACGATGCCCCCGAGTTGATGCTGAACTAATCTGGATGCTGGGGCCTCTGGACGCGTGCACGATATTGAGGGAATCTGGACCTGAGCATCGGCTTCATTCTTGGATGCCGCGGCTTCGGAGGTGTCGATCTGTAGAGGGACTGGTTCCCGCGTCCCGGGCTCCTCTGGAGAGAGGATTTCGTGAGTCGTCTGTTCTTGCATTTTGCTCATCCTTTCTGTGTCGTTGGGTGAGTAGCATCGATCGAGGGGAGATTTTTCAAGTTTTCTCTACCTGGTTGTCGCTACGCAGGGTTACTGTTTTGCTGGCGGGCGCACGCCAGCAAAACCATCTGGTCTTGCCAATCGAAAGCGGCCATGCTGGTCGCGCGCCCGTCGCGCCGCCCTACCATGGATTCCGTAGTTGAAAAACTCGATCTTCACCTCCGATCTTTCTAAATCTGTTGGAACAGCGGCACCGCCAGCTTCGGTTAGTTGAGCGGCGCCGTTGCTCTGTTCGTCCGCCACGGCCAGGATCTGGAGACTGTCAGACGGGCTTCTGTCACCATGGCCGCGGCTCCGGTTGGTTCCCACGGCCACATTCCGTTGCGCGCAGCTAGAACTCGCTCGAAGTAGAAGGGTCGCCCCAGAGAAGTTCTCCGAAGAGAACCTGCCCGTCAGCGCGGCGCTTGTACTTCAGCATGCAGCAAGTCCTGCGCCCGGAGCATTCGATAACTTCCGCCACCAGCGCCTTGCGGCGGCCAGAAAGGGGGACGTCCCAAGAGACTG
>CAZKJB010000397.1:0-3170 GCA_964552975.1 uncultured Occallatibacter sp. | reverse complement strand
TGATTGAAGCCATCACTGTAAAACGCAAGATGTATTTCGAGTTCGAAAACACTCCTTATTACTGCATGGAAGCCGAAGTCTCAACGCCTACGGCGCGCGGCGGGCAAACGCTTGTCCGGCTCAAGATGCGCAACCTGCTCACGCGGGCTGTATTCGATAAGACCTTCAAGGCTGGTGACCGCTTCAAGGAGCCAGATCTCGAGACGGTCGAGGCCTCGTATCTTTATAGCGATCCGGACGGCTCGTACTTCCTCGACCAGGAGAGTTTCGAAACACACTCGCTCTCGCCCCAGATGATGGGCGACGCACTGGAATTCCTGGTTGAAGGCGCAGTGATGCAGCTTCACAAATTCAACGGGAACCCGATCGGATTACAGTTACCGGAGAAGGTAGAACTGACCGTGGCCTACACTGAACCGGGCGCGCGCGGCGACACCAGCGGCAATGTGACCAAACTGGCTCGCCTCGAGACGGGCCTCGAAATCAAGGCTCCGCTCTATATCCAGGAAGGTGAAAAAGTGAAGGTGTATACCGAGACGCGCGAGTTCGCGGGGCGTGCCTGAATTCGCTTGAGCGCATTAAGAATCCTGTTTGGTTTTTGTCACCAACTCGTTGTAGCCGGGGCCCAGCGCGCGTGCTCCATTTGTCCGCACTTCGCCAGGTTACGCGGATGATACCCATCGCACCGCACTGCAATGGAATAGGCCTTCACGAGCCAGGGAAGTCAATTACCCTCTTCGTTTTCTAAGCACCCATGTCGTCATGCAGCGATAGTCCTGCACGATCGTCGTTTTCAGCGGATCGACGAGAACCGCATTCATCTCATCCGTCAACTCGAGCAGCATCTCCTCATCCACAAGAAACCACTCGGAGCCATCTCCCACCACGAAGATGTTCTCCCGCACCCGCTCAAAGTCCATTCCAATTCTTGATCCCAATCGGCAGAACAGCATTCCGCCTGGCCGCAACGCCTGCCAAAGGCCAGTGAGCATGGCCCGAAACTGAGTTTCGTCCCGCGCGAAATGGAGCACCGAGTTACAAATCACCACATCGGCGAACTCAGGCGGAAACGGCATTTCTTCAATGAGGCCCACCCTAAAATTTTCCGGCGGCAACTCGGCGCCAAGCGATGCAGCGAGCTGGCGAACGTGCCGAACTCCTTCGGCATCTGCGTCGATGGCGAACACCTCGCAGCCTTCGCGAAGCAGGTGCACGAGGTTTCTCCCATATCCGCAGCCAGCGTCGAGCACGCGCATACCCTTGGCGATATTTCCGCGCAGGATTTGATCGAACACGTAAATATCGATCTGCCCGAATTGTTCCTGGATGCTCAGCGGCATGTCTCCACCTTCCTGTTCGTAGCGGTTACGCGCCGCAGTCTTTTCATTTGTAGATTGGCGACTCTATGTGAGAAGCCGAGACTAAGAATGTCCCGTAAGGAGGAGGATAAGGCCTGGGAGTCGCTCAAACGAGAACGAAAATGCGGCATCAGCGCATCGCTACTCCACCGTCACGCTCTTCGCCAGGTTCCGCGGCTGATCCACATCGCATCCGCGCCGCACGGCAATGTAGTACGCCAGCAACTGCAGCGGAACAATCTCAATCAGCGGCGCCAACAGTTCCGGCGCCGGGGGAATGTGGATGACGTGCTCCACAAGCCCGCCGATTAATGAATCGCCTTCCGTCGCCACCGCAATCACGCGCCCGCTGCGCGCCGTCACTTCCTGAATGTTTGAAAGCGTCTTTTCGTATCGCAGCTTCGATGCCGGATCACCCTGGTCGCGCGTCGCCAGCACAACCACCGGCAGAGTCTCATCGATCAGCGCGTTCGGCCCGTGCTTCATCTCGCCGGCCGGGTACCCCTCCGCGTGGATATACGATATCTCCTTCAGCTTCAGCGCGCCTTCCAGAGCAATTGGAAAATGAATTCCGCGCCCGAGATACAAGAAATCCCGCGCTGTCGAGAATTCTTTCGACAGTTGTTCGCACTGCGCTGATGTGCCCCTGAGCGTCTCCTCAATCTTTCCCGGCACGCGCCCGAGCTCCTCAATCAGCGCAACAGACTGCGCGGTATCCAACTTGCCGCGCAACTGCCCCAGCTTCAGCGCCAGCAAAAACAGCGCCGTCAACTGCGACGTAAACGCCTTCGTCGACGCTACGCCAATTTCCGGTCCCGCATGCGTATAAATTGCGCCGTGCGCCTCGCGCGCTACCATCGCGCCAACCACATTGCAAATCGCCACGGTCTTCGATCCCAGCGCTTTCATCTCGCGCTGCGCCGCCAGTGTGTCGGCGGTCTCGCCACTCTGTGTAATCAGCAGCCCCAGAGCGCCGGGCCCCGCAATGGGATCGCGATACCGATACTCGCTCGCATAATCCACGTCTACCGGCAATCGCGCCAGCCGTTCGATCATGTACTTGCCGGTCAGCGCGGCGTGCCAACTCGTTCCGCACGCGGCGATACTTATGCTCTCTGCCCGCGCCAGCTCCTCGTCAGCAATCTCCATTTCGCCCAGGAACACCTTGCCCGAGTCCAGGCTCACCCGCCCCAGCGTCGTATCCGTTACCGCGCGCGGCTGCTCCCAAATTTCCTTCAGCATGAAGTGCTTGTAGCCGCCCTTTTCCGCCTGTATCGGATCCCAGTGGATACGCGTCAGCTCGCGCTCGATCGGCTTCCCATCGAAGTCTGTCAGCTTCACGCCCGCCGTTGTCAGGATCGCCATATCGCCATCGGCCAGAAAATAAATATTCCGCGTGTGGTGCAGAATCCCCGGCACATCGCTGGCTACAAAACTCTCGCCCTCGCCCACGCCGATCACCACAGGAGGCCCCGAGCGCGCAGCCACAATCTTGTCCGGCTCCGCTGCCGACAGAATTCCCAACGCGAACGCGCCCGTCAACCGCTTCACCGCGCGCCGCACCGCATCTTCCAGCAGCAGCGGCTTGCCAGCTGCCTCGGCGTCTTTCTGCACTTGCTCAATCAGGTGGGCAATAATCTCGGTGTCGGTCTCGGTTACAAACTTGTGGCCCTGCGCCGTCAGCTCGCGCTTCAAGTCGAGATAGTTTTCGACAATCCCGTTGTGCACCACCACAATGCGGCCAGTGCAGTCGCGATGCGGGTGCGCATTTTCTTCTGTCGGCCGTCCATGCGTGGCCCAGCGCGTGTGGCC
>CAZKJB010000396.1:0-3175 GCA_964552975.1 uncultured Occallatibacter sp. | reverse complement strand
GCGGCCATCAGTCCGACTGCCGCGCGGCTACGCATACACCTTGCCTCCCGCCATCACCTGCTGCGTCTTTTCGTCGAACGTCACCTTGAGCCCGGTCTGAATAGCGGCAACATTCATGCACAGTGCGATGGAGTGGCTGTATCCGGCTTCGATCGGCGCATTCGGAGTCTTGCGCGAACGCACGCACTCCATCCAATTGCGCATGTTGGCTCCGGTCTGCGGATCGCCCTTGGTGTCGGCATCCGTGTTCATGGTCTCGGCCTTCTCTACCAGCGAGAAGCTCGGCAGAAGATTGGGCTGCATCTTCATCTCGGCGGCAAAGTGCGCATTCAGGCCGCCTGCGGGCGTCACCGTCTGCTTATCCATGTCGATCATGCCGCCGTTGGAGTAGTAGAGCTCCTTGACGCCACCGGCCGAGTTGGTGAACCGCGATGTGTACTGCACCTGGAAGCCTTTAGTCTCATCGTCGAGCGGACCGTAGTCGAAGACAGCCGTCATCGTGTCCCAGTTCGTGCGTCCGTCCTTCCAAAGATAGATGCCGCCATTGGCCACGCACGACCGCGGATGCGGAAGCCCCGTGAACCAGTGCACGGTGTCGATCTGGTGCACCAGCCACTGATCGGGAATTCCCGATGAGAACGGCCAGAAGAGCCGGAACTCAAGATACTTGCGTGCGTCGAACTGCCCCATGCTTCTGCCGAGCGAATAGCGCTTCCAGTCGGTGTCTTCCTCTTTAAGCAACGGCACAACGTCAGGGCGGCGCCAGCGTCCTGGCTGATTCACATTCCAGCTCATCTCCACCATCACAATGTCGCCGAATTTGCCTGACTTGATGTACTCGGCGGCCTTCATGTACGCCGGGGTCGAGCGGCGCTGCGTGCCGATCTGCACGATCTTGTTGCTCTTCTTCACTGCGGCCAGAAACTTGCGCGCGTCCGCCATATTGTGCGCTGTGGGCTTCTCCACGTAGGCGTCCCGGCCTGCTTCCACCGCTTCGATGCCGTGGTAAGCATGCTGGAAGTCGGCCGTCGCGATAATCACAGCATCCACGTCCTTGCGGGCGTACAACTCTTCGTTGTTGCGCACCGGGTCCACCGGATCGGTCGTGCCGCTCAACTTCTGGATGTAGGCAGCGCCTTCTTCCCGCCGCATCTTCCAGATATCGGAGACCGCCACGATCTGGAAGTTCATCTCTTTGTTATGCGAAAAGAATGCAGGCAGGTCACCCCCCTTCATGCGATCGCCGCAGCCGATGATCCCCACCTTGACACGGTCGTTGGCGCCCATGATCTGCGCATAGCTTGAGGCGTTCCAGGACACGGCGGTCGCGGCTAATGCTGCACTGCCCGCCTTCAAGAACTCCCTGCGACTGTTTTCATTACTCATATCTGGAACTCCTCCCGGGTTCGTTTGGATTCATTGTGAGTGCGCAAAAACAATTCCGTCTGCGACACGGCGTGCCCAACTTTTCACGGGACGTGATCGCCCGTCGCGGCCGGCAGAAACATGGTCAGACCACGGGGTACAAACCGTCAAGTGCACGGAATTTGGCCCCCGGCATTTCTCGTTTTGTGCGTTGGAGTTTGGTCCGCCGATCAGACGTGAAAGATTGCGAGAGCCATATTGAATTGAATGTCATGAGGTCAGATGATTTGGCCCGCCTGGCATGCCCTTTTCGGGGCTGGCCAGACGGGCCGGTTGTAAATCGAACCATCCTGCGGTTAGAACGCGATCTTGATGCTGCCCTGGAACACGCGGGCGGCGTTGGTTGTGGAAGAGATCTGGCCAAATGTTGATGACGTCAGAGATGCCGTGGGGTTGCTGAAGTTAGGATGGTTCAAGACATTGAATGCTTCAAGGCGAAGAGTCGTATTCAGGCTCTCGTGAATCGGGAAGACGCGCGAGATCTGAGCGTCGAATTGCAGCGACTTGGGACCCCGCATTGAGTTCTTGCTGACATTGCCGTAGGTGCCCAGAGCGGGGCAGGCATTGGCCGTGGCCGAAGCGCACCCGGCGGCTTGCCAGACCTGCTGAAAAGCATTCGGATTCAAGTACTCTCGATTGGCCTCGCCGCTGGCATTGTGCAGCTTGACTTCGGTGATCGGAGCCACCCCGGCAACCAGACTGGGACGGTCGTTGCCCACATCGGTAAGGGAGTTGTCCTGACCGGAGGTTACCGTGAAGGCCGAACCGGTTTGGATGCGGATGAGCGGCGCCAGTTCCCAGCCATTGGCAAGCGCCTTCTCGAAGCTGTTGAAGTGGTTGTTGAAATTGCTCCTGGCAACGAGTGTTGTGTTGATGATGTGCCGGTAATCCTGTCCGCAGGGACCGTAATCCAATGCGAGGTTGTTTGGATTCTCGACGGTCGTTCCGGACAGATCGCCTTGGGCGTCCTCAATGTCGAGGCACTTCGACCACGTCCAGTTGCCCAACAGGCTGAAGGTGCTGGAGAGACGGTGGTTGATCGAGGTGACGAGGCCGTTGTAGTTGGCCGTACCTGTGTCGCCCACGATCACCGAACCGCCGCCGCTGCCTTCATACTGGTTGCCCTGTGTGGGATTGAGTTGCGTGAGCAGGAACCGCGAACTCTCGTTCCCGGTCGTTGAACAATTGGTTCCGGCTGCGCCGGCTTTCACCGCGGCAGGGCCTGTGGTGACGACGCCAGTGCAACCAGTGCCGCCGGCTCCCCACACTCCGGGGATAAAGGTGGCCGGGTCGAAGGTGTAGCCAACCGGATCATGGCGCGTGACGTTGCCGATGTAGTCGACCTGCGCCTGCCAGCCGTGGCCGAACTCACGCTGAACGCTGAGTGTCCACTGGATGGCGTAGGCCGGTTTGAAATTCGGCACCGTCACGATGTACTGCGACTGGGCGAAGAAAAGCGCCTGAGACGGGGTGGGAACAGCGGGCTGCGGGAATGGATTGGTCGTAAATGTGCCCACAGACCAAGGAGCCGCGAAGGGAATTGGCGCCGACGATGAGGTCTGCACGTTGGTCACGGCCGTGGCGAAGGGCGGATTCTGCTGGTTTCGCTGCGCCGTAAAGAAGTTCGGATTGTCGAACATCAAAGCGCCGCCTGCGCGGATCACGGTCTTACCATTGCCCACTGGGTCGTACGACAGGCCGACGTTGGGCGAAAACTGCCAGTAGGAGTTCTTGGTGAACTGGCGGCTCA
>CAZKJB010000395.1:0-3197 GCA_964552975.1 uncultured Occallatibacter sp. | reverse complement strand
TTAATCAGGGGCCAGCTATATTGCGGCGTGGCCGGCATGTACCGGTAGATCAGGGCCTGAGCAGCGTGAATCTGGTCGAGCGAAGGAAGCTTCATGAAATCAGGATATCGAACCCTGTGATACCATCCACTCCGTAGAAGAAACAAAACACCCCAGAGGAGCCTTTGCGATGCGTTTTCGCCTTTCTGTCCTCCCAGCCGCGTTCCTTGCGTTAGCCGTATTCCCCTGTTCAGCCGCGCCGAAGTCAGCTCATGCCGACATCGTCAATGCGCAGGGAGCCACCATCGGCCACGCTGACTTCTCTGAAGTCGCCGACGGCGTCAAGATCTCGGTGACCATCTCCGACCTTCCTCCCGGTGAGCACGGCATTCACATTCACAATGTTGGCAAATGCGATGGCCCCGCTTTCACCACTGCCGGAGGCCATTTCAATCCGACGAGCGCTCATCATGGCATACACAACGCGCAGGATCCACATCCGCACGTCGGTGACCTGCCTAACCTCGAGGTGTCAGAGAAGGGAACTGGCGAACTCACGTTCACTGCCGCAGGCGCGACAATCAGCGAGGGCCCTAACTCTCTCTTCCACGAGGGCGGAACGGCGCTGGTCATCCACGCGAAAGCGGACGACCTCACAAACGATCCCTCCGGTAACTCCGGTGACCGCATTGCCTGCGGCGTGATCGTGCAGTAGGCGCGGCTGGAGCTTAAACCTGGTTCACGGGCAATCAGCCAAGCATCGACAGATGCAATCGAAAAACACATCCACTGCGTTGGCTAGTGGCTTTGTGATGGCAACATGCGCTCTGATGATTGTTGCCGGCTGCCACACCCAACCCGCGCTCACTCCGCAGCAGGCCGAGGGCAAACGTTTATACGACGACGGTTGCGCGCATTGCCATGAACAGAACGATTTGCACTTGAAGAAAATTCCCCCGGATCTGCATGGCCTATTTGCCAAGGACAAGCTGCCTGGTGGCGAACCGGTAACGGATGCTGAGGTCGAGCATTTTCTGATGACGGGCAAAGGAATGATGCCGTCCTTTGCTTATCAGATGACGAAGGAACAGATGGAAGCGTTGCTGGCCTATCTGCATACGGGGTTGCACGACGAGAAAAATCCATAAAAAGGAGTTCGGATATGAAGGTCGGAGTTCTCGGTTCCGGAGTTGTTGCTCAGTCTTTGGCGTCCGGCTTCCTGAAGCACGGGCACGAAACCATGGTCGGAACACGTGACACCGCAAAGCTGGCGGAGTGGCAGCAAAAGAATCCCAAGACTCTGCTGGGCAGCTTCAGTGAGACGGCCGTATTTGCTGAGGTGTTGGCGCTGGCCGTCAAAGGCTTGGCCGCGGCCGATGTCTTAAGAGCTGCGGGAAGTGCGAACCTCGCCGGAAAGCTTGTTATGGACGCCTGCAATCCCATTGCCGATGCGCCTCCGGACAACGGCGTGTTGAAATTCTTTACGACCCTCGACGACTCACTGATGGAGCGGTTGCAAAAGGAATTTCCCGACGTTCACTTCGTCAAGGCATTCAACTCCGTAGGAAACGCACAATTCGTGAACCCGGAATACAGGGCGGGCAAGCCCACAATGTTTATCTGCGGCAACGATGAGTCCGCTAAGACCACGACAACGAGGCTTCTTGAGCAATTCGGGTGGGAGACGGCGGACATGGGCAGAGTGGAATCGGCACGCGCCATTGAGCCGCTTTGCATGCTGTGGTGCGTTCTTGGATTTACGAAAAACGAATGGACCCACGCCTTCAAGTTGCTTCACCAATAAGGTCAACGCCGGCGGTTGCAACCCTATCCGGTGCATGAATCCCGAACGAACCCATTCACCGTATACTGAAGAAGCCTATGGCGACCGAAAAGACATTCTATTTGGAGACGTTCGGCTGCCAGATGAACGCTCATGACTCCGAAAAGGTGATTGGCACTCTGCGCCAGCAGGGCTACCGCCAGGTGGAGTCCGAGGAAGATGCGGGCCTTATCCTCTACAACACTTGCTCCATCCGCGACAAGGCGGAACAGAAAGTCTTCAATCGCCTCAACGATTACAAAAAGCTGCACAAAGCAGGGAAGCGCTTCGGCGTGTTGGGTTGCGTGGCGCAGCAGGAAGGCGAAAAGATCTTCGAGCGGGCGCCCTATGTTTCGCTCGTGTCCGGGTCGGCCTCGTACCGCAAATTGCCTGAGATGCTGTCGCGGCTTGAGGCGGGGGAAAACCGGGTCACGGGGCTCGACGACCGGCAGACGGATGAGACATTCGAGACGGAGTTTACAGCGCGACAGAATCCATACCGCGGCTACATCACGATCATTGAAGGATGCGATAAATTCTGTTCGTACTGCGTCGTTCCTTACACGCGTGGCAAGGAGCGCAGCCGCACATCGTCGTCGGTGCTCAACGAGGCCCGGCGCATCGCCGATCTGGGGTACACCGAGGTTCAGCTCCTTGGCCAGAACGTGAACAGCTACCGCGATCCGGAAGGGAAGCGCAGCTTCGCGGAGTTGCTGGCAGCTGTGGGCGAAGTCCAGGGGATTCGGCGAGTGCGTTTCACAACCAGCCATCCGCGGGACTTCACGCGCGATATTGTGGAGGCGATCGACCAGGTGCCGACTCTTTGCGATCATGTGCATTTGCCCGTGCAGTCCGGTTCAGCACGTGTGCTCAAAATGATGGCGCGTGAATATACGCCGGAGTGGTATTTGGAGAGGATCGCCTGGATCAAATCTGCGCGGCGGCCAATCTCGCTATCAACCGACATCATTGTCGGCTTTCCGGGCGAGACTGACGACGATTTTATTCAGACGATGGACCTGCTGGCAGAAGTCGAGTACGATTGCGTTTTCGCGTTCAAGTACTCGGCGCGGCCGAATACGCCGGCTCTCACCATGATCGATACCGTTTCGGAAGAGAAAAAGTCGGTTCGGCTTCAAGTGTTACTTGACCGGCAGCGAGAGGTCCAGAGGGTCAATTATTCCAAGCAGATCGGGGAAATCATTGAAGTGATGGTGGAAGGCGTAAACCCGGCGCGCGGACAGATTACGGGGCGGAGCAGCCAGAATAAGCCGGTAAACTTCACCTGCTCCCAGCCCATTGCGCCCGCGCCCGGAAGTTACCTCCGCGCAAAGATCACCGCAGCTTTTCCGAACAGTCTTGTGGGAGAATCCGTCTAAGACGCAAGGTTTCAGCC
>CAZKJB010000394.1:0-3209 GCA_964552975.1 uncultured Occallatibacter sp. | reverse complement strand
CCTTCAAAATACCGCCGTCGCTGCCGGCCGCCAAGTTTTCGAGACCGAGGCCTGCGTCAATTGCCACACTATCTCCGGCACTCCAGCCAAGGGAATCTTCGGTCCCGACCTCACGCATTTGATGAGCCGCGCGACCATTGCGTCCGGCATCGCGTCGAACACGCCCGAAAATCTTCGCTCGTGGATCCAGAACCCGAACACGCTCAAGCCGGGCGCGCTGATGCCTGCCATGCAGCTCAGCGACCGGGAAACCAACGAAGTGGTGGCGTATCTAACGTCCCTGCACTGAAGGAGCACGCAATGGCCGATCAGACGTTTCCCATTCCCGGCGCTCTCGATACTGGCCGTTCGCGCGGCATCGCGGTGCTCGAGTGGCTGCATAGCTGGGTGGTCACGGTAGACCACAAAAAGCTTGGCATTCTCTATATCGTTTATGCGCTGGTGTTTCTGCTCGTTGCCGGCGCCGAGGCTATGGCAATCCGCATTCAGCTCGCAATACCGCACAATCATTTTCTTTCGCCCGAACTTTACAACGAGTTCTTCACCATGCACGGCACCACGATGGTTTTCCTGGTCGGCATGACCTTTATCTTCGGATTCGGCAACTATCTTGTCCCGCTGATGATCGGCGCGCGCGATATGGCGTTCCCTCGGCTCAACGCATTCAGCTTCTGGATGACTGCGTTCGGCGGCCTGCTTCTCTACTTCAGTTTCGTGGGCGGTTTCGGTCTGTACGGGATGGGAGCTGCACCCGATGTGAGCTGGTGGGCTTACGCGCCGCTCACGGCCAAAGCGTTCTCTCCTGGCCATAACACCGATTACTGGGCACTGGCCCTCATCGTCAGCGGATTTGGTACGCTGGGCGCGGCCATTAATACTCTGGCGACAGCGTTTTCGATGCGTTGCCGCGGCATGACGTTGTTCAGGATGCCCCTGTTTGTGTGGCTCATGACCGTGACCAGCGGTCTGACGCTGATCGCTATTACGCCGCTGACCGCCGCGCAGGTGATGTTGATCATCGATCGCTACCTCGGCGGACATTTTTTCGATACACAGGCGGGGGGTTCGGCAACGGTGTGGATGCACTTCTTCTGGATCTTCGGCCATCCAGAAGTATACGTTTTGATCCTGCCCGCATTTGGCATTGCGAGTGAAGTGATCCCGGTGTTCTCGCGCAAAGCCATTTTCGGCTACCCCGCGATGGTCGCGGCTTCGGTCGGGATCGCGTTCGTGAGTCTGAGCGTTTGGGCGCATCACATGTTCACCATCGGCATGACTTCCGTGAGCAATGCCTTCTTCGCACTATCGACGATGATGGTCGGCATTCCCACCGGCATAAAGATCTTCAATTGGGTTGCGACGATGTGGGGCGGCAAAATCCGCTTCGCGACTCCCATGCTCTTCTGCACCGCATTTCTGTTTCAGTTTCTAATGGCGGGACTCACCGGGATCATGCTCTCGTCGGCGCCGTGGAACTGGCAACTGCACAACTCCTACTTTGTAATCGCGCATTTTCACTACACGCTGACCGGCTCGTTCGTATTCTGCATGTTTGCCGGGATTTATTACTGGTATCCGAAGATCACCGGCCGCATGTTGAGCGAGACGCTGGGCGAATGGCATTTCTGGCTCTTCTTCATTGGTTTTCATATGACCTTCGACACCATGCACTTTGTGGGAATTCTCGGCATGCCGCGTTCCATTTATACATTCGAGCCAGACCGGGGATGGAACACGCTCAACATTATTATCTCGGCGGGTGGATTTATCCAGGCAATCGCCGTGCTGATTTTGGTATGGAACCTGGTCGACTCGTACCTGCATGGCCGCCTGGCCGGCAACGATCCATGGGATGCATGGACGCTGGAGTGGTCGACTCCCTCGCCTCCGCCGCCCTACAACTTCGCGACGGACCCGGTGGTGCGCAGCCGGCGCCCGCTCTGGGACCTCAAACATCCGAACGATCCTGACTGGAAGTACGAGCGATGAGCACAATCCCAATCTTCGCGGACGAAAACTGGCGTTTGCCCTCGCGCGGACGCGTGGCCATGTTCTCGCTCATCATCGGCGAATCGGCCATCTTCACCATCTTCGTCGTCGCCTACGTGTATTACATCGGCCGCAGCACCTATGGCCCAACTCCGCAGATTCTCGACGTGCCGTGGTTCAACACCATCTGCCTGCTCTCGAGCAGCATCGCCATCGTGTTCGCCGAGCATGCCATCGCGCGCGGACGCATGCGCTCATTCATCGCGTGGTGGGGCCTGACCATCCTTCTTGGCGTCATCTTCCTCGTAGGCACAGCGATCGAATGGAAGCGGCTGATCTACACGGATGGCCTTACCATCCGCACCAACCTTTTTGGAACAACTTTCTACTCACTGGTCGGTCTGCACGCCACGCACGTTGTCGTCGGGCTGCTGATGCTTTCGCTAGTGATGATCTTCACCTTGCTCGGCCGCGTGGAACAGCGCCATGCCGAGCGCATTCAGGTGCTTTCGCTCTACTGGCATTTCGTCGATGCGGTGTGGGTCGTCGTCTTCACCGTCGTCTACATGGTGGGAAAGTAAACAAGATGGCCGATCAGTTCCAACACGAATCGGCGCAGGCTGAGAAAGGAGCGATTCGTCTGCCTGCGCCCACAGCATGGCCATTCGTCCTGGCCTTTGGCTGCATGCTGGCAGCAGCCAGCCTCGTTACGGACTTCGGCATCGGCCTGTTGGGTGGGGTGTTCATAATCGCCGGTTGCATCGGCTGGTTTCGTGAGGTTCTGCCGCACGAGCAGCACGAAGAGGTCGGTGTGGTCGATCTGCCCGTGACCATCGCCAGCTCCCGCGCCCTGGTCGAGCACATTCGTCTCAGCCCCGAGCATCGCGCGCACCTGCCCATCGAAACCTATCCCGTCACCAGCGGCATCAAGGGCGGTATCGCGGGCGGATTCGCCATGATTGTTCCCGCTCTCATCTTTGGCCTGGTGACGCAACACAGCATCTGGTACCCGGTGAATCTGCTGGGTGGCGCGGGCGTAGCCAATTGGCGCAATCCCAGCACGGCTGACATTGCGGCTTTCCATTGGCAGGGCCTGGTGGTTGCCATCGTTATCCACTCCGTCACGTGTGTGCTCGTCGGCCTGCTTTATGGCGCTATGCTGCCGATGTTGCCGCGCCATCCCGTGCTGCTCGGCGGCATTCTTGCGCCGGTGTTATGGA
>CAZKJB010000393.1:0-3233 GCA_964552975.1 uncultured Occallatibacter sp. | reverse complement strand
CATATCGACTTGGGTCATGATCTTGCCCCTGACCATCTACGTTCGGAATTTTAAGACAATAAAAACCGCACGAATGGTACCACGTAAACCAGCTAATAGCAATGGTTTGTGCGACGGACCCGGCCGATCAGGCCGGCGATCCCGGCACCGAATGGTGCGGAAGGTTTAAGCTGCCGCCGGGTCGGGTACAGGCGCTGCTGCCACGGCCGGGTTCTTCGTTACCAGCTTTTCCATGGTGGGCGAGAGCTGGGCTCCCACGCCACGCCAGTAGGCGATCCGTTCGTGCTTCAGGTCGACCGAAGCGGGGTCAGTGCGGGGGTTGTAGGTCCCCACAACTTCAATGCAGCGTCCGTTGCGGGCGCGGTCTTTCTCAATCACCACAATTCGGTAATACGGCTTCTTGGGGGCGCCAACACGCGCCAAACGAATCATCACCACGGCGTTAGATTTCCTTTCGATTTCTTGGTTGTGCTTTCCAGGGGGATTTTCCCGGCGGCTTCCGGCTGCTGCCCCGGCACAGCAACGGCCGGACAGATGCGCCCGGCCGCACAGGTCACAACACCTAAGTATCGCCGAAAGTGGGGGTCTGAGGCAAATTTCGTTGCGCCGGCCGAACCGGAATTGCGCGTGGCCTATCGGCTCGGCCCAGGCTGTTACAGTAGCAGGGAAAAGGCGGTTCCGAGTTGCGTGGGATGGCACAAAAGCAATGAATCGTGAGTATCACACTTGGTATTCGAACCGTATGGGCCGCCAGATGGAGCTGCTGGTCTTTGGCCATGCGGGATTGCCAGTGCTCGTATTTCCCACTTCGGGCGGCCGGTTTTACGAATTTGAAGATTGCGGAATGGTGGCGGCTTTGGCGGCCAGGATCGATGCCGGCCAGCTGCAACTCGCCTGCGTGGATTCAGTGAATCTGGAAAGCTGGTACAACTCGAAGCTGCCTCCGCGCCTGCGTGTAGTGCGCCAAATTCACTACGAGGAGTATTTGCTCCATGAGGCGGTGGAATTCGTCCGCCAGAAGAACCACGATCCGCGCCTGCTCGCGCTCGGATGCAGCTTTGGAGGGTACCACGCGGTGAACATCGCGCTGCGCCACCCGGATATCTTTACCGGATTTCTTTCGTTGTCGGGAGCATTCGATCTGTCGGGGTTCCTGGACGGCTACTACGACGAGAATTGTTACTTCAATTTGCCCACGCACTATCTACCCAACCTTTCCGAGCCGTGGTTTCTCGATCGCATTCGCAACAACTCTTATACGCTCGCTACAGGCTGGGACGACCAGTGCCTGGCGCAGAACCAGAACCTCGATCGCATCCTGACTGCCAAGGCAATCCCGCACAAGTTTTCCATTTGGGATGCGGAGAACTCGCACGACTGGCCAACTTGGAGGCGGATGGTCGAGCAATACCTGTGAAGCAGGGAACAAGGGAACAGAGGAGGCACAATGAGTGAAGCGAATCCTTATGACAGCTTTCTTGACGGCCGGCCGCTGGATACGATTCTGGCGTCGACGGCGGACGAAATTGCCAACTACTTAAAGGGCATTGGACCAAACTCGGAGAAAAAGCCGGCTCCCGGCAAATGGAGCGCCGCGGAGATCGTGTGCCATTTGGCCGACTGCGAACTTGTGTTCGGCTTTCGTTTGCGCCAGACGCTGGCCGAAGACGGGCCGACCATCCAGCCATTTGACCAGGACAATTGGGCGGCGATCTATCCCGGAGTTCCGGCGGCGCAGGCGCTCGAAGCTTTCTCTGCGCTAAGGCAATGGAATCTGCTGATGATTCGACGGGCGCTGCCGGCTGCGGCAGGCAGGAAGATGACGCATCCCGAACGGGGAACGATGACTTTCCAGACGGTTGTGGAAACCATGGCGGGACACGACCTGAATCACCTGGGGCAGTTGCGCCGGCTCGCGGACAAGAGTTGAGTTCCGCGAGTCAGCGATTTCATGTGGCCTATACAGGTTGAGGCGAAAGCGCGGATCGCGCTGCGCAGTTTGACGGAGGGGCCGGGGAATGAAGAAGATCGGCGTCCTGTTCGGTTCGGAGAACAGCTTTCCGGGTGCTCTTGTTGAGCTGATCAATAAGTGTAATCCCGCCGGCATCCAGGCCGAGTTCCTGGTAACGGGCGCAGTCGATCTGAACCGGGCAGCGCAGTATGCGGTCATCATCGATCGTATCTCTCACGACATTCCGTTTTATCGCGCAATGCTGAAGCACGCATCGCTGAATGGGACAACGGTGATCAATAATCCATTCTGGTGCGAGGCAGATGACAAGTTTTTCAACTACTCGCTGGCAGCACAGCTTGGCGTGGCTGTACCACCGACGGTGATGCTACCGCATAAGGAGCACCCGAATGAAACCAGCGATCGGTCGATGCGCAACCTGGAGTTTCCGCTCGACTGGGAACGCGTGTTCGCCGCCGTTGGCGAAGATGGGTTTCTAAAGCCGATCGATGGCGGTGGGTGGCGCGATGTACATCACGTGTCGAATCGCGAAGAGTTCTTCAGGGCCTACGACCAATCGCGAGACCAGTGCATGATCTACCAGAAGACAGTGAATTTTACCGAGTACTTCCGCTTGGTCGTAGTGGGGCAGAAGCAGGTGCGGATCATGCAGTATGATCCACGGTTGCCGCATGCTGAACGCTACATGCAAAGCCCACTGCGCGCGACGACCTTTCACGCGAGGAAGTTGCATAAGCGCATGGAAGAAGATGCATTGAAGCTTTGCCGCGCATTGGGCTACGACCTGAACACGGTGGAGTTCGCGGTAGAAAACGGAATTCCGTACGCAATCGACTTCATGAATCCAGTGCCGGATGCAGACTTGCGCTCAGTCGGTGAAGCGAACTTCGAGTGGATCGTGAAGCAGGTTGCCGATCTGGCTATTGCCAGGGCGAAAGCAGCGCCCGAGGATCAGGACATGAGATGGTCGGCGTTTTTGGGCGCGGGGAAGCCAAGTGCTAAGCCGACGATGAAGCGCGCGCGGAGGAAGGGTCGCGGGGGCTAAAGCCCCCGTCACATCGGGGCCTATATTGGCACGACTGATGTCGTGCCCTGACACTTATCGCAGCCCCGAAGCCCACGAGTCTTTTTGGCAGACTGAGGTCGTGGCCTGGCACAAGATCCGAGGTTTGATTCCTATCCTTGACACGATAAAGCAGCGTCAATGATGGGGCAACCTCATTGGTCGGATGGACAAGCGGTCGGCATGCTACGCGAAGGC
>CAZKJB010000392.1:0-3236 GCA_964552975.1 uncultured Occallatibacter sp. | reverse complement strand
TCGACGAAGCCAAAAAGCAGGGCAAGCCTTACGGTCTCTACTTTGAAGACATCTCTTCGGGCTTCGCCGTCACGCAGCGCAACTCCCCGCAGGCCTTTCAGGTAATTCCCCTCGTTGTGTGGCGCGTCTACGTCGATGGCCGTCCCGACGAACTTGTCCGCGGCGTCAGCATCGTTGGCACTCCCCTCGCCGCCATGAAGCGCATTCTGGCTACAGGCGACAAGAGCGAAGTTTTCAACGGTGAGTGCGGCGCGGAGTCGGGCACCATCCCCGTGAGCGCCGTCGCTCCGGCCATGCTGGTCAGCGAAATGGAAACGCAGCGCCAGCCGCAAGGCACCGCGCGCCCGCCCATCCTGCCTATTCCCGGCGTGGACTCTCAAGCGCCCGCAACCAAGGGGGCGCAATGAACTTCATCAAGTCTCGAGTGGCGTCACCTGAAATGAAGGATGTCATCCTGAGCGAAGCTCGCCCTGAACGCAGTGAAGGGGGGGCGGAGTCGAAGGACCTGCGGTTGCTTTTTCGGCGCTTCGTCGAAGACAAGAAATGGGTGCCCCAGGTCTCGTTTCTGAGACCTGGGATCGTTCAACCCCCAAACCGTCTCGTGGGCGGGTGCCCCATTCTAAAGTCCGGCGCGCAGCGGCGGGCTTTAGAGTGGGCCCGAAGTTCGGTCCTCGCACGGGCAATCGCAGGCTTCTTCGGCCTGTTCCTCATCGCCACAGCCGCCTCCGCTCAACCCACCCGCGCCGACGCCGAAAAAGATCCCGTCCTCAATGCCATGCTCACCGAGCTTGACCGAAGCATGAGCCAACTCGACTTGCAGGGCTTTGCCAAGCCATTTTTCATCCAGTACCGCATTGAAGAGGTTCAGGACTTCTCCACGAAGGCCGACTTCGGCTCATCCGAAGGTCCTGAGCACGCCCACCAACGCATCGCCCGCGTCACCGTCCGCGTCGGTGACTACAAAATCGACAGCTCCGGCGGCCGCGGCGATGGCTCTCTCGAAATGACCGTCCTCGACAACGACCCCATTGCGCTTCGCACCACGCTCTGGGCGGCAACTGACCAGGCCTACAAAAGTGCTCTCGCGGCCTACGCCCAAAAGCAGGCGCAGCTAAAGCAGGTCGAGACGCCTCCACAGGCCGACGACTTCTCGCAAGAGAAGCCCATCATTTCCCTCGCTGATCCGATTGCGCTCAATCTTGATGAGAACGCCTGGGATCAGCGCGTCGCGCGTGCCAGCGGCCTTTACCGTACCGATTCCGCAGTCAGCACAAACCAGCATGACCTCCAGTACTCAACGGCGAATTTTCATGCCCGCGCCACCTCCACATGGCTCGTCACTAGTGAGGGCACTATTGTGCGCAAGTCTGCGGCCGAGTATCAGGAGGCATTTGCTGCGGGCACGCAGGCTGCCGATGGCATGCACCTCGAACGCTCTTATGCTTCTGCGGGCGCTTCTCTTGCCGATCTCGACTCCGAATCAGTTTTCAACAAACACTCCGCGGATGAGATCGCTTCGCTCGCCGAGTTGCGCAAGGCCCCGCTCGTCGAAGAGGAATATCACGGCCCACTCCTCATGAGCGCCGATGCCGCAACTGACACTCTTCACTCGCTCCTTGCCGGCGCTCTGGCAGCCACGCGCCCAGCCCTAGGCACTGAAGCCCGAACCAACGGGCCCTTTGCCTCCAGCTACCACGCCCGTGTCATGCCCGACTTCATGAGCGTCGTCGACGATCCCTCGCTCAAGACCTACGACGGCAAGAGCCTCCTCGGCGCCTACGACATCGACGACGAAGGCGTTCCTGCGCAAGCCGTTAAGCTCGTTACCGGCGGCCGCCTCGAGAACTACCTCATCGGTCGCCAGCCGGTCCGCGATTTTCCGCAATCCAATGGCCACGGCCGCGCCGGCGTTACCGGACCCGCCCGTCCCATGATCGGCGTCCTCAAAATCACAGCGGAAAACGGCCTCTCTAGTGACGACCTCAACAAGAAGCTCCTCGATCTCGCAAAGGATCGCGATCTGCGCAGCGTCTATGTGGTCGAAACGTTGGGCGGCGAGCGGGCACCACGCCTGCTCTATCGCGTCAGTCCCGACGGCAAACGCGAGCTGGTCCGCGGCGCCGTTCTCAGCGACATTGACGATCGCGCTTTGCGCTCCAGCATTGAGGCCGCTGGTAAAGATCTCTTCATCTCCAACTTATATGGAGACACGCCCGTCACCGTCATGGCGCCGGCACTCCTTTTTGATGACGCCACAGTGCGCCGCGCCAACGAGAAAAACGACAAGCTCCCGTTCTATCCGCCCCCGGAATAGGATTCTTTCCTAAATCAATGCGTTGTCATCCTGAGCGAAGTTTGGCCTGGGGACCAAACGAAGTCGAAGGGCCTGCGGTTGCTCTTGTTCTTGCTCCTTTGGTTGAGATGGCTCTGATCCCCGATCCCTGATCCCTGATCCCTGACACCTCTTTTTCCCACTCCGTGGGATTATTATGAAACTGGGCGGCAATCGGCTCTCGTTCCCTCCTGCCTTTGCCGAATCGCATTCGCTTCTTTCCGCATCCATCCGTATAGCCGCCGGTCTTGATCCACAACCGCAACTCAAACCCGCACAGTACAATCCGAACGAAGGAGATATTCCCCAATGGCATACGAACTACCAGCGCTTCCTTACGACTACAACGCACTCGAGCCGTTCATTGACGCCGAGACCATGCATCTCCACCACGACAAGCATCACCAGACCTACATCACCAACGTGAACGGCGCGCTGGCCAATCACCCCGCGCTGGCTTCCAAGTCGGTCGACGACCTTATCAGCGATCTCAATGCAATCCCCGAGGACATTCGCGGCGTCGTCCGCAACAATGGCGGAGGCCACTCCAACCACTCCATGTTCTGGACCATCATGGGCAAGGCCAACTCGTCCGGCATCGGTGGCCATCCCTCAGGCGACATCGCCAAGCAGATCTCTGCCGACTTCGGCGACTTCGACGCATTCAAGAAGACCTTCAACGAAACCACGGCCAAACAATTCGGCTCCGGCTGGGGCTGGCTCGTCTTCACCGGCGGCAAGCTCAAGGTGATCACCACCGCCAATCAGGATTCGCCGCTCTCTCAGGGTCTTTACCCGGTCCTCGGCAACGATGTATGGGAGCATGCCTACTACCTGAAGTATCAGAACAAGCGCCCCGACTACCTCGCTGCCTGGTGGAACGTCGTCAATTGGGCCGAAGTCA
>CAZKJB010000391.1:0-3264 GCA_964552975.1 uncultured Occallatibacter sp. | reverse complement strand
TGCCGAAAAACGACAGCCCCGGTTGGGTAAATTCCCGGCCGGGGCTGACCATTTTAGGGGCGACAAGTAAGCGAGTCAGCAAGCTGGCGGCGAAGAAGCCGTGCCGCGACATTTCACCACTTCAATCATAGAGCAAGATTCCTTGACCTCGGAGTATGCAACTGACAAGCAAGGGGTTGCCTGAGTGTCGGCGAACTTCTGCGGCATTACCTGCGTAATTCGGAGCAAACCAAATATTGCCCTAGAATATGAGCAATCTGTGAACTCCCGAGGATCCTTAATTTGCGATCCCTTCACAGATCGGAGGTCTATTATGCATAAAAAGATATGGATCGTTGTTGCGTTGGCGAGTTTGACAGTGGCCGCCAATGCGAAAGAACCGAAGCCCTACCAGACAGGCACCCTGTTGAAAATGGAAGCCGTGCATTGCGGAATGGCGGAGAAGGACGCCAGGAGTTTGGCCGGCGAACTTCTTGGCACCGACGCGGACAACAAGAAGTCAGAAGATGTGCTTTGCCAGGAATACGTGCTGCAAAGCGACACGCTGGTTTATCGCGTGCGTCCGCGCGACGAGAAACACCCTCCGCTGCTTCCTGTCGGGGCTCATGCGCAGTTCCGAATCGAAAAGGACAAGATGCTGCTGCGCGTAGAAGACATGGACAACAAGGATCGCGAATACACGGTCGTTTCAATGTCGCAGCGCACGGACAGCGCATCGGCGAATGCCGCGGCGGTTGATCCCGATCGCCGGCTGAAGCCGACTCCCGCGCAGTAGTGAAGGTGTCCCGGGCTTTGAGTTTGCGGCTTGATCCGAGAATCGTGCAAAGCTTCCCCGCGGAGCAAAGGCATCGCTGATCGCGGGGATCCTCTTTCCTCGGGTTTTGGGAAAGCCTGAATTTTTGGGGATATTGGGGATAGAAGAGACGCGGTCCTTTGGCTTAGAGGACCGTTGGCGGATGGAGCAGAGACAGCTGTGCAATCGAACCGAGCGATTGCCGTGTTCTGGCGAGGGTCAAGCGGACTTCTTCAGCTCGACTCCAACGAAATCGTGGTTCTCCATCACCCGCTGAGAGTACTGGCGAACCTTCTCGTAAATTCCGATCACAATTTGCCCCATGCAGACGCAATAGACCCGAGTATCGCCGTCGCTGGGGCTGTCTGCCGTACCCAGCGCAACATTGAAGATGGAACGCGCGCCATCAAGGAAGTCATGGTGAACCGGCTGCCCGTGCGATGAGCGTTGATGCGCTCTATCAAAGGCAGAATCGAAAATTGCTTCGACTTCATCTGAGGCGCACGCATGCTCCCAGACATCCCAGCGGCCGTTTCTGAACTGTTCGGCAAAGACAACGGTTTTCATCGATATCCATTCGGCTCCCGCACAGACCTGTTCACGCCGCAGCCGCAGTCCACTCATTTATTTTTATTGTTTTGACGTGGGCTATCTAGCCAAGTTGGCTTGCTGCGCTGAGCGGCCATGCATCGCAAGGCATTTTGTAATCTCGAAACAATCGACCAGGGAAATTCTAGATAGAGTGTGCAATAGAAGTGTCGATGCTTCAACGTTACGAAGGGGTTACCTGAAATCCGTCGAGGCCTGTGGGAATCGTGGGCGATTTTGCGATTGGATCGGCTGAGGCAAACTCTCCGAAGCCGCTGCTACCATCAGACATATGTTGCGAGTAAAGCGGTTAGAGACGGGGGCGCGGCTGCCGGAGGTGGCGCATGCGGGCGAAGATCTGGGGTATGACGTGTTTGCGCTCGAAGTGGTGCGGCTGGAAGCTCGGCAGACCGTAAAAGTGAGGACGGGGATTGCCGTGGAGGCACGCGATTCTAAGACAGGCGTTCCACTGGGGCTGCTTATTCGGGACCGGTCGTCGATGGCGGCGCGGGGGATTGCAACCACAGGCGGCGTGATCGATGCCGGATACCGGGGCGAGATTCTGGTGCTTATGACGAACCTGGGCGATGCGGCGGTGGAGCTAAAGGCCGGCGAGAAGATTGCGCAGATGATTCCAGTGCCGGTGCTGACAGGACGCGTGGAAGAAGTGGAGAGCCTGGAAGCATCGGAGCGGGAGGCCAAGGGGTTTGGGAGCTCGGGGAGATAAAGCAGGTGACAAGGTTACAAGGTTCCGAGGTCACAAGGGACCGGGAAGACGGGGGTCAGTATCAGGAATCGAGGGAACAGGGGAACAAAGAAAAGAAAGGTGGGGGAAACGAGCCCGGAGCCCACTAGACCAGGTACTGATGGGCTGGCGCAGCGCGGGAACGAAGAGAAGGCGCGGTGCGTATCATGAAGGCAGGACCCGATGCCACTCCGAGAGGCCTTCAAACTCGCCCTGCAATCGCTGTGGAGCAACAAGCTTCGCACCGTTCTGACGCTGATTGGCGTGGTGATGGGCGTGGCTTCGGTGATCATGGTGATCACAATGGTGAATGGCGCCAACCGCTATGTTGGCACCAAGCTCTCAGGCTATGGCGCCGACGTGTTTACGGTGGAGCGAATGGCGAGCGTAATCTTCGGCCCCGAAGATTACTTCAGATACCACAGGCGCAAGATCGTTCGCATTGAGGACTACGAGGCCGTGCGCGACAACTGCACGTTATGCAGCGAAGTTGGCGCGATGTTTTCTAAATCGACCAATGTTATTTACAACGGCCACTCGAGCAACAACACCGAGGAACGCGCTTACACCTCGGAGATGCTGGCGCTGAACAACATCGACATTGCGATTGGGCGGGGATTTACTCCGGCCGACGACGAGCACGCCACGCACGATGCGATCGTGGGATACGACGTTGTAGACAACCTGCTGGGCGAAGGCGATCCGATCGGCAAGGAGATTCGCGTAGACGCGATTCCTTACACGATTGTGGGCGTCGGCGAGCGACAAGGAAAGACGCTGGGCCAGTCGCAGGACAACTGGGTTGCCGTGCCGCTGAGTGCGTATCAACAAGGGAACGGATACAACGACTCGCTGGACATCTACGCGCGCGTGGCCGGCGGGGCGCAGGCGATGCAGCAGGCCGAGGATGAAGTGCGTGTGATGATGCGCGCACGGCGCCACGATGCGCCGGGCACGGACGACGACTTTGAGGTTGAGACGAACGATACATTTCTCGACATCTGGAAGCAGATCAGCTCGCTATTCGCCGGGGTGGTGCTTGGGCTGGCGTCGATCTCGCTTGTCGTGGGCGGTGTAGTAATCATGAACATCATGCTGGTGAGCGTGACGGAGCGGACACGCGAAATCGGCGTGCGCA
>CAZKJB010000390.1:0-3276 GCA_964552975.1 uncultured Occallatibacter sp. | reverse complement strand
ACGGTGACGGCGCCAAAGATGAGGACGAAAAAGGAGCCGAGCAGAATGGCGCGAAGGGTGAACTCAGGGCGGCTCTCACCGGGCGGGACAAATGGCTGAAACTCAGGCAAGGTTAGCCTCCGAGTGCTTAGAGACAACAATGTTACAAATCCCTGAAGGGCGAGTGTACCAGCGCAGGGGGCGATGACGACAGGGGCGATGCGGCAGACGGCGCGTGCGGCATGGGCGCGCGAGGATTCGGTAAATCCCCCAAAAGTAATAGGCGCCGGGCCCCGAAACTCCTCGATTTCAGTAGACAGGGATATTTTCACTGCCTGAGAATTTGATGCGTTGGGGTTCGCGTCTTCCCGGACGCGCAAATTTCTCGCTGCAAAACAAGGAGATCACCGTGATTCGTACATTGGGGAGACGTGCGTTCCCAGTCGCCATGGTTCTGTCGATCGCGATCAACGTTTGCCAAGGCCAATCTTTGCTGACGCGCCACGTGCGCCAGGCGACACAGGACGGCAGCGCCCGGTCAATGGGCCGCCTTTCAGCAACTCAGACCATGAACCTGGTGATCACGTTGCCACTGCGAAATCAGGATCAGCTGGATGAGTTCCTGCGGGAGGTCTACGACCCCAGCAGCCCGTCGTATCGGCAGTTTCTCACAGTAGAAGAGTTCACTGAGCAGTATGGTCCGACGCAAGCCGAGTACGACGCCGTAGTGAACTTTGCGAAAGCGAACGGCCTGACGGTGACGGGCACTTCGCCGAATCGCCTGACCGTGCAGGTAGCGGGCTCTGTGGCGAATGTTGAGGCTGCCTTCCACGTGAACATGGGCCTGTATCAACATCCAACTGAATCGCGCAACTTCTATGCTCCGGACCGCGAGCCGACGACGAATCTGTCGTTTTCACTGTGGCACGTATCGGGTCTCGACAATTTTTCGTTGCCACATCCGGCGGGCCTGGACAAGAATCCGCAAGGCTCCAGCGCGAAATCGAGTGCAACGACTGGTTCCGGTCCGTCGGCGTCATTCCTGGGCAGCGACATGCGCGCGGCCTACTATGGGGGATCGCTCACGGGGAGCGGCCAGTCTCTAGGATTGCTGGAGTATTACGGCACCGATCTTGCCGACCTGACCACGTACTTTAAGAACGTTGGCCAAACCAACAATGTGCCGGTGAGCCTGGTGTCGGTTGACGGAACCAGCACAAGCTGCCTGGATACGAAAGCCGGCGGCAACTGCGATGACACCGAGCAGACCCTGGATATGACGCAGGCGCTGGGCATGGCGCCCGGCTTGTCGAGCCTGGTGATGTATGTGGGCTCGACGGACGCTGCAATCTTTAACGCGATGGCCACGGCCAACCCGCTCAATGCGCAGTTGAGCTCGTCGTGGACCTGGAACCCGGCGGACCCAAGCACCGACGACCCCTACTTCAAGGAGTTCGCGGCCCAGGGCCAGAACCTTTTTCAGGCGGCGGGTGACAGCAAGAAATGGACGACTTCGGGAACGGCATCGGAGGTCTATCCCGCCGATGACGCATACGTGACGTCTGTGGGCGGAACGGATCTGAACACCAGCGGCGCGGCGGGATCGTGGGCATCAGAGAGCGCATGGGCCGACAGTGGCGGCGGCATTTCGCCGCATAAGATCGCCATCCCGTCGTGGCAAACGGCCGCAGCAGCGGGCTGCGCAAGCTGTTCGCAAACTTATCGCAACGGTCCTGACGTATCGGCGAATGCAAACTTCACGTTTTACGTGTGCGCCGACCAGACAACGTGCACGGCAAATTCGTATGGTGGCACGAGTTTTGCCGCGCCGATGTGGGCAGGCTATCTCGCGCTCATCAATCAGCAGTCTGTAGCGAACGGCAACAAGACGCTGGGCTTCATCAATCCGAGCTTGTATACGATCGGCGAAGGAGCGAGCTACAACACGGATTTTCATGATGTGGCAAGCGGCAGCAACGGCTACTCAGCGACATCTGGATACGATCTGGCGACCGGATGGGGAAGCCCGAACGGCAGCGGCCTGATCAATGCGCTGGCCGGGAGCGTTGCGACACCTGGCTTCAGCGTTTCGGCGTCGCCGGCTTCGGTTTCTGTCGTGGAGGGCAATTCTGGAAATTCGACGATTACGAGCACGGTGAGCGGCGGTTTCAACTCGCCCGTTGCGCTGTCGACGTCGACATTGCCGACAGGCGTATCTGCTGGTTTCAGCGCTGGATCGATCACGGGAACCGGAACTTCGACATTGACCTTTACAGTGGCTTCGAATGCGCCTACCGGAACGTATCCTATTACGGTTACGGGAACCAGCGGCAGCACGACCGAAAGTACGGTTATTTCGCTCTCGATAACGGCATCGGTGGCTGCAAACTTCGCCGTCTCTGTTTCGCCGGCTGCGGGCTCGTTGGCTGAGGGCCAGAGCGGTTATGCAGTGGTAACGACCGCGGTTTCGGGCGGGTTCAACTCAGCAATTGCGCTTTCCGCGACGGGCTTCCCATCGGGCGTGACCGGGAGCTTCAGCCCGGCCTCGATTGCTGCGCCGGGTTCGGGCACGTCGCACTTCAACCTGACGGTATCGAGAACCGCCAAGACCGGCACGTATCCCCTCACGATTACCGCGACGGGCGGAAGCACGACGCATACAACGACTCTCAGCTTGCAGGTGATCCGCTAGCGCCTGCGATCAAACGCAACTGAGGCAAGCGCACCATCGAAAGGCCCTGACAGAATCCGTCCGAGCCTTTTGCTGTTTGCCGGATTGCCGGGCGGCCGCGCTTGTTTCGGGCTTGGCGAAGGCAGGCTCGATCGCTTAGCGTAGAGCGTGCAATGAACTTATCGTCGGCGGCGCTCGGGAAATCCATGACAGAGCCAAGCTGCCTGCGTGGCTTGTGGAGAGTCCGATTGCCATGACGGATCCGGCACGCACCTCGGGACCCAAACGGCTGCTTTCGCTGGACGTTCTGCGCGGCATCACGATCGCGTTCATGATCATGGTGAACAACAACGGGGGCTCGCACGCGTGGGCCCAGATGCACCATGCCGCGTGGAATGGATTCACCGCAACCGATCTCGTATTCCCAACGTTTCTCTTCCTGGTTGGCGTGTCGATCGTCTTTTCTACCGAGGCGCGGCTGGCTCGCGGCGCGACGCGAAAGCAGCTTGCGTGGCACATTGCGAGCCGCGCCTGCATTCTGATTCTCTTCGGAATTGTAGTCAACAATTTCCCCTACTTTCACTTTGATCACATGCGCTTCTATGGCGTTCTGCAGCGCATCGGCA
>CAZKJB010000389.1:0-3276 GCA_964552975.1 uncultured Occallatibacter sp. | reverse complement strand
TCGGTAATGAAGAACTGGCTGCCATTCGAATTCGGGCCGGAGTTGGCCATCGCCAGCCGACCTGGCCGATCGAAGTTTAGACCCGGATCGAATTCATCGTCGAAAGCATAGCCGGGGCCGCCCATGCCGGTGCCCTGCGGATCTCCACCCTGAATCATGAACTCCGGGATCACCCGATGAAAAGTTGTCCCGTTGTAAAGCGGTTTGTGGTGCATCACCTTGTTCGTCGTCGGGTCGGTCCAGTCTTTTGTGCCCTGCGCCAACGCGATAAAGTTAGCTACCGCATGGGGCGCCTGTTTCTGGTAGAACTGGCAGGTAATGCGGCCCATCGAGGTATCCATCACTACAAACGGCCCGTTCGGGACGGTTGTGACTTCCGGCGTCGCCTGCGGCGCATCGGGAATGTCCGGGGCAGGCGCAGACGATTGCTGTGCCAGCGCTGCGGAGATCGCCACGGTTGCTGAAGCCGCGGCAAGAGCCGATAGAAGAACCGAATGCTGTAGTTTCATTCCGTATTTGAGGTTAAATCATGCAGCGGCGGGAGGGCCAGAGCGTGGTTTTGTTAAGCGGATCCCGTCTGCGCTAATTTAAGGGGCCGCTAATTCTCTTCAGGCATCTCCACGTGATCAATCACAAGTACCTGCACCGGCCCTTTCGTTGACTCCAGTTTCAGCCCAAGCTGTTCCTGAATTGCCGTGAAGATCGAAGGGCCTGGATCCGAACCTGTCGCCGCGCTGTCGGTCCCGCTATTCGCTGCGGCAGAATCCGCCTCCGGCGTCCACTTGATTGCAACGTCGTATCGTCCAGCGATTCCGGATTTATCGATGACGACGCGGCCAAGTTCCCGGCTCAGATCGTTTGTGAGTGCCTTCGACAACTCTTCCATGGTGATGCCTGTGGCAGTGAATCGGCCGGTGCCCGACGATGTGCCGGTATCGCCATCGGGCAAGGTTGTTTTCGCGAGGGAGGGGCCATTCTTTGCGGCGACCAACGCATAGACCGGCAGTTCGCGCGTCTCCCAATGGACAACGAGTTTGAAGCGGTCTGCCAGAAGCTGTTGAAACATTGCCTGAATTTGAAAACGGCGCTGCTCGGGGCCAAGTTTCTGCAATTGATCGGCGACCGAACTTTCTGGCTTTGCTTCGATGTCGAACCTCATGGAGTCGAGCCACTTTGGGCCGCCGAGAATCCTCTGCTGCGGAATTCCGTAGGCTTGGTACCGCATGAGGTTCTTCAACGCCACATTGCGCGCGGTGAAGGTTCCGTTGTGCATGCTGGTGCCGGAACCCGATTCGCCTGATTTGCTTACCTTCACGGTGGAGACTTCGAACAGGATTGGCGTGGCAGGCCGAGCGGGGCTTGCGGTGGATGGCGTGGCCCTGGTCGGAGGAGGAGTCTGCGCAATTGACAGGGCGGCAATGCCAACAGAGATTGCTGATGCGAAGAGGGAACTGGCGATTCTCATGCGTGATTGAGGCTAATTGATGCGGTGGGCGACTTGCCAGTAGCGCTAGTTTTCGGTTGGCGCTTTCTCAATGTGATCGATCACCAATTGCGTTACTTGCGCCTTACGCTCTTCGAGTTTCAAGCCGATCTCTGACACCGACCGAAAAATGCTCGCACCTCCTGCCGGATCGGACGCTGCTGCGGCCGGGCCTGCATTCGACCCACTTCCATTGCCGACGGGACCACCGCCCGGCGAAGGCGGCGGCGCGAACCCTTGCGTACGAGCTATCGCCATGATATCCGCGAGCGAAATTTCCACGGCGACTTCATAGTTGCCTTTCAGTCCCGTCATGTCGACCACCTGTTCGCCTCCCATCGGAGCGAGAATTGCCGAAAGCGTATCGGCGAATCCGGCCATCGTCACCATGCTTGAATCCAAGCGCAACGCCTGGTCCTGAGCGTTGAGTTTTTCAGTCAACGTGCCTTTGGCGCCCATGTCGAAGGTCATCGAACCATCGTGATTTCTCGACATGCGCATGGGGCCGTCCGGGCCGTCCACTATCATCTCGTTCGGTTTCAAAGGAGCGGTCTCGTCAATTGGCTGCGGCGCCACTGTGGATGTCTTCATCTTTGGCCCGCCCTTGCCTTCCACCAGCGCGAGCACTTTATGCTCCCCGGTGTCGCGATGCGAAGCCAGCTTAAAACGCTCTTCCAGCAACGTCCGCAGCATCGCCGGTGCGTCATCTTTGGTTGCGCCATCGGGAAACGTACCCTCAATGTCGAACCGCTCTGATGACAGCCACTCCGGCCCGTCAATCTGATAGTTCTTGACGTTGTATGCGCTCGCAATCAGCTCTTTGAGCGGCATATAGATGTATTCTGCGCGCGACGCGCTGATGTGCGGGCCAAGCCGCGGCATTTTGCCAGCTTGCATGTCTGCGGCGAGTTTTGCCCTGTCGAGCGGGGCCGACGGCTTGATCGTCGCGACATCAAAAGAAAGTTTCGCGGTGGGCGCCTGTGCCACCAGAATGCAGGGCGCGACCGACACGCCTGAGATGAACAGGATAGCGGATGCAAAAGTATGGAAAAAAGCCGGACGCTTCTTCATTCAGGCCGCCGATGCAAAGATAAGTTGCGGCAATTATAGCGCTCACCGAGACATGCGCGGCGAACCTGCCTTTGCTGTTGCGCCCTTTTACACCAGCCGCAGGAAGCCGCTTCGGGCGATGCGCGCGCCGGGAAACACCACATCGAGATTTTCAGCGCCCAGCGAATGCGTTAGCACTTCACCTAGCACTTGCCTGTAGTCGGTGGTCAACGCAAGGTCGCGGCCTTCGTTCAGTTGGTCGTTGTCCAGACCGGGCCACTTACCGTAGACTTTGCCGCCCTTTACTTGGCCGCCCAACACGAACATCGCGTTGGCATGGCCGTGATCGGTTCCGCCGGTTCCGTTTTCGTGTGCGGTGCGGCCAAACTCCGACATGGTAACGACGGTAATATTTCCCGCATCGTCACCCATATCGCGCCAGAAGGCAGCGATGCTCGCGGAAAAATCGCTGAGCCGGTTGGCGAGTTGGCCGTTCACGCTGCCCTGGTTCTGATGCGTGTCCCATCCGCCAACGTCCGTAAATGCAGCTTCAACCCCCAGGTTCGACTTGAGCAGTTGCGCGATCTGCCGCATGTTGTTACCGAACTCCGTGTTCGGATACGCAACGCCCGGCGCAGGCGCGTATTGTGCGGGATTTGCCGCGCGCAGCATCTTCACGGCTTCAAAGGTCTCATCGCCCGCGGCGTGGAAGATGCGATCGCCGGAGCCCGCATACATGGCTT
>CAZKJB010000388.1:0-3288 GCA_964552975.1 uncultured Occallatibacter sp. | reverse complement strand
ACGTCCTGGCCGCTCACAATCACATAGAGGATCTCGCTGTTTGGTCCTTGCAGCGGCCGCAGAGTCCAACTCACGCGCCGAGGTCCGCCGCCCACCGTTCGCCACGCCGTCTCGTGCGGTCCTGAAGCTTGTCCCGCCGCCGCGTCGCGCAGCTTACTCGCCGCCCATGAGCGGTCGCCAGCCTCAAGAAACTCCTCCACAAACGGCCGTCCCGCTGCATGGGCCAGGCTCTGTCCGGTTAGTTGCGCGCAGGCTTCGTTCATTCGCACCACGCGGCCTGCCGTGTCCAGAACCGTCACCAGCGCGGGAATCGAATCCAGCGTGGCCGCCACAAAGCAGCGCTCCATGTCGAGCGCCCGTTCCACGCGCTGCCGTTGCCGTTGTGCCTGCTCCTGCATGCGCACGCGCAAATACAGCTCCAGGCGCGTCACCACCTGGCGGCCCAAAATCTCCAGCAATGTCAGATGTTCCGGCAGAAACTTCCCGGGCTCTCGCCCTAGCACCGCCATCGTACCGATCGTCTGCTCGTCGCTCGAGATCAGCGGCACCGCCGCATACGACAGGCACGGCCCGGCATTCGGCAGCGGAATTCCTTCAGGAGGAAAGCGTGGATCCTTCCGCGCGTCCATAATCAGCAGCGGCTCGCCTTTGTCCGACATCCACTGACTGGCCGCCGCTCCGCGCGGCTGATCGGTCGCCTTGAACCCGAAGCGCGCCTTGAACCACAGCCGGTTGTAATCCATCCAGCCAATGTACGCAAAGTCCGCATCGCACAACACCGCGGCGAGCTCTGTCAGCTCGTCCAAAGCGGGGTCGGGATTGCGGTCGAAGATGTTAATCTCCGCGCGCACTCCCGAATCCTGGTTCTCTCCGGCTTGCGAACCTGGCGATGCGTACATATTTATAGGTACCCGACTACCAGTGTCGAGGAGATTGACTACCTTGGCTCTGCCCCAAAGTAGTTAAGTGTAGGAAAAATAGATACAACCCAAGTAATGGCTTTTTTCGGAATAGCGGAATCACTCTTTGATTACGATGGTGAGTAGCAGCAGGTTACCTGGCCCACGACCCACGAATCACGACTCACTCATCACGATTCTTGTTCCTGTCCCGGTCTTTCAATGTGCTGCCGGCAGCTTGCAGCAGTCCCCTGCCGCCAGCGGCTCGTTCGCGCCTGCGTCCAGAACCACTTTCCAACTCCCGTCTGCCCCTTTGCGCCACACTGTCATGTAGCGCCCACTCGTCAGCACGGGATTTCCGTTCGCATCCTTGCTGCGTCCTTCGAAGTGTCCCCACGTGTAGCCCATATCACCCGACGGCCCCATCATCGCGTCGGTGGGTGTCCACGTCAGTTGGTAAGCCTTCGGCGACCACTGCGCCGATTTCACAATTGCCACTTTGCCGATCAGCGGCGCCTCGCCGTTGCCCAGCGCCACGCCATCGTCCGCAAACCAATCTGCAAAGGCCGCCCCGCCGCGCGCCAGAACATCCTTCGCAAAACGCGCCTCCAGATTGAAAAGCACCATCTTGCCAGGGTTCACCGTCGAATCGGTCAGAGGATTGGGCGCGTCCGCCGCTGCTCCCGGCTCAGGCAACTGCGCCCGGCCCGCACTCGAGCTGGAACCCACTACCAGCACCGGAATCAGAACCCAGCAGGAAAAATGATTCCAAAAGTATACCCGCAATCCAGCCACTTTCTTTCCCCTCCATAGTTGTCACCGCCGGCCCACTATTTTCCGTGATCCACTGGATCGGCTGCGGGAGTTGCGCTCTCCGCCGGCGGCGCTGCATCTTTCTTTCCGCTTTCATTCGCCACAATGTGCGATTCCGACGCAAACAAGTGGTACTCAGTAAACGTCACGTCGTTCAACTGAGTCTGCACCGTAACAGTCGAGCCGCCTGCGTCCTGCGTCGCGCCCGCCAGCGGAACTTTCGAGAAGGCCACGCCGTGCACCGGACAAATGTACGAACGATCCCCAATCTCGACCGTCGCGTATTCCACCATGGTTGCGGTCTGCATCGCCTGATACGGCGGATCCAATTCAGCCACGATGCTCAGGCGCAGAATCGCTCCCGATTCCGGATCGATTGCGATCTCGCCATGATATCCGGGATACACATGGTCGATCTTCGCTGCATTGGGAATCCCAACGCCATAATTCGATTGATCCGCAGGCACCACATAGCGAAACACGGCCACCGGGTCGACCGCGCCTTGCTCCCAACGAAGCCAGGTCACTTGGCCGCGCAAGACATCCCCAATCGCCACCGAAAGAATCGGGCCAAACTCGCCGCTGGTGGTCAACCCGGCCGCAACCTCACCCACCTTTGGTTCCTTTCCCTTATCCGTGTCGTGTACCTCGTTGCCGTCGCGATACGTCACGATCGCGCTGTACGTTCCTTTCACATGCAGAGGTTTCGCGTCGCTCTTGCTGATGGACATCCCCATCGGCCGATTGCGCCATCCCGACGAGCCGGCCGAGTTCCCCACAACCTCTTGCCGCGACGGCTCATCTTCAAAGTGGATCGTTTCCCGCTTGGCGTAGAAATTCGGCAGCCGCGTGATCGTTGTCTTCACGTAATCGGCAGCCACCGACATCATCTTTTCTTGTGTGTCCTGGTCCGGCGGCGCAATGCGAAGCACATCCGCCGCGGGTGGATTCTGGAAGGCCGTTGCATCGGCCAGTCTCGTCAGTTCCTCGCGCGTGCGGCTCCCGGGGGAATTCGCTTCCCAGCGCGCCAGCCTTGCCGGGCTTACGCGCTCTTCCAGTTCCACTTCAGAGAGCTGCTGCGCAACCTTCGCATCGGGTTTCCCGTGCAGCGTGTCGAGCATTTGCTCCAGCTGCTCAACCGACAAGCTCTTCGCAGCCATTGCCGGCCATGCCGTCCCCGCAAAAAACAGTAAAGCTGCCCATTTCCGCATCGCCCGCCCGTCCGTTACTCCGCGGGACAAGTATAGCTGCTTTCGATCATGATTTTCCGGCGCCGAAATTGCGGCCGGCGCCGCAGATTCACCTTACTGCTGCAACACCACCTGGTCGCCTTCCTTCAGCCCGCTCACAATCTCGGTCAACGCTCCATTTGAAAGACCAACAGTCACATTCACTTTGCGGGAGCCTTCTTTCTGCCGCTTGTCAGGAACCTGCACTGAAGCATTCTTCTGGTTGTCATAAGTCACCGCATTTTCCGGCACCGTCAACACGCCCTTGTGCTCATCCATCAGGATCTCGGCGTTCGCCGTCATGTTTGCCTTTAGCTCCCCGCCGGGATTGCCGATTGAAACCCGCA
>CAZKJB010000387.1:0-3317 GCA_964552975.1 uncultured Occallatibacter sp. | reverse complement strand
TTGGGCGAGTGACCGTTTGAGCCCGCGGGCGAAATCCTGAGCGTAGCGAAGGACCCTCGTTTTTGGAAATGATCGGCAAATATGGTGGGCGGTCAGGGACTCGAACCCCGGACTTCCTGCTTGTAAGGCAGGCGCTCTAACCAACTGAGCTAACCGCCCACTCCGCCGCAAACGGATTGCGGCCAACTTTGATGATACCAGTGCAATCGCTATTTGGCAGGCGCGGGAACCACGGTTGATAGACTGCAAATGTGGGCCGTCTCATTGTCAACGCCGACGATTTTGGTCTGACGTCGGGCGTCAATCGTGCGATCGGCGAGCTGCACCGATCGGGCGTCCTTACCAGCGCCACCCTGATTGCGCGCGCACAGGCTACAGATGAAGCCATCGAAATTGCTCGGGCCAGTTCCGCACTCGGCGTGGGCTGCCACGTTGTTCTGGTCGATGGCGAGCCCGCACTTCCACCACACAAGATTCCCTGTCTGATTGATCGGCAAAATGGCAACTTCCCCAACTCGCTCACCACATTCTTGCAGCGCCTTGTTAGGGGCCGGCTGTGCGCATCGGAGATCGAAGCCGAGGCCCGCGCGCAAATCGAGTTCCTTCAAAACAAGGGCCTGCGCCTGACCCACATTGACACCCACAAGCACACGCACATGTTTCCCCAGGTGCTGCGCCCCGTGTTGCGCGCCGCGCGCGCCTGCGGAATCCGTGCAGTGCGCAATCCGTTCGAGCCGGCCTGGGCACTCCGCGCGACCAAACGTGCCCGCTTGCTGCGTCTCGCCGAGGTGGGCGCGCTGCGATGGCTGGAGCCGATTTGCCGGCGCATCATGACGGAGGAAGGATTTACAACTACGGATGGGACCGTCGCCGTCGCCGGAACCGGTATCCTCGATGCCGCCACGGTCCGTTCCCTGCTGCAGCAAATGCCTTCTGGCACCTGGGAGCTGGTGACGCACCCGGGCTATAACGACGCCGACCTGGCTTGCGTCAACACCCGGCTCCGCGCAACACGTGACGTCGAGCGAATGGCTTTGGCCGTAGTTAAAGAATTTCCCTTGGTCGAACTCGCCTCGTATGCCGAGTTACCCGCGATGCAACCTCCCTCCGGATAAGCCGCAAGGCCCCGCAAATGGGGCTATTTCCTGACTTGCTGCATCTTCCATCGCCCGCCAAGCGTCCAAATCGTAGCGGCCAACCACTAGAATCTCCAGTGAGAGTTCCAAAGAAGGTTTCATGCGCATTGGGATTACGTGCTATCCCACCTACGGCGGCTCCGGCGTGGTGGCGACAGAACTCGGCATCGAGCTAGCCAACCTCGGCCACGAAGTCCACTTCATCTCTTACTCGCAGCCTTTCCGCCTCAACGGGCGCGACGAAGGCATCTTCTACCACGAAGTGCCGGTCTCGAATTATCCGCTCTTCGAGTTTCCGCCTTACGATTTGGCGCTGGCCTCGCGCATGGCCGAGGTGGCCGAATACTACTCGCTCGATCTGCTTCACGTGCACTACGCCATTCCGCACTCCGTTTCTGCACTGCTGGCCCGGCAGATGCTCGCCACGCGCGGGCGCAGGCTCCCGTTCGTTACCACTCTGCACGGTACCGACATTACGCTCGTCGGCCTCGATCGTAGCTATCTGCCCATTACGCGCTACTCCATTCAGGAGAGCGACGGCGTCACGAGCATTTCCAATTACCTGCGCGAAAAGACCATTACCGAATTTGGCGTGACGCGCCCAATTGAAACCATCACCAACTTTGTGAACTGTGATATCTACAAACCCATTGAGGGTGATGAGCGAGCGGCGGCAGTGTGCGAACGCAGGTTGGCGGCGCCGGGCGAATCGATTCTGATGCACCTGTCAAACTTTCGCCCGGTAAAACGCGTAACAGATGTGGTGAAGATCTTCGCTCTTGTGGCCAAGGAGCAGCCAGCGCAACTTGTCCTGATTGGCGACGGCCCCGATCGCTCTGCCGCCGAGTGGCTTGCTCACGACCTCGGCATTCAGTCACGTGTCCATTTCCTCGGCAAGCAGGAGCGCGTAAGCGAGCTCCTAGCCCTCGCCGATCTGCTGCTGATGCCGAGCGAGCTTGAGTCGTTTGGCCTCGCTGCTCTTGAAGCGATGGCCTGCAAGGTTCCATCGATTGCGACGCGCGTGGGCGGAGTTCCGGAGCTTATCGACGATGGCGTGACGGGTTTGCTCTATCCGGTAGGCGATGTGGAGGGCATGGCGGAGGGCGCATTGTCGCTTCTCGGCGATTCGACGCGCCTCGAGAGCATGAGGGAGGCCGCTCGAAAGAACGCCCAAAAGCACTTCTGCGCCACGCTGGTCGTTCCCCAATACGTCCGCTACTACGAGCAGGTCCTTGGAAAATCGCGGGCGTAAGGGGCTCCCTAAAATAATTGCGACCGGCGTTCGTCTTCATGAACAATGGATGATTCGGTGAGCGCCGCTGTGATAGCCGACGAGAACCGCCGACTCTCCGAAATCTTCACGGAGAATGGCGCACGGCTGCGCAACTTCATTCGTAAACGCGTGCCCAATGACGCCGATGCGGAAGATCTGCTCCAGGAGGTCTTCTTCGAGGTGGTTGAGGCATTTTCACTCAAGGAACCGATCAGCCAGTGGGGCGCCTGGATGTTTCGCGTGGCGCGCAATCGCATCGTGGACCTGTTTCGAAGGAAGCAACGCTGGGTTTTCGCGGAAGATCCGCCAACCCAGGCGGGCGATGCGGAGATGAGTCTGCTCGATTCGCTTCCCTCACCCGATTCGGGACCCGCCGAAGCCTACGCGCGTTCCGTTCTTATGGACGAGATCGACGAGGCCCTGGACGAGCTGCCCGAAGAGCAGCGCGAAGTTTTCATCGCGCATGAGATCGAGGGCTTCAGCTTTAAGGAGATCGCGGCCCGCACGGGTATCAGCATCAACACGCTGCTTTCGCGCAAGCACTACGCTGTAACCCATTTGCGGCGTCGCCTGGGAGACGTCTACAACGAATTTCTGAAATCAGGAGAAGAACAGAAATGAAGAACCGTCGCATGTTTCGGCCCCTCAAGTTTGTGCTTTTCGCGCTGCTGTTTTTTGTTTTGCTCGCTCTGCTGGGCTGGGTGGTAATGAGCCTTTGGAATTGGCTTACGCCTGCGCTGTTCGGCTGGAAGATGATCGGCTACTGGCAGGCCGTGGGACTCATCGCACTTTGCCGACTGCTGTTCGGCGGATTCGGCGGCCCGCGCGGCCGCGGCGGTCACTGGGGCCGTCGCGCCAGGGAACGCTGGGAGGCAATGACCCCCGAGGAGCGCGAGAAGTTTCGCCAG
>CAZKJB010000386.1:0-3343 GCA_964552975.1 uncultured Occallatibacter sp. | reverse complement strand
GCCGGCGGCGACATCCTCTTCATCGAAGCCAACAAGATGAAGGGCAAGGGCGGATTCACGATGACCGGTCAGATTGGCGAGGTCATGCAGGAGTCGATGCAGGCCGCGCTGACCTGGGTGCGGTCGAACGCGACACGACTCGGGCTGGCAGAGGACTTTACCAAAGATTTGGACCTGCACATTCACGTACCGGCAGGTGCAATTCCCAAAGACGGTCCTTCGGCAGGCGTGACCATGGCAACGGTTCTTGCTTCGCTGTTGACTGACACGCCGGTTCGCCCGCTGACCGCGATGACGGGCGAGATCACGCTCAGCGGTAATGTGCTGCCGGTCGGCGGAATCAAGGAGAAGTTCCTTGCCGCGCGACGGGCCGGGGTGGAAAACATCATCCTGCCCGCCGAGAATCGACAGAACGTTGAGGAGGATCTCACTCCGGAGATGACGGAGGGCGTGAATGTCCACTACGCCAGCGAGATCGAAGACGTTCTCGCGGTTGCTTTGCCGCTCTTGGCAGCGCGCCCGCAGATGACGTCCCCCAGACCGGTTGCCACGGTGAGCGCCAACGCGTAAGCAGCGTCCAGATATAGAACCCAAAGGCCGGCGAATCTGCCGGCCTTTTTCTTTTTCCACCCTGGCTTACGGCGCGCTTTGGCGTACAGCGAGAGCTCGGCATTCGCCGCGCCCCGGTGATGGATGGAAAAAAGACCGTGACGACAAAGAATCGCCCGAGCAGGAATCGTCTTCTGCCACGTCTAACCGGGAGACGGTATTCTTTTTCGAGTGATGCGCGTGCAAGTGGTCCCATTTGGGGTATTGAAAGATTGGCTAGGCTCCGCCGCTCTACCGGTCGAGTTGCCGGATGGCGCCTCGGTAGCTGAGCTGCTCGAGAGGCTGCGCTCACGGTTGCCCACGAATGTGTCTCCCAAAGGTTTCAGCGGCATCGCTGTGAGCGTCAACGCCGAGTACGCGCAGGCCGGGGATATTTTGCACGACGGAGACGAAGTAGGCTTGTTGCCGCCGGTCTCAGGCGGTGGTCCTGCGGGGACGGCGAATCCTTTGGATGAGAGTAGTGGCGGGGAGAATGTCACTGTCGCGTTGACTCGCGACCGCATTGACTCGGAAAAGATTGTGGCTCGAGTCAAGAGCGGCGAGGACGGGGCCGTGGTGGTGTTTGACGGCATCGTGCGCAACCATTCGCGCGGACGGCGGACTCTCCATCTGGACTACGAGGCCTACGAAGAGATGGCCACTCGGCAGATGCATGAGCTCGGCCGGCAGGCGCTTGATCGCTTCAGCGTGCGCCAGGTGACGATGGTGCACCGTCTGGGCAGGCTAGAGATCGGCGAAACCAGCGTGCTGATTGTCGTGGCTTCAGCGCATCGCACGGCGGCGTTTGAAGCTTGCCGCTGGCTCATTGATACGCTCAAGCAAACGGTGCCCATCTGGAAGAGAGAGACTTTTGCCGACGGCGCAGTATGGGCGCCGGGCGAACCATTTCCGGAAGAGTTAGCCATCGATCCCGCAGAGGCGCCGCATGATGCCTAATCGCCGCGAAGGCTTGCGCCGGTTCCGCTTGTGTGACTTGCGGCGGACTGCGGTGTTGTGGGCGGCGCTTCTGCCGGGGTCTTTGACGCTGGCGGCGCAAGAAGCCACGTACCGCATGGACGTGAAGCTTGTAAACATCTTCGTCAATGTGACAGATCGGAATGGCGCCATTGTCCCCGGTCTCACGCAAGCCGATTTTTCAATCTTCGAGGACGGGCGCCCGCAGGAGATCAAGCTCTTCGAGCGGCAATCGGAAGTTCCGCTGAATTTGACGCTGGCAATCGACACCAGCGGCAGCGTGCGCAAAGATATGAGCGAAGAAGAGGCAGCAGCGCGGCGATTCGCGCATGCCATCGTTCGCCCGCAGGACCAGATGAGCGTGCTCCAGTTTGCCACCGAAGTGCGCGAGCTGGTTCCCTTCACGAACAAATTGGCCGCCATCGATCACGGACTAAGCCAATTGCATGGCGATTGGGCGACCGCGCTCTACGACGCTATCTGCAAGGGCTCAGAGGCGCTGGGTGGAAGGCAGGGACGAAAGGTACTGGTGGTGGTGAGCGACGGAGACGATACAGCCAAGAACTCGAGCTACGCGGATGCGCTTGAGCTCGCCCTGCGGAACGAGGTGATGATCTACTCCATCATCGACGTGCCCATCGAAGCCAGCGCCGGCCGCGACCTGGGCGGCGAACATGCGCTCATCACAATCGCTGAACAAACTGGCGGCAAGCATTTCTATGTAA
The DNA here is from genome assembly GCA_964552975.1 of uncultured Occallatibacter sp. Classification (GTDB taxonomy): domain Bacteria; phylum Acidobacteriota; class Terriglobia; order Terriglobales; family Acidobacteriaceae; genus Telmatobacter. The sequence goes on along the minus strand of CAZKJB010000386.1, from coordinate 1,055 downwards.
GCGACGGCGGACTCGACAAGGCATTTTCTCAGGTGAGCGACGATCTACGCACGCAGTATTTGCTGGGCTATTACCCCGCGCATCAAATGCCGGGAACCAATTTTCACCGCATCCTGGTTACGATACCCCGCGCGGCCGCCGATGAAGTCAACGTCCGCAATAAAGTCGGCTACTACGCCGACTCGCCGCTAAAGGGCAACTGACTCTCGCGGCGTCTTCGCGACTGCGCGAAGGCACTCATTCTCATTGCAGGTTCGAGAGCAAATACTTCCCGCTGCTCTGCTCGACCACGAAGACGCTTGTCTTTCCCACGACATCGTCAATGTGGGCGAGGTCGGGCGCATTGATGAGCAGATAGTAGCGCCGGGGGCTTTGCCATAACTTTGCAAATTTGGTGTCGTCGATAAAGACGGCGGGAGCGTTTGGCGCGTAGGAGCCGTATTCCAGGTTGTTATTTCTGCCGTTCAACAACAACGCCGTGCGATCGGTATAGAAGAAGACCGAAGAGAAGGCATAATACGCGTCGGCTTCGATCAAATCGCCTGGTGGGCTTTGGAGCAGCCGCTGGGCAAGCGGATACGAGCCCAAATATGGATCGAAGCGAATGAGGGCGATGCGCGCTGCCTGAAAAAAGACGATCATTCCAATGCAGAGAACTGCGGCCATTTTTTCTGCACTACGCCGGCTGAACCATGTGCCCACAAGGCAAAAGCCGAAGGCTGCGGCGGCAAGCGCAAGCGGCGCTTTCAAAAAAGCGAAAGCCGAGAGGGTGAGATCGGCCATGTGACCGAGTGACAGCGTATAAAGGTCCGGATGCTGCGTGAGAGCGTCCACCAGTTCGCCTTGCGGAGTGATTTTGGCCACCAGCACAAGCACTGTGGCGAGGGCCGCGAAAACAACGGCAAAGACAGAGAGCAATATCCACGATCCGGCCTTGAAGAATCGTCTCTCGGCGAGCGCCGATCCGATGAGCAGCGCAAGTGCGGGGTAGATCGGCATCGAGTAATACTCCTGCGTGGTGGAGAAGGTGAAGAAGAGCATCACCACTCCGATCC
>CAZKJB010000385.1:0-3364 GCA_964552975.1 uncultured Occallatibacter sp. | reverse complement strand
GATGTCTTTGCCGACGTAGGTGACGGTGCCGTTGGAGCGGACGATGACCTTGGCGCCTTCGTCGGCGCTCTGCGGACTGTCCTCGTTTTGGGCGGCCTCGGCGGCTGCGCCCGGACGCGTCATAACCCAACAGCCTTTATTTTTCCCCTCGTTCTCGAAGTACAGAACGCCGGATTTCTTGAGCTGCTCGAAGGCCGCATCCCAGAACTTGAGGTGCAGGATTTCGCTCTCGCGCGGCAGAAAGTCGTATTCGATGCCGAGGCGCAGCATGGTTTCAAGGTGGCGGCGCAGGACCGCGGTCGAGATAAGCTCGGCGATCTCTGAGGTCTCATTGTTTCCTTCTTCGAGCAGGTTGAGGGTGTCGAGCCTGAGTTTCTTCCGTGCGGATTGCTCTTCGGCGGTGCCTTCGGTGTACCACTGCGAGGTGCGGGCGTAGAGATCCCAGCAGTAGTAATCAACACCTGCGGTGTCGCGTCCCGTGGCAGCGGCGCGGCGGTCGCAATCGGCAACAAGTTGGCGGACTTCGGCAACGGACATTTTCTCGAGATGCAGGAACCCGACGACGACGTCGGCGACCTGGACACCGGTGTTGTCGATGTAGTTCTGCACGTCGACTTTGTATCCGGCGGCGCGAAGCAAGCGTACAAACGTGTCGCCGAGAATGGCGTTGCGCAGATGACCGATGTGCGCGGCCTTGTTGGGATTGATCGAAGTATGCTCCACCAACACATGGCCACCTGCGGTGGGCGCCATTGCATGGAGCGGACCTTTGGACAAGTGCTTTGCCGGGCCAGCAGCCACCATCAGCGCTGCGGTTGCACGATCGAGTTTCGCATTGATGTAACCGGCGCCGGCCACTTCAAAGCTAGCGAAACCGTCAACCGTACCGAGCGCGGCGACAATTTCTTGCGCGATGATTTTCGGGGCTTTGCGGAGAGTGCGCGCCAACTGCAGCGCGACGGGGGTAGCGATTTCGCCGAGGCGGAGTTCCGGCGGCGTCTCTAGCGGTACGTCGTCAAGCGCAAGATTGTACTTTTCTTTCAGCACGGCGCGGACGGCCTGGCCGAGCCGCTTTTGCAGTTCCAAATACACTTGGGAGCCTTCGAAAAACCTTGATTTTCAAGGTGATTCTAGCACCTGCGGTGCGGCAGCCTCTCATAACAAGCCGCGCGGCGCCAGCGAATTGCCATGCTGAGACCTAATCCCTTCGGACTGTTCGAACAAGACACAAAACTGATGGCCACCAGCGGGCTGCCGATCATGGATTAGAAGTTGTTCATCTCTAGAACTTGTTCATCTGATGTCGCACGCCTGCGCATTCTGCACTTCATGAGGGCTCCGCGCCAGGCGATAGCGGCAAACGAGGGAGCTTATGCGTCATTTTCTATTGATCAGTGCGGTTTTCTGTTCTTTGATGCTGAGCGGTTGCAGCGGCGCAAGCCGCAACGACCCGGGGATGACAAATCCCGGAACGCCGCAGCCGACAGACAGCATCTCAGGCACGGTCACCTTCAAGGGCGCTCCGCTGCCGGGAGCGACGGTGACGCTGTGGCTGACCAACAGCAACGTTGTGGTTTCGACGGCGACCACCGACGCGAATGGCAACTACAGTTTCTCGGGATTGAGCGCATCGGGAAATGTGCCGGGAGATTACCAGATTTATGCGAACAAGACGGGGTACGGGTTTTATCCCTCGCTGAGTGGGACGAACACGAATGCGAAGGTGGAGCGCTTCGATCACACTGGCCAGTTTGTCGAGTCGCTGACGACGGGCGTTCCGATGTACTTTACGGTGATCGACTTTATCGTGATGCCAAATGCGTCACTAACGGGGGCCAACTTCGCCGCGTACGACGGAACCAATCCCTTGGTAAGCGTTGCCGCAACCGGGCAGACGGTAAGCTACGCGAGCGGCGACGACGGCGCGCTGAGGAAAGGTATTGGGTTGCCAGAAGCGCGCTTCACCGACAACCAGGACGGATCAGTGACTGACAACGTGACGGGGCTCGTGTGGCTCAAGAATGTTGGATGCTTCGCTCCTGCGGTTTGGGCCAGTGCACTTGCGGATGCAAACCAGTTGGCGAGCGGCGCGTGCGGATTGACGGACGACTCCAAAGCAGGCGCGTGGCGCTTGCCGAATCTCATAGAACTTGAGAGCCTGATCGATGCCTCTCAGAGCAATCCTGCGCTCCCGGCCAGCAACCCCTTCACAAACGTTGCGAACATTTTGTACTGGACTTCGACAGGCTATTTTGGCGGGCAGCTTGGGTCGCCGACGGCGTGGGTTCTGCGCATCAGCGATGGACGATACATTAACGACACCGTCCAGAACATCAAGACAGTTTCGCTGAACGGAGTGTGGGCGGTGCGCGGGTCGAGCACAGGCGCGGGCAAGCTGCAGGCGACGGGATTGTTCCAGCCGCCGCTGCAGGCAGGCGACGACGGATCGCTTGAGATGGGCGTGCCGCTGACTTTTCCGCGATTCATCGATCACGGCGACGGGACCATCACGGATACGATGACCGGATTGGTCTGGTTGAAGCAGGCCAACTGCATCCAGAGCGACTGGGCCACGGCCGTCGCGACTGTGCGGACGCTGGCGAGTGGACAGTGCGGGCTGAGCGACGGATCGGCTGCGGGCGCATGGAGGATGCCCAACCGCAATGAGATGCAGAGCCTGGCAGACAGAAACCAAAATAATGAAGCCGACTACTTCGACTACACATTCAGGAATCTCGATCAATCGATCTTCCAGAATGCGATCTTTACAAACTTCATGGGTTACCAGTACTACTGGACGTCGACGACGAACGCCGCCAACACGAACGAGGCGTGGACGGTATTCAGTTGCGATTACGGCGTGTACGACGTGCCGAAGTCGAACAATGGATACACGCTGGCGGTGCGATGAAGGGCGGAGCGACGGGGCAGTGCGTGGTTCGCGCGTTTGTTGGAGCTGCGCACATCGGCTGTGTGCGTGTTCCAATGCCGTAAAATGGAGGGGTACGTGTCTTGTGGTTTCCGCCGCTGCCCGGGTGTGAGGCCGAAGCAACGAACCTCTCATGGCCGACCCGTCAAACTCTCCAAGCCGCTATTACCTGACCACGCCGATCTACTACGTGAACGCGCGGCCGCACCTGGGCCACGCCTACTCGACCATTGTTTGCGACGCGATTGCGCGGCGCAAACGGGCGCTGGGAATCGACACGTGGTTTCTTACCGGAACAGACGAGCACGGGCAGAAGATCGAGCGGTCAGCAAAGCTGGCCGGCTGTACGCCCCAGGAGTTTGCAACCAAGATCGCCGGCGAATTCCGCGGGCTTTGGGACCGGCTGGGGCTGACCTACGACGACTTCATCCGCAC
>CAZKJB010000384.1:0-3364 GCA_964552975.1 uncultured Occallatibacter sp. | reverse complement strand
AGGTCAGGTGCTCCTTGCCGATCTTCTCGCCTACCGTCACCACAATGCGCTTCCAGCCAACCATGGTGCCCATACCCAGCGCCAGCGCCACGGCCACCTTCACCCAACCCGGAATGAACTTGGTCGCCTTGTCGACTTGCGCCCTGTAGGCAGCGAGCGTCTTGCTCTCTGCCGCCGTGAATGAAACGTCCTTGTTCTTCTGCATCAGCCGGATCGCTTCGCTGGCTACGTACATATCGTTGCGCACGTTCGTCTGTTGGTTCGCCGGCACCGACTTGAACTCCTTGTAGAGGGTCACTTCGTTGTTCAGGTCGTTCACCAGCTCGCGCAGCGCCAGCATCGTGTCGGGCTGCATCTGCTTGGTCGCGATGTAATTCGTCACTTCCGACCGCGGGTCAGCGCCCATCTGGCCATTCCCATTCACATATTTGTTGATGACCTGGTCGGCCGCCGCCGACGCCGTCGAAAATGCAGCCATGTCATTCGTCGTCACCGCATGGTTCAGCGCGTAGGCTGTCGGCACCGTGCCAATCAGGATCAGCATGATCAGGCCCATGCCCTTCTGCCCATCATTCGAACCGTGAAAGAAGCTGACGCCCGAGCACGTCAATACCAGCAGCGCCCGAATCGGCCACGGTGGAGGCGTGTTGTCTTTCGGCGCCTGGTAGAGTTCCGGATACTTGATCGTCGCTTTTGCGAGCAGGAACAGGAGCGCCGCGCAGCCGAAACCCACGATCGGCGAAATCAGCAAAACCTTGAATACTTTGGTCGCCTGCTCCCAGTCCACGCCCGATGTGCCGGAGTGAACGCTCATCAGCTGGTTTGCCACGCCCACGCCGATGATCGAACCCACCATCGTATGCGAGCTCGACGCCGGAAGCCCGAACCACCACGTGCTCAGGTTCCAGATGATCGCCGCGATCAGCAGCGCAAAGACCATCGCGAAGCCCGCTCCATAGCTCACCTGCAAAATCAGTTCCACAGGCAGCAGCGTAATCACGCTGAAGGCCACCGCGCCGCTTGAAACAAGCACGCCGGCCAGGTTGCACAGTCCCGACCACACCACCGCGATGTTTGGATCGAGCGAGTGCGTGTAAATCACCGTAGCCACGGCGTTCGCTGTGTCGTGGAATCCGTTCACAAACTCAAACCCCAGCGCAATCACCAGCGCCAGAGCTAGCAGCATGTACGGCCACACGCTGGTCATGCTGATGTTGCTCAGGTCCTGGGATATGTGTATGAAGATGTAGCAAAGTCCGGCTACCATCGCCACACCCACGATCACACCGCTGATCCACGCGTGCGACCCCTTCATTTTCTTGTCGAGAAGCGACTTGCCTGCATGCGGGGACTCTATAGTCGTTGCCAGATCGGCCATTGGGGAACTCCAGGTAGGGAAGAGATAGTTGTTCAGCTCCGCTGGGGGCGGCATCTGCTGAACCTCATCAGGGATAAACCACCCGTATGAAAGGATCGTGAACGTATTGTGAATTCGGGACCGGGTCCCCGGACCCGTCGGTCGCGCTTCAAACGCAACAAAAGCGCCCGCCGTCATCCCGCGCACGAGGCCCTATCGATATATAGCTTTCACGTAGGTCGCTGACAAATGGAAGACATGCCATCCCGAGCGGCTGGAGAGCAGCTCAATGAGTCACGGATCTGCATCACTCCGGCAGCGTCAAAGTCCCCTGCACATTCAGGGTGCCAGTTACGGTAGGTGCTCCAGTATCCGGCTGCCCGCCACCCACTGTTACGGTGTAAGTCCCCTCGGCCACAACCGGTTCGCCGGCTTCCGTCACCATGCTCATGTCGCGCGGATTCAACTCAAATTGCACTTGTGTTGAGGCACCCGGCTCCAAATGAACGCGCGTGAATCCGCGCAGCGCCCGCAACGGCGCGCCGGCAACCTTCGGAAAGCTCAGATAAACCTGCGCCACTTCGTCGCCGGCTCTCTTGCCCGTATTGGTCACGGTAGCCCCCACCCGCAGCGTGTCACCGGCCTTCATGGGCGTCAACGAAACCTTCAGCCCGCTATACGAGAACGTCGAATAGCTCAGCCCATAGCCAAACGGGTAGAGCGGCCTTCCCTCAAAGTACCGGTAGGTCCGGCCCTTCATCGCGTAATCATCGAAGGGCGGCAACTGGCTCACGTCTTTGTAAAACGTTACCGGCAGCCTTCCCGCGGGATTGTTCTTTCCTGAGAGCGTCTGCGCCACCGCCGTTCCGCCCTCTTCGCCCGGATACCACGCATCCACAATCGCGTTGGCGTTTCCGTTCGCCCAGTTCACGCCCAGCGCGCTGCCGTTAGTCAGCACAACCACCAGCGGCTTATGTGTCGCCGCCAGCGCCTTCAGCAAATCCTCCTCCGGTTCGGGCAAATCCAGGCTCGTGCGGTCGCCGCCCTTAAAGCCCGGCTCGGTAACCTGCATCTCTTCGCCTTCCAGTTCGCTCGTAATCCCCACAACAGCCACCACCACGTCCGCGCTTTGCGCCGCAGCAACGGCCGCCGGATCCACACCGCGGCCTTGCTTTGTCCACACCAGCTTCAGGTGCGGCGAAATCTTGTTCGCGCGCGCATACTCCACGGTCAGTTGGTATCCCTTGCCCGCTTCCAGGTGAACCCGTCCCGTCTTCGTCTCCACGTCGTGCGGATAGTCCGAGTTCGTCAGCTTCTTTCCGTCGATTGACAGCCTGAAGTAGCTGTCCGTCTCCACGCCCAGGTCGTAGTCCGCGGTCTCGGTCGGCGTCAGTGTCGTCTCCCAGCGAATCGCTACCGGATCGGCCGCCAAAACTTCCGCAGGTTCTGGCTGCGCTGTCGTATCGATCATCGGCTCAACGCGCGCTGCAATTGTCGGGGCATTTCCTTCCACGCCTTCCAGCGTCGAAATATTCTCCCTCAAATACGTCGTCTTCACGCCCGGTTCCCCGTCCGTCGTCAGCAGCGCCGCCTGAACTGGCTGCGTCTCCTTGCTCAGAAACTGCGTTCCCGGCACAAAGTTGATCGTCGCATCGGCAAACTCTCTCTTCAGCCCTTCCAGAATCGAAACCGTGTGCGTCGGAATCCCGTTGTAGTTGCCCAGCAGCACGCGCGTCTGTTCTGCTAGCGGCCCAATCACCGCGACCTTCGTGCCAGTCGTCTTCAACGGCAGCACACCGTCGTTCTTCAACAGCACCATCGATTCGTTCGCAATCTTCAGCGCCAGCGCACGATGCGCGTCGCTGTTCAACTCGCTCTCGTCGATCTTTGTGTACGGCACCATTGCCGGCGGATCGAACATTCCCAGCTTCATCCGCGCCGTAAACAGCCTTACCAGCGCCGTGTCGATCTCGCTCTCCTTCAGGTATCCGCCCTTCACCGCGTCGA
>CAZKJB010000383.1:0-3392 GCA_964552975.1 uncultured Occallatibacter sp. | reverse complement strand
CCGGCAGCGCCGGACAAAACGGGCGAGAAGCATTGGGGGATGATTGCGCACAGCCGGTGGCGATGCCTTGAGGATAGCACTTCTGCTGCGGCCTATTGCCGGCCATCGCTGATTGCAAGTGCCTACGGTAACGGCGCGACGGCGATGGCTCCCACGGGGTCAGTTCCGGTAGACGAAGTCAGCGACGATGTAAGCGTGCCGGAACTCATGGTGTAGGCGTCGAGGTCGGGGCTGCCGCTGGAAGTGGATCCGCCAGTGGACGCGGCCAGCACAAAGTTGTCCTCGCTATCTTCTGCCAGACCAATCGGTTGAATACCGGATGCGATCGTGCTTCCTGCCGCAATGGAGTAGGTGGTTCCGGAGGCTGTGATGGGAAACCAGGCGATGTTGCCGGCCGCGGTCTGGCCCTGTCCGTTGGCGACGTAAACATACTGGCCGTTGGCGATGGGCAGGATGGCGTTAGGAGCTAGCCCGCCCGTGGCAATGGGAGAGCCGGAAGTCTGAGTGAGAGTGCCACCGAGGGAGCTGTAGTTAAAGACACGCAATCCACCGGAGTTGGCCGTAGAGTTGGCCAGCGTTTCACCAACATAGAAGAGCCGGCTGGTGGGATCGACTGCTACTGAGAGCGCAGAACCTCCGCTGTTCAATACACCGATCGCGGTGGCAGTTGCCGCAAGAGGATTGGAATTGCCCGATGTGAATGGAACCACGATGGTCCCGCCGGCGCCGAGAGCGACAAACAGATTGGCGCCATCGGGTGACAGGACCATCTGCTTGATTGCAGCGTTATTGATGCTGAAAGTTTGTAATGGCGGCGTTCCGCCCGGGCCGGCATAGGCGCCGGTGGAGGAATTGATGGGAATCGCGTCCAACTGCACTGCGCCGCTCGCGGCAGTAAATGCGTCCACGAGCCAGGGACCGCTAATTTGCATGGCTGCGGCGATATCGGCAGATATGGTGCTGCCGCCATTTGCCAAAGTGAGAGATCCGCTGGATGAGACGGTGTAGAGGTAGATGCCGTTCACTGTGCCGACATAGAGGAATCCGCCGCCTGGCGCGACCGCGATGCAGTAGGGTGTGGCCGAAAGCGTGTACGGGCTGCCGGAAATTGTCTGCAGTTTGCCGGAAGCGATGGAGTATGCGGCGATCTGTTTTGTCGTTTGGTTGAGTATGTAGAAGACACCGCTCGAGAGCGTGGTTGGCGTGGTGGTCGTCGTGGTTGAGGACGGGGCGTCCCAAAAACCCGCGCATCCGGCCAGGAATGCAGCGGCAATAAGCGAAACTCCCGCCAAACTACCGATCTTCATTCTTACTCCCTGGTCATCGCCGAATCCGTCGCCATATTGTGTGTCAATCGGGTCAGACCCGATCCGCGCAATTCTCTCTTCAAAGGTTAGCGCCTGGGCGCAGGTCTTGTCTTGCTGCCAGATTCGATGCACACGAATGGAGAAGCAGTTCCAGTGAAAAGACGGCGGAACAGGGGAATTCGCTCGGCTCGGGCGGTTGGTTTGATGGCCATCTGTTTAGGTGAGTGGAGTTAAAAGCTCGGCGTCGTCGTTGCGGACGTTTCCAACGCGGTCGCCAACCAGCCAGGCGATCATTTGCTCGGCAGGGAACGGCCGCAGCAGATCGACAGGCGGCCGCGATGGGTCAGTGTGATCGAGCCAGCGGCCGTAATCTTTCGGCTCCAGGACGACAGGCATGCGGTTGTGGATCGGTTCAAGGAGCTCGTTCGGATCAGTCGTCAGAATTGTGAACGTTTCGAGCGGTTCGCCTTCCCGGGGACGCCATTGTTCCCAGAGTCCCGCGAAGGCGTAGGGTTCACCGCTGCGCAGCGCGATGGCATACGGTTGCTTTGTTTTGGACTCGGTGCGCGCCCATTCGTAAAAAGCGTCGGCGGGAACCAGGCAGCGCCGCTTGCGCATCGCATCGCGAAATGCGGGCTTCGATGCTGCTTCTTCCGCTCGTGCATTGATGGTGGAATAGCCGATCTTCGTGTCTTTCGCCCAGAACGGAACAAGGCCCCAGCGCAACAGCGCAAACTCTGCTTTGCCGCTGTCCCGGCCAATCCGAACCACGGGCTGAACGCTTTGCGGCGCGACGTTGTAGCTGGTTGCGAACGGCGGAATGTCTTCAAGGTCCACGCCGAACCACTCAGCGAGAACCTCCCGGGTAGACCGGCGCGCAAAACGCCCACACATACAGCCAATGATAACTTTGCTTCGAGGGATTGCCGATCCGGCGTTCGCAGATCCAAGAGCGGGTTAGTTGGGACGGTCGTCAGTGTCGGCGCGGCGGCGAAATCGCTCGTCGAGGGGTTGGCGGCCCTGGAATCCGGATTCGACGGTGTGCCAGTGTTCGATGGAGGGCTCGCCCATACGCCAACAGAGCAAGACGACCTGGTCGTCGACACGGCAAGGAAAGTCGAGCAGGCCCGAGTCAAGATCTTTGACCTGAACACCGATGGCATCGATTTCGGCGATGCTCTCGCGCACGCGCTTGAGATGATCCTCCATTTCGGCCCGCTGCTTGGCCACATCGGCGGTGTTCACCCGCATTCCGCCAGTGAGGTAGATGCGCTGCGCAAGGCCGGTGAGACCGGACTCAACCGATTGCGCAGAACGCTTGTCTTCCATGGCGCGCTTCAGCAGGGACTCCAGCACCGGGAGCAGAGATTGCGCTTCGTCGAGGGTGAACATCTTCATCCGAGTATTCCTGAATAGATACAGGATACGATGAAAATGGAATCGATGAAATGAAGAAAATGAAGGCGGCGTTGCTCGTCAAAGATGGAACTCAGCGTGCTTTTCGGGGTACGTATAAAGAAGCTGCAGGGTGGAAGTTAGATTTGAAGCTATTTTTCGTGAGCGTTTTTGTGATCGATAATTCCGATATTCGCGTCGACGATGTGGATTCGAAGGTTCGTGTTCTGGGATATCTGCGCACGCGGTTCGGAACCGGAACGGACACTGACCCGGCCGTCAAGATCCCCGCGCTGAGAGTCTGAGAGAATTTCGAAGGCCGTCTTCGAATTTTCGGTATCAGAAACCGTGGCTTCGAGCAGGGTTTGGTAACAAACCATCGTGCAAGTCTCCAAATTGTCATCAACCGGGCTGGAGTTCAACGGATTCCCCAGCGGACCCCAAGATCCAACCGGACAATCCAGAAGAATGAACCGGAGTCTAGAAGGAGGAAACAAGAGTCAACAATTCCCCAAGACAGGGGAGACGGTCTACAAACTCGGACGGGATGTGGGGCAAGCTCGTGGGCTTTCGGCAAAAACAAAACGGGGCCGACTGATTCGGCCCCGCTCAAAAATGGCTGTTTTACCAAACTTGTTGGTTGCGGGGGCTGGATTTGAACCAGCGACCTTTGGGTTATGAGCCCAACGA
>CAZKJB010000382.1:0-3492 GCA_964552975.1 uncultured Occallatibacter sp. | reverse complement strand
GGAGCTCTCACAATTGCTCCCGGCGCCAATGGAACAGCCTGCTCGAGCACCGGCAACACCAATCAGCGTCGCGCGACTGCGCTGGCCAATCCCGTTACGGGTGCCTACTATTCCGAGATCAGCTACATGTACGACGGATCGAGCAGCATCTACGACGGAGCGCTGCTCACCGTACGGCATAATTTCGCCCAGAATTTCCAGCTGGTGACCAATTACACGTACTCGAAGTGCATTACCGGCGGCACGGACGTGGGCGACCTGGGCGGCAATACCTTCCAGAATCCCTACAACCCGGCCACTGACCGCAATAACTGCGGTGAGGATTTCCGAAATAATTTCAACTTCTCTGCCGTGGCCAAGAGCGCGATCAAGCATGGCGGGCTTGAAGCGGCTCTGCTCGGCAACTGGCAAATTGCGCCACTGCTCTCAATCGTCTCGGGCACGCGCGTTACGCCCACCACCGGCACCGACGCTTCGCTTACCGGCGTAAACGTCGACCGGCCCAACCAGATCGGACCAGCCTATCTGACCGGCCAGGGGCGCAAGGTTGTGCTCAATCCGGCGTCATTCGTGGCCAACACGGCTGGGACCTATGGCAATACGAGGCCATACGAATTCCTGGGACCAACGTACTACGATTTTGATGGTGCCATCACGCGCTTCTTCCCGATCCACGAAGCCACGCAGCTCGAGTTCCGTTCAGAGTGCTTCGACTGCCTCAACCACCCCAACTTGCCCGGGCCGACGGCGGCGCGCAACAGCTCACTCTTCGGCCAGATCACGACTACGTCTCCCTACACGCCGCGCATCCTGCAGTTCAGCCTGAAGCTTGACTTCTAGGATCGCGGCTCCCGATAGAAGCGGGGAAAAATTGGATCGCTCGACCGCGGGGCATCCGGCGCAAGCCGGATGCCCCGATTGTTTTATATGATTGGCTTTCGCAACAAATTCTGTTCGGGGAGTCAGGCAATCCATGAATGTTGGAGTCATCGGCACAGGCGCAATCGCGTGGAAGCACGCCCAGGCTTATAAGAACATCGGTTACAAAATCACTGCATGCACCGATCGCACGGAAGCGAAGGGGCGCAAGTTTGCCGAAGCTTTCGGTGCCGAGTTTGTCTCGGCACCGGAGCGACTCTCCCAACGCGGCGATGTCGATTATCTCGATGTCTGCACATTCCCCGGGTACCGGCTCGCCGCGGTTGAGCTTGGCGCGAAAAATCGCAAGCATGTGCTGGTTCAGAAGCCAATTGCTGTCGATCTTGAAACCGCGGCCCAGATGATCAGCGTTGCTCGCAACGCCGGCATTCAACTCGGCGTCGTCAGCCAGCATCGCTTCGACGACTCAACCCTGTTTCTCAAGCGTGCGCTCGCTGCCGGACGGCTTGGCAAGATTCTTGAGGCCGACGCATACGTCAAGTGGTACCGAACTGCCGAGTATTACGCGCGGCCGGTGAAGGGAAGTTGGGAGGGCGAAGGCGGTGGCGCGCTGATCAGCCAGGCTATCCACCAGGTGGACGTGCTGCTCCATCTCGTCGGCGCGGTCGACGAAGTCTTCGGCTACTGGCATCTGGGTGCGGTGCACAAAATCGAATCGGAAGACCTGGTCTGCGCCGTCCTGCATTATGCATCGGGAGCCACGGGCGTCATCCAGGCCGCGACCGCGCTTTGGCCCGGCTACCCCGAGAGAATCGAGATCCACGGTACCAAGGGCAGTGCCATCGTGACCGGCGATCAACTGACAACGTGGGATGTGCAAGGCGATTCCGGCGAGCCCGCTCCCATCTCGCAACAAGCGAAATCCGGTGCGTCCGATCCCATGGCGATTTCTCTCACGCCATTTGAGCGGCAACTCACCGAATTCGGCGACGCGTGCAAGGCGGGACGCCCATCATCCTCTGCCGGAGCCGAGGGGTACCGCGCCCTGCAGCTCGTGCGCAGCATCTACGCCTCCTGCTCTGAAGGGAAGAAGGTCGCAATCGTGCCCGCCGCGTTTTAGATCGATCGGGTTCCTCGCCTCAAGGTCGGTCCCACCGCGCAGTTGTTCGTCTCGGCACGCGCTATCGTTCGCGCTATTGATTTACGCCGCTCGCCATAAATCCGCCGTCAACGGCAATAATCTCTCCGGTCACGAACGACGCGGCCTCCGATGCCAGGAATATTGCCGTGCCGGCAAGTTCCTTCGCCTGTCCAAAGCGATGCATGGGCGTACGCACAATCAATTCTTCTCCGCGCTGCGTGCCCTGCACAAGCGAACGGTTCAGTGGCGTCGGAAAGATGCCCGGCGCAATGGCGTTCACGTTCACGCCTTTCTCCGCTAGTTCAATGGCCAGCACTTTGGTCAGTGAGGCAACACCGGCCTTGCTCGCCGAATAGGCCGCTACTCCGCTAAATCCAACGAACGAGCTGAGAGACGCCATATTGATGATCCGTCCATAGCCCGCGCTGACCATGGTTTCTCCAAAGATTTGGCAGGCGCGCAATGTCCCCGTGAGATTGGTCTCGATTACCCGCGTCCAACCTGACTCCTCGGTCTGCAGTGTCGGGCTCTTGGCGGTGATGCCGGCCGCGTTCACCAGAATGTCCACCTTGCCGAACGCCGCGAGAATAGCGTCGTGAAGCGCCTGAATGGAGGAGCGATCGAGCACGTCACTGGTCACCCGAAGCGAGCGGCGCCCAAGCGCTTCAATCTCCGTAGCGGTCTTGTCCACCTCCGCCTGGCGGCGCGAACTCGGCACAACGTCGGCTCCGGCTTCGGCAAGACCGATCGCAATTGCATGGCCCAGGCCGGTCGTCCCGCCGGTCACGACGGCCACCCTTCCGGTCAAATCGAACAATGAGCTACCCATCGACAAGATTCTCCGCCCGCCAGCCGTCCCCAACAACAGAATTGCGTACAGGGTGGGATTCTTCCCAAGAGGGCCAGCAATAAACTCGATTAGAGGACTATTTAATTCATGTCTCGAAGTATATCAGATCAGCGCCCGGGAGTGAAGTACCCGCGGAGTCACTTGCCGACGCGGCCGGATGTCTCGGTGGTACTGCATGGCGGTAGAAGAACTGCCCGTGCTCAATCGAATGAACGACGCAGTTTTTCGCTTCGAGTCCGAGCAGCGCTGATCGTATCGTGACGCTATCGGCCGGCCAATCCAGTTCTCGCCGAAGCTCCTGCACAGTCGCAACACGCCTGCGTTTCACAGCCAGCAGCACACTGTGCTCGAGGTCAGTCAGTTCTATTGTGTTGTACGAGCCGCGGCGTCGAGTTCGTGTGCTACGAATCATAACGTTACAAAACGTAACACATAGACCCGTCTCGCAGTCAAGCAATTCCTCGCACGCGCATTCTCCGCCGCATTCTCCAATCACCCCGCCGCAGTGACGGCGGCACGACCTCGCTCAATCGAAAGCCGGTGACCTGTCTGACCGGAACGCCTGGCCCCTTGACACACCGCGGTTGAGGGGAATAAATTCGCGTCGAATACTAAATTCAGA
>CAZKJB010000381.1:0-3505 GCA_964552975.1 uncultured Occallatibacter sp. | reverse complement strand
ATACCGGCGTGGGAAGTTTTCTTGAGTCCGAGCGGCAATTTTCCTCACAGCGCAACCTGGGCTCCTTTGTTTCACGCAGTTTCTTGAAACAGGGGGAGTCCATGCAGGCAGCCACAGCCGTCGTTCGCACATTGCCACCTCACCCAGGCCGTGCCCATCGCAGGCCATTCATCCCCGCAGTTGAAATCTCCATTTGTCATCCTGAGCGAAGTCCCGCGCACCGGGACGGAGTCGAAGGATCTGCGGTTGCTTTCTTCCGATCGGCCAGGGAACTTATTTTGCGGTTCTCGATAACAGTAGTTTTTGTCCTGGCCCTTTGCGTGTCCTCGCCTGCGGCTGCTCAAACAGCGCCAAACCCCGCTCCCGCTCCCCAATCCAAACCGTCGTCGACACCGCAAAACTCCGTCCCGTCTCAGCAAAAACTATCTCCCGTCACAACCACCGTGATCGTCCACGGCGAAGTGCAAGATGACTATCTGCCTGAATCTGTGACTGTCGGAACACTGAGTGGCGCATCCCTCAAAGAGACTCCGCTTTCGGCCAGCGTCATCACACGCGATTTACTCAACGACCAGGTTTCGCGCCTGCTGTCGGATGTCGTCAAGAACGACTCCTCCGTCGGCGACGACTACGTGCCCGTCGGCTACTACGGCGTTTTTCAGATCCGCGGTTTTCCCATCGATCTCGCCACTGGGCTTGAAGTCAACGGAATGACCATCGCCGGCGAGCAGGACGTGCCGCTTGAAAACAAGCAGAGCGTCGAAATTCTCAAAGGCATCGCCGCAGTTGAAAGCGGCGTGGCCTCGGCTGCGGGCCTCTTCGATTACGTCACCAAACGTCCCGCCAACATCCAGGTCATTGACCTCGCCACCGATCATCGCGGAACAGCCTACGGAGCCGTTGATCTCGGCCATCTCTTCGGCAACCGCAAGCAGGTGGGCGCGCGCGTGAACCTCGGCGCTGAGCGCATCGTCACCTACATGGATGACACCAACGGCTGGCGCGCGGTCGGTGCGGGAGCGGCCGACTGGAAGATCGACTCCGCGACAACCCTCAAGGGCGACTTCGAGTACCAGCACAAGACCGAACGAGACGGCAGCGGCTATCAGCTCCTCGGCGGCACCACGCTCCCCGACATCAATCGCATCTATCGCTCCACAATGGTCGGTGACCAGCCGTGGGGTCCCGCCGACGTCTACGACACCTTCAACACCAGCGCACGGGTCGATCACATCTTTTCTAAATCATGGCTCGCCTTCGCGGCAGGCAGCCTCAGTCACTCGCTCATTCAGGACAACGTGATCTACGCCTACGGTTGCTATTACGAAGCTGAGTGCAACACCGGTTCTGCGCCGTATCCATTCTTTTTCTCGCCCGACGGCACCTACGATACGTATGACTATCGCAACCCCGGCGAGCTGCGTATTGACGGCGAAGCGGAAGCCTTGACGATGGGGCACATCAAAACCGGCAAAATCACTCAGGATGTTGCCGCTGGCGGGGAGATATTTCTGCGCAGTGTGCGGCAGCCCGGTTTCTATACTGTCCAGAATCCCTACGATTCAAGCGGCATCGTGCAAGACGGCGCCGTGTACACCTATGTCGGCTCGGAAAACATCTACCAAGCAAGTACACCCATTCCCAATCCAGGCAGCGCCAACTCGCTCGAAGATCCGCTTGAGACCGCAGGTCCTCGCCGTCTTTGGGTCGACAGCCATCAGGCAGCGGCCATTCTCCAGGACCGCATTCATTTGCCCGGCCGTATCCAGCTCATCGCCGGCGCCCGCTACGATTCACTGCGCGACCACAACTACTCTGCGTATGCAGGCTGCGCTGACTTTTCCGATCCGTCTGCCTGCGCGCCCACATTCACGAACAAGCCAATCTGGCTGCCGCAATTCGCCGTCACCTTCAACCCCGTTCAGAGCCTCACGTTCTATTCCAACTACGGCGTGCTGCTCTCGCTCGGGCCCCAAGGCCCTTTCTGGACCGACAATGGCAGCCAGTTTCTCTCTCCGTTCTTCACGCGCCAGTTCGAAGTGGGCGCAAAGTACCAGCCGGCCCAGCGCATCCTGCTCACTGCCGCGTTCTTCCACATGCGCGCGCCGTTCTTTTATCCCAAGATGCTTGCCGGTCCTGACGATTTCTGCCCCACAGGTGATTCCGGCGACCTCTGCTTCGAGTCCGAAGGCCGCGAGATACACAACGGCTTCGAATTGAACGCCGAAGGCAAGGCCGCCAGTTGGCTCCGCCTCAATGCTTCGGCCGCAATCCTGAACGCCACTTCCTCCGATACCGGTACACCCGCCTTCGATAACAAGCAGGTCATCAATGTCCCGCGCGCACACACCAATGTCTTCGCCGATCTCACTGTGCCCGGCTTCCGCGGCCTCCACATCCTGCCCGGCTGGACCTACACATCGCGCAAGGACGCAACTCGCGACGACACCGTCAGCGTGCCAGGCAATAACCTCTTCAACCTGGGTGCGCGCTACACACCCGGCGGCGAACAAGGCCGGGTCACGTTCCGCATCTACGCCAACAACATCACCGACAAGCGCTACTGGTCCGACACTGGCGCAAGCTACGGCGATACGTTCCTGTGGTTGGGCGCGCCCACAACTGTGAAGCTCTCTGCGCATTACACGTTTTAGTGCTTCGACCGATTCGTCTATGTGGTCTTTGGGTGCCCCAGGTCCCTCGCCATTGGGGACCTGGGACAGGAAGAAACTTCATCGCAGGTCAGATGTAGCTGAAGGCTGGGACCTTGAGAAACGAATGACTTCATCACCCAAAGCGCACGGCATGGATGGCACGCTGGTCGCGCCCGACTGGCCTCCGCTTACCCTCACTGAATTACACCCGCTCCTCGCTCAATTTCCCGCACTCGGCGAGCCGGTTCGCATCCTCTTCGGCAGTCCTCGCCCGCTCTCCGCCGCAGCGGTCGTTGCCACGCGCAATGCGCGCGTTTTTATCAAGCGCCATCACCGCTCCGTGCGCGATCATGAGGGTTTGCTCGAAGAGCACCGGATCCTCGCCCACCTGTTCGCCCACTGCGCTGCGGTTCCGCGTGTGCTTGCCGCCGACTCCGAAGAAACCGCCATCGCGATCGGCGACTGGACCTACGAGGTTCACGAGATCCCCGTGGGCTTCGACCTTTACGAAGACGCCATCTCCTGGACGCCCTTTCGCAGTGAGGCTCACGCGTATTCCGCTGGCCAGGCTCTCGCGCGTCTCCATCTTGCCGCTCAGGGATTTGCCGCCCCGCCACGTAAGCCGCGTCCACTCGTAGCCAGCTTCACCATCTTCGCTGCGTCCGATCCGGCGCCGGCAATGGCGAGCTATCTCGCCGCGCGCCCCTCGCTCGCCGAGCGCGCCGCCGTCCATTCCTGCGCTAACCAGGCTCTCGAACTCCTCGCGCCATTCCACGCGGCGCTTGCGCCACTGTTACCCTCGCTCGCTCCGCTGTGGACCCACAACGACCTTCACGCCTCCAATCTCTTCT
>CAZKJB010000380.1:0-3509 GCA_964552975.1 uncultured Occallatibacter sp. | reverse complement strand
CCAATACTGCCAACTCACCCCGAAACAAGCTGAAAGCTGTGAGCTAAAAGCTGACAGCTGCTTTCACACGTTATACGTCGACGACGAAACCCGCCCGCCATGTCCTGTCCAATTGGTATGGAAGAACTGGCCGCGCGGCTGATCGACCCGCTCGTAGGTATGCGCGCCAAAGAAGTCGCGCTGCGCCTGCAGCAGGTTAGCTGGTAGCCGTCCCGCGCGATATCCATCGAAGAACGCAAGCGCCGTAGAAAATGCCGGAGTCGGCACGCCCATCTTGACGGCGTGCGTCAACGCTTTGCGCCATGACGCCTGGTATTTGTTCACCGCCCGCGAAAAGAACTTGTCCATCAGCAGGTTCCCAAGCTTCGGATTCTTCTTGAACGCCGCCTTGATGTTGCCCAGAAACTGGCTGCGAATGATGCAGCCGCCCCGCCACATCAGCGCGATGCCTCCCATGTTCAGGTTCCAGCCATTCTCCTTGGCCGCGGCCCGCAGCAGCATGTAGCCCTGGGCATAACTGATGATCTTTGAGCAGTAAAGCGCCCGCCGCACGTCCTCAATAAACTTCGCGCGATCACCGGCCTTCGGCAGCGTTTTGGGCCCGCGCAGAATCTGCGATGCCTCCACGCGTTCTTCCTTCAGCGCCGACAGGCAGCGTGCAAACACCGACTCGCCGATCAGCGTCACCGGCTGGCCCGTATCGAGTGCGCTGATGACAGTCCATTTGCCCGTGCCCTTCTGCCCGGCCGTATCCAGAATCTTGTCCACCAGCGGCGAGCCGTCCTCGTCCTTCTTCGCAAAAATCAGGCTCGAAATCTCGATCAGGTAGCTGTCCAGCTCCCCTTTGTTCCAGTCGGCAAATACCGTGTGCAGCTCGTCGGCCGTCAATCCCAGGCCGCGCTGCAGCAGGTCGTACGCCTCGCAAATCAGCTGCATATCCCCGTATTCAATTCCGTTATGCACCATTTTCACAAAGTGCCCGGCGCCGTCTTCGCCTACCCAGTCGCAGCACGGCGTTCCGTCTTCCACCTTGGCTGCAATTCCCTGAAAGATCGCCTTCACGTGCGGCCACGCGGCAGGATTCCCTCCCGGCATAATCGACGGTCCATTCCGCGCGCCCTCTTCTCCTCCCGAAACGCCGGTACCAATAAATAAGATCCCCTTGGACGCGAGGGCCTTGGTGCGCCGGTTCGAATCGGTAAACAGTGAGTTGCCGCCGTCAATTACGATATCTCCCTCTTCAAGATGGGGAAGCACATGGTCAATCATCTGGTCCACGGTATCGCCGGCCTTCACCATCAGCATCACCCGGCGCGGCCGCTTCAGCAGGCTCGCCAGCTCTTCCACTGAGTGCGCACCCACTACCTGCGTCCCTTTGGCCTCGTTGGCCACAAAGTCATCGACTTTTGAAACGGTGCGGTTAAAAACGGCAACTTTGAAGCCGTGGTCGTTCATGTTGAGGACTAAATTCTGTCCCATCACTGCAAGGCCAATCAGGCCGATATCACACGATGCATCAGGCATAGCTTCTCCAAAACACTGAATTCTATCATTGCGAATATTGAGTCTTTATCAATTGTAAATCGTGTGGTCAGACCGCAGAATCTAGCCGCATCACAACTCGGGGTGCCCCATCCTAAACACGCTTTTTGTGGTTAGGTGGGATCTGACCACTGACCAGTCTTTTTCTCACTCAACGCTAAGATCCCCGTCGGCATCCACAATCAGTTTGTCGCCCACGATTTCAATCGAATGGATCTTCAGCCGATCCAGATTCACTTTGTATCCCGACGCGGCCGTCGATCCCGCCAGCGCCTTCCGCAGCAAATCGGCAGCATTCACTTTCATGCTCGTCGGCACCTGTCGCCTTAGAAACGGCGCCAGAACAAAGTTGATCTCCTTGCGGTCCGATACCTTGTCGAGCATTGCGTCGCGGAATCCGATAGTCTCGCCCTCCGCGTCCGGCGCCAGGGATACCTGCGCCGGCAGTGTGAGCGTCACGCCCAGGCAGGAGCCTCCCACGGCAGTTCCTATGCGAGCGCGCGTTTTCACCTTCACCACAATCCGGTCCTGTTCAAAGCTGAGGTGCGGATCCTCGGTCGAGATAAAGCAAGCCGCCCCGGCGTTGCCTTTCAGGTAATAGCGGCCGTCGGGGCTGCTATAGAGCTGTTGCTTCAGCGTCCGTTCCAGGGCTTCTCGGCTAACCGTTAACTCCACAGGTCGACACCTTTCCGCGCAGCCAAAAAGCACCAATCCCGCTGCAATCGCCGCCCAAAATGTGTTCATAGGACTATCGTGCCACCAGAGACCTTCCCGCTGCCAGGGCGATCTGGACCCCTGTGATTTTAATTCCGGCGCGCGTGATTCGTCGATTACGATGTAACTAATCTGGATTCAACTGTTTATGGGGCGTTTTCCGGGCCACGCAAGCCTTGTTTTTAACCCCTCGCAGTTCCTCTTAGCTATTGATTTTTAAAGGAAATGGCCCTAGAATGGGAAGTAATGTGCCTCGGGTCCAGCAGCATCCCCAGCCTACGTCCCGAGATGTCAAACGAAAATCCTCCATTCAAGGATAAACAAATCAATGGCAAAGCGTCGTGGAAATCCGAATTGGGGCAAACCAGAGCCCATTGGCCCCGTTGTGCCCACAGTCACCTCCTTCGAGCAGATCACCAAGGAGTTTAAGCTGCCCCCGGACCAATACATCCGGTCCACCCGTCTACGGGAATGGGCGCGGCGGAATAAGAATTCCAAATATATCCCTGAGGCCCTGCTTGAGGCCTGGGGTTTTGAGATTGAATCGACGTTGTAGCATTTCAGCCAGCTATGAAAAAGACGCCGCCTTCGGGCGGCGTTTTTGTTGCAGCCGGGAATTCAGCTTGGCTCAGCCAGAGCAGGCTCCAGGCAGGCGAAGCCTCCAGCCAGCTCCATGCGAGAATAAGAACGCATCATGCCTCTGTCGACGCGCGCTTTCGATCCTCCTTTCACCGACGTTCCCGGCGCCCTTGCCGAGATCAAGGCCGGCCGCATGGTGGTGGTCGTCGACGACGAGGACCGCGAAAACGAAGGCGATCTGACCCTGGCAGCCGAGCATGTCACGCCCGAAGCGATCAATTTCATGGCTCGCTATGGCCGAGGCTTAATCTGCCTCACCCTTACCGAAGAGCGCGCCGACTATCTGCGCCTCTTTCCCATGACGCAGCAAAACTCGTCGCGATTTGGCACTGCCTTCACTGAGACCATTGAAGCCCGCGAGGGCGTCACCACCGGCATATCGGCCGCCGATCGCGCACACACCATTCGTACCGCCATCGACCCCAAGACGACATTCACAGATCTTGCGCGGCCCGGCCACATCTTCCCGCTTCGCGCCCGCCGCGGCGGCGTTCTCGTTCGCGCTGGCCAAACCGAAGCCTCAGTCGATCTGGCTCGCATGGCCGGCCTTAACCCCTCTGGCGTCATCTGCGAAATCATGCGCGACGACGGCGAAATGGCCCGCATTCCCGACC
>CAZKJB010000379.1:0-3514 GCA_964552975.1 uncultured Occallatibacter sp. | reverse complement strand
CGGATTTATCAACCGCGGTGACGTAAACGGCTGCGTTCGAGGGAAGCACGGCAACGCCGGTGGGCAGGATCGTGTCAGCGGTGTAACCGGGAACCACGAGTGAAACCGTTGAAATAGCCGATCCGATGGCGCCGGAGCTGAGGGCATACTCAGTGAGCGTGCCGGAAGTTGTGCCCGAAACCACATACAGGTAGGTTCCTGCGGCGTTGACTGCGATGAAAACGGGCGCGGCCGCGAGGGTGACCGAATCTTTCATGGTCAGGACACCGTTACCGTCAATGGTGAAGTGTACTACCGTCTTGTTTCCCTGGTTGGCGACGTAAAGGTTTGCGGAATCTGAGGTGACGGCCAGGGCAACCGGGGTCGTGCCGCCCGAAGATACCGTGGGTGCGGAGGTGCGCAGCGCGCCCGAGCCGGCGTCGGCCGCGAAGGTTTGAATCTGTCCGGCGCTACCGGTCGAGTTTCCAGCAGAGTCGGCCACGTAAACAATATCGATCGACACCAGCTGGCAGGCAGTCACGAATGTGGCCAGGATCAGGCCGAATGCAGAGACCAGAAACAGCTGGCTCAGTTTACTGAACTTCATGCGCTTCCTTCGTCATGGGCCATCGAATGCAAGCCCCAAGAATCTCGTTTAAGTTGCCCCTTCGTTATTGTAAAAGCCTCGAACGGGGAGTAGTCACCGAAACCATTGCGCCGGCAGAGCCGATACAAAATGACTGCTAATGAACTCCGGCTCCGGTGCCGTTGTGCGGGACGGCCGCCACGGCCGTCGGTTGGGCGTTGGTCGAATACGGAGAAAACTGCGAATCCAAAAGCGAACCGGTGCTGGTGGTTATCTCGAAACCAGAAACGGTGTTGTCCAGGAAATTGGCGGTATAGAGAAAGTGGTTCGTCGAGGGATCAATTCCGAGGGCGACAGGCTGCAGACCGGTCGCGAAGGTGCCGATGCGGGACAGCACCCCGCTGCTCATGGAGAATGCCGCCACGGACCCGTCAAGCGAGTTGGTAACGTACGCATAGGAATACGAGGGATCGACAGCGATGGCTGACGGCTGGTTGCCGGAAGCATACGGGCTTCCGGAAAGCGGCGTCAGGTTGCCCGACGACACTTTGTAGCCTCGCACGTTGCCGCTTGCGAAATCGGTGGCATAGACATAGGTGCTCGAAGGATCGCTGGCAATGGCGGACGGCTTGACGCCAGCAGCGAACGGCGAACCGCCTAGAGGCGTGAGTACTCCACCGGAGCCGATCGAGAATCCAAAGACATATCCGACGGTGGGCGTAACGGACGAATCATAGGCGCTGATGTAGACATCACTGCCGTTGGCAAGGACGGTGACTGCCGTGGGCACGATGACGTGGGCGGAGCCGGCACCGGAGAGTGTGAGCGGCCAATAGGTGCCATTCACAGCGGTGTTAACCGCCGGAGAACCGATCGTGACCGGCGTGTTGCCGGAAGCGGTCGAGAGCGAATACACAGCAATCGAACCGGAACAGGGATCGGCATTGGAACAGAGAGGAAGCGGCTGGTAAGTATCGACAACGAACAAGTTGGACTTGTTTGCGGTGACCGCCAACGGATAGATTCCCGGGGTGTTCACAGTGTTGTATGGATAAAGTTTACCGTCGGATCCGATGATGAACTGAACGATGGTGTTGTCATCCTGATTGGCGACAAAGAGACTCTCGTTGTCAGCAGAGACTGCCTCGGCCACCGGGTTGCGGCCTGCGGAAGGAAAAGGCGAAGTGGGAATCGGGCGCATCCGGCCCGACTCCGAGTTGATTTCGAAGACGTCGATCTCTCCGTAATTTTCGGTTCCGGCGGCTTTGGCACTGGTCACGAAGACAAAATCGACGGTGAGTGTCTCACAGGCAGTAACAAAGGTAGCTGCCAGAAGGCTGGCCGCGGCGACCAGCACGAGGGCAAAACCAGAGTGAGTATAGCCATTTTTTGCAGCCTTCAAGGTCACCGCTCCCTGATGGTCGCGGCGACTCGACACTTGTGGCTCGGCGATCATCCCACTCTGGTTTTGCGATCGCTGGCTCGATTTCGAGAACTTCATGTGCATCTTTCGTCAGTGGGGCCCTACCGGGCCCATCCAAAAAATCGGGTTTGAAATCGAATCCTGAAATACGAGCCGGCCTGCCCCGTCACATCCACGAGAGCCGGCCGGAATCGCGCGAAGCTAATTCGTACGCCCGTCCATCAGGCACCAGGTTGGAGGACCCTGGAGGGTGTAAGTGCTGGTGACTCGCATGGCATTGAGCTCCCCCGAGTTCGGGTCGAGCAAGCGGCCCGTCACCGTGGAGTCGTATTCGTTTGCTTCGAAAATGAATTGGTTCGAGGGGTCCTCGACGATGCACTGGGAGCCCGACCCGGAGCCGAAGGGCTCACCGGCGATGTAACTCAGCTGATATGCGGGCGCAGTGGTTAGGAAGTACCCGGCGATGCCACTTTGCGGATTCGGTCCGGTGACGTTATTCCCCTGGTTGGCCAGGTAAACGAATTTGCCCTTCGACTCGACCAGGATGTCACTTGGATTGGCGAGCGTGGGATCATCGGGGTTGACGCCGCTTGGCTCCGCCTGCAAGGCGCCGCCGGTGCCGATGGTAAAGGGCAGAATCTGGCTCGGATATGTGCCGGCTGTGAAGTTGGGATTGGAGGAGATGATGATGGGCTCGTTATCCAGCACATAGATGACACCCGAGGCATTCCTGATGGCGGTGCCCTGATGAATACCCAAGGGCTGGGCGCTGTTCTGGCTGAGCGTCAACTGGCCGCTGGTACTCGAGTAGGTGTAGGGCCACACCGAAGTTCCGCCGGTGTAGGGGTAGGAGATCGGCGTCGTCGTGCCGGTCAGCGTGAGAACCGTGCCGCCCGACAAAAGGAAGTCTACCGGGTTTGCCGGTACCGGGAAATAAGTGAGCGGCTGGCCGCTGGCCGCGGTCACCTGTGCGTTGACTACCAGAGACAAACGGCCGGTATTCGGGTCAATTTTGAAAACGGTAATATCGCCGCAGGTGGTTGTAGCGGTCCCCAGCGCGCGCGCGCAGGCGTCGGTACTCGACGGATTGGCGTTGTCAGGTGCGTCGTGGTCCAGCACCAGGATGTAGCTGCCCGTGGTGTCGGCGATCAACCTAAAGGGATTGATGCCCTGGGTAAAGAAGGTCTCCTGCGGAGTCATGCTGCCGTTGCCGCCGATGGCGAATTCTTCAATGTTGGCGTTGGTGCACTGGTTTGCAGCGACGCCGTAGCAATTTGCGCTTCCCGATCCGCTAACACCGCGGTTAAGAACATAAAGGAACCGGCTGCCGAGGGTGAGGACGGCGCGAACGGGGTTGGCGCCTCCTGATGAAACAGGCAGGCCATGGATGGCGCTCAACTTGCCCGTATTGTGATCGATGCTATAGCCGGTAATGATGCCGTTGCTGCCAGACGATGCGGTCGTGGTTCCCGTTATGTACAAGTAGCCAACCGCATAACTCTCAATGCAAGACGATATGCCAAATA
>CAZKJB010000378.1:0-3517 GCA_964552975.1 uncultured Occallatibacter sp. | reverse complement strand
ATGTGGTTGTTGGGAGTGCGGGGTAGAACGGGCTCTTCGATCTTGCGTTGCCGGCGCCCATTCAATGCCGGGTCTGCGGTCGCGGTGCCAGACTCCGGGCAGATTCTCGCTGGCGTCGCGCACGCTTCGCGCTTTCTCACATGTTTCTCCAGCAGTTCTGACTTTCTTGATGAATTTCGCCCTCACACGAGCGCGGATTTCGCGTCTCTTTGGGCGACCGGTTTTTCTCAATCTACCAAGCTAGGTGAGAGGCTCAGGGGAGAAGCATCTTCCGGTTTGCGCCGGCCTCGATTTTCACAGCAATTAAGCTGCCACTGGATTCATTCAATATAGCCTCGCAATGCCACAAATGAGGACATGTCCTTCTTCACACTAACGAGTGGAGGTTGCTTATGACACGAGACGAATTCTGGGCGATCGCCCACGGCGAAACGGTATCCGAACACGAGACGGAAGTTCATTGTGTCTCACCTTCGGAATTCCGCAGACAAATCCGGCGAGCCGTGAATGGGATTGTGCTATTGCTGGTCTACGGAGCGATGGTAGAAATCCTGATTCTGCTCTATCTCGTGCTGAAACTATTTCATGCTGCCGGCACTTATGCCCCAAGAATGTCGCGTGGGTCGACCCGCCTTCACGATAGTCACTTCTCGTGACACCGCGAATTGAATCGCGGAAATCCGATGTCATTATAATTGGGCTCTTCTGAATTCTTGCGATTTGCGGAATGCGTTTGGAGGCTTCGGAATTCTGGCAAAGACCGTCATCTTCAGCATCTTCTTCCCAAAATAGGCCGAAGAAGCGGCAAATTCCGCACGCAGCGTGTCGGGTACATCAACCCTATGGATGGCGCTCGACGTGATCACAGTCCTGGACTACACCGCATTCGCTATCTTTTGAGTTTCATGCAAGCGACGTGACTGGCGCCAAAGTTTTCTTGTATGACAACCTTGTTCGAGACTCGTCAATACGCACGCTGATTGCCGCGATGTGCGGCTTTACGATTGCGCTTCTTACCTCTAACTTATTGCTGAATCTACGGTGCAACCCAATTTGCGAGCGTCCTGCGCGAGTTTCCGCTTTGGCGGGCTATTCACCAATCGAAGTCTTAGCTGAGCCGTCTGACACAGTCAGCGAAGTCCAAAAGGCCACGTTGTGCTCTCCGAGGGGTCACAACGTTGGCCTTTTTTTTGCGTTCGGAGAGGAGGCACTTCTGGCGGTCAATCCCAACCGCTATCAAGTCGAAAGGATTCCGCTGGATTCGGAATTGGAGAATTGATGAGAATGTCGGCCAACAAGCGCAAACGGAGAATTCTCTCCGGAACCTTTTCTCCGCAAAGAGTCCGATACTTAGCCGAACACGATTTTAACTGGTTAGCCCGAGATCAATCGCTGATTTTAAAGGCTCTATGGCGGAGAGACTGGGATTCGAACCCAGGTTAGAGTTTCCCCTAAACACGCTTTCCAAGCGTGCGCCTTCAGCCACTCGGCCATCTCTCCGCACTGCAGGCTGACTGTTTGAGTTTAACATTTTCATGGCCTTTGATTCGGGTGAACGCCGCACCTGATATTTCCCGAGGGAACCAAGGTTTGGTCGACGGCTGAAATCGTATACAGCTCTGCGCGTGCTCATTTATAGTGCCGTGTTGCCCGCCGTTCAATCGCCATTGTCTGTTCGCAGGCTTTTCTTGACCTGAAAGAGGCTTCTTATGTCTGGTATATCTCGTCGTGATTTGCTTTGTTCCGGCGTGGTACTTTCCGCCACTTCATTGATCGCGCACTCCGCCTGGGGACGCTCGGCAGCTTTGCTCGCCGACGTGCCCGAAGTGATCTCCGCGATCGCGCCTCGGGAAAAATTGCTCTTTGATTTCAGCTGGAGATTTCAATTCGGCAACGGCAGCGACCCCGCAAGGGATCTGGGCTTCGGTAAAGGCCAGGGCGATTTCGCCAAGACTGGAGACTTCAAGTTTGCCAAAGTCGGATACGACGATTCGAATTGGCGCAAATTGAATCTTCCACATGACTGGGCGGTGGAGCTTCCGTTCGTTCGGGACGAGGAACTGCAATCGCATGGATATAAACCGCTGGGGCGCCGGTATCCGGAGACGAGTGTGGGCTGGTATCGGCGTGAATTCGACATTCCAGCCAGCGACGCCGGACGCCGGATTGCGGTTGAATTCGACGGCGCCTTCCGCGATGTGCTGATCTTCGTGAACGGGTGCTTTGTAGGCCGCAGCGACAACGGCTACGCGCCTTTCTGCTTCGACATTACGGACTTTCTGGCCGCGGGAAGCAAGAACTGCATTATGGCGCGCGTCGACGCGAGCTTCGGAGACGGCTGGTTCTATGAGGGCGCGGGAATTTACCGGCATGTGTGGCTGACCAAGGCGGATGTGCTGCACCTGGGCAAATGGGGGAGTACGGTGCGTCCCGAGGCCACGGACGGCAAGGCGGTGAACCTGCGATTGGCTACGGTGGTCGTGAACGAGGGCAAGAACTTCGAAACGGCCGCGGTGAGCTGGCAGATCCTGGACGCGGCTGGCAAAACGGTGGCCACGGCCAAGGCCCCTGCGCAGAAAGTTGACGTGGATGGGCAGGCAAGTTTTGAAGCCCTGGCGCAACTGAGCGATCCGGCGCTCTGGTCGGTGGATGAGCCCAATCTTTATTCGGCCATCGTGACAGTGGAAAGCAACGGCACGCCACGCGATGCGGAGCGTGTGAGCTTTGGCGTGCGGTTCCTTCGATTCCAGGCAGATCATGGGTTCTTTCTGAACGGGCAGCCATTGAAAATTCAAGGCACCTGCAACCATCAGGACCATGCCGGCGTTGGCGCTGCTTTACCCGATCGGTTGCAGGCTTTCCGCTTGGCGGTGCTACAGCAGATGGGTTGCAACGCCATTCGCACTTCTCATAACATGCCCACGCCCGAATTGGTTTCAGCTTGCGACCGCATGGGCGTGATGATGATGTGCGAAACGCGGCAAATGAGTTCCAGCCCCGAGGGTATGGCGCAGCTTGAAGAGATGATCAAGCGTTATCGCAACTCGCCCTCAATCATTATTTGGTCGATCGGGAATGAAGAAGGGCACCTGCAAAACGACATGTCAGAGGAGGGCGCAAAGATCGCGGCCACCATGGTCCGGCGCTGCCACGAACTTGACCCGACGCGCGTTGTTTCCGCGGCGGTGAACGGCGACAACTCCAAAGGGGTGTCGGAGGTGTTCGACATCATCGGCTTCAACTACAACCTGAAGTATCCGGATGACTATCACAAGAAGAATCCCACCCGGCCAGTGTTTGGATCGGAGACGGCGAGCACGATCTCGACGCGCGGCGTGTACCAAACCGATCCTCTGCGCAACACTCTGAGCGCCTACGATGTGAACCACACCGTATGGAGCGAATTAGCCGAGGAATGGTGGACGTTTTACGGAACGCGTGAGTGGCTGGCCGGCGGATTTGCATGGACGGGCTTCGATTATCGCGGCGAGCCAACGCCTTACGGATGGCCGTCAAT
>CAZKJB010000377.1:0-3521 GCA_964552975.1 uncultured Occallatibacter sp. | reverse complement strand
CTTTGGCGATCTTCTAATAGCGCTCGTGGTCGTTGAGGACCTCAGGCAGCGCGAACTGCGATTGCAGCTCGTTGTAGCGCTGCTCCATTTGTTCAAGGCGATCAGAGATCATGGCATTCCATGCCTTTCAGGTTTGGATAAGTGGAGTGGAAGGAAAAGGCGCAGAAAGAACGATGGCGGCGGGCGCCGCTAGAGGAGGGCCGGGATGGGCCGATGCAGTGTCACGACAGGTTCTATTTTAGCGCGAACCAGGAGGCGCGGGCTAGCCGGTCAGCAAGTTAGAGAGTCAGCGAAGACGTGCCATTCCAGATCCGTCTCAGGATCAAGACTTGAGGCAGGCGGAAAAAGCAACCGCAAGTCCTTCGACTCGTCGCTGCGGCGACTCGCTCAGGATGACAGCACCAGCGATCTACATGCCGCCCTTGCCGAGGAGGATACCAATTCCGTAGGTGACTGCGCCTTCGATGGCCCCGACGATGGTCATCTCGAAGCCGGAGGACCACCAGGAGCGGACGGTGATCAGCGATTTGGCGGCTCCTACGGCGAAGTGGGCGATGAGCGAGACGACAGCGGCGGCGATGATGGCTGGGATGCCCTTCATGAAGAAGAACGGAATGACCGGGATGATGGCTCCGACGGCTGTTGACAACGCACCGGAAGTGGCCGAGACGAGGGGATTGGAGAGCGCCTCCTCTGAAGAGCCGAGCCGCTCGGCGGAAAGCGCGCGTAGCAGCTGCTCGGGGTCGCTGGCGATGTGATTGACCATGTGGATTGCATCTTCCTCGGGCAATCCCTTGACCTGGTAGTAGAGCGAGAGCAGCTCTCGCGCCTCGGGCCCGTTGAGGCGGATGGCTTCGCGCTCGCGGGCGATTTCAGCGTGATAGATTTCGCGCTCGCTTTTAGCAGCGAGGTAGGCGCCCGAGCCCATGGAGAGAGCGGAGGCGATCATGCCGGAGAGACCGGCGAGTAGCACGTAGCTCTGGTTGCCGGCGGTGGCGCCGGAGACGCCGGAGACAATGCCGAAGATGGCGCCCAGGCCATCATTGACGCCGTAGATGGCATCGCCGATCCAGGCGCCGGGTTGCTTGCGGCCCTCATTGCGCTTGGTGAGCATCTCTTCAAGGACGGCTTTGGCGTCGATTTTGGGCGCGCCGCCGGGAGCGGTGTAGTGGCCGCGCAAGAGAGATCCCAACTCGCGGTAGTGGTCCTTCTCGTCCTGGATGACGTGCTCGAGGATGGCGATGGAGCCCTCGTCGCCGAGCGCTTTGAGCTGCTCTCCGTAGCGGGCAATGTCGCGGCTTTCTTCAATCTCAAGGCGGCGCAGCGCCATGCGCATGCCACCGGCGCGATTGGCGAGTGAGTCGGCCTGGCCGCCCGGGCCTCCGGAGTAGACAGGCTCGGTTCCGCCGAGATCCTTGATGCGGCCTTCCCACAGCGTGGCGTGCTCGATTTCGGCCTGGGCCAGATGACGCAGAACCCGGGCGCGCACCGGGTCAGTGTCGCGGTCGGCCAGGGTTGTGTAGGTGTGGAAGCCCTCCATCTCGGCTTGCCAGTTGCCCTCAAGGGCTGCGAGGATTTTTTTGGTTTTGGCGCCGGCAAGTATTGCGATGGGCATTTAGGTTCCCGCCTTCCTGATGAGGATAACGGAAAGCGCTGACGGGATGATAGAGCTACGGAGAGCGGGCACAAGCTTTCAGCTCGATGTGAGGCGATTGGGATCTCGCCGAAGGATCTGGCTTTTCCGTTTGGGTTGGGAACGGGCATAACATGAGGCACTGATTCGGATATGCGACGCAAAGCGAAGACAGGGAAGGCGAAGAATCGTGTGGGCAATGTGCTGATCGCATTCGCCGTTGCGCTCTTCGTGTTTTTGCTGTTGTTGCGGATGATTGCATTTGTTGCGGGGCACGGGCGACGTTAGAGCAGGGGTCAGGGATCAGGGGTCAGCGGTCAGGGAGACTATGAGCGCAAGTTGCGGCGGGCGGATTCCCAGGCTTTCGCGAACTTCCAGTGAATGTAGACCGAGTGGTTGAGGTGCTGGAGCAGCCCCTCGCGGCCGTCGAGAAAACCGAGGCGGAAGACGTAGTTATAGAGGAAGGTCGCGGCGGGGTTAAGGCACGTGTTCCATCCGAGCCAAAGCCAGGAATCGCGGGCGCGGCCCGAAGTGCCGAGCGACTCCGCGGCGAGGGTGCTGTAGCGGTTCATGTGCTCGATGTAGTCGGGGAGCGTGGGGTAGCAACGGTGGATCAGGCAGCCGCGGAGTTGGCCAGCGGGTCCATTGGACTGCATGGTTTCGTGGACCGGCCGCTCCTCGAAGCGTGCCGAGCCGCGGCTGAACAGGCGCAGCTTGGGATCGGGCCAATAGCCGCCGTGGCGCAGAGGGCGGCCAAGGAAATGATTGAGGCGCGGGATGTGGTACGCGCGAAACGCCGGCTCTCCGGCGAGGAGAGCCTGAATCTCCTGCGCCAGCTCCGAACTGACTTCTTCATCGGCGTCGAGCGATAGAATCCAGTCGCCGGTGGCATGGGCGATGGCGGAATTCTTCTGGGCGCCAAAACCTTTCCATGATTCGGCGAAGACGCGCGCGCCAAAGCTGCGGGCGATATCGACCGTCGTATCGGTCGAGCCGGAGTCGACGACGACGATTTCGCCCATCCCACGAACGCTGGCGAGGGTACGCGGCAAGTTGGCCGCTTCATTGAGCGTAATCAGCACCACGGACAGGCTTTTGGGCATCGTGGAAAGAATACAGAAATACGGGGAACAGGGAACAGAAAGACAGGGATCGAGGGGCAACGGACCGAGAAACAGCGATCAGCTTGCCGTGGCAGCTTCCACTTCGCGCCATTCGTCGGGGGAGAGCTTAAGTTGCGCGGCGGCGACGTTCTCTTCGAGATGCCCGAGCTTCGACGTCCCGGGAATCGGCAAAAGGACCGGCGAGCGCTGCAAAAGCCATGCCAATGAGAGCTGCGGGACTGTGGCGGCATAGCGGGCTGCGATTTGGGCGAGCGACTGCGCCGCGGGATGGTCGGACTTGAGTAGCTTTCCTCCAGCGTATGGATACCAGGGAAGGAAGGCGATGCCACGCCGCTCGCAATAGTTCAGGGTTTCTTCGTGGCGGCGGTCAGCGAGCGAGTAGCGATTCTGGATGGAGACGATGGGGGCAATTTTCTCGGCGTCTTCGATCTCGGCGGGCGTGACTTCGCTCAAGCCGATGTGGCGGATTTTTCCCCGCTCCTGCATGCGCTGGAGGGCTCCAAGAGATTCTTCGAGGGGTGTGCGCGGGTCGATTCTGTGTAACTGGTAGAGGTCGATGCGCTCGAGCTTGAGGCGTCGTAAGCTCATTTCAACACACTGAATGAGATAGCCCGCGCGGCCCACGTATTCGGTTTTGGCCGGACCCTGGCGCGTGATGCCACCTTTCGTGGCGATGACGACACCGGGTGGATACGGTGCGAGCGCTTCACCGATGAGACGCTCGGCGATCTCGGGACCGTAGGCGTCGGCGGTGTCGATGAGAG
>CAZKJB010000376.1:0-3530 GCA_964552975.1 uncultured Occallatibacter sp. | reverse complement strand
GATTGGCGGTGCTGCTTTGCGCCGCGGCCTGCGGATTGTCGATCGAGTGCCAGATCGACATGGACTGGTTGAGATATTTGAGGGCCTGGTCGTGCTGTCCCAGGTTGTTATAGACTTTGCCGATATTATTGAGCGTTTCGGCCTCACCTGAGCGCGCATTCAACGCGCGCCACAATGGTAGCGCCTGATTGAGCGCGGCGAGTGCTTTGTCTTCTTCGCCCATATCGGTGTAGACCCTGCCCATGGCCCCGAGTGAAGTGGCCTGGCCGAAGAGGCTGGCATATTCTTGCTCAATGGGCAGGGCTTCGTTCAGGCAGTCCAATGCTTTTTGCAACTGACCTGTCGCCCGGTAAAGCGAGGCGAGAACATTGAGTTGGGTCACGACCTGACGCGTGTCCTTCTGTACGCGTGCCTGCGCAAGCTTCTGCTCCTGCTGAGCGATTGAGTTTTGGAGCGGGGAAGTTTGAGCGGCGGCGAATCCGGGCAGCAATGCGATGCTGAGAATTGCCAGAACGCCGATGCTGCGCGAGCGAATCATTGCGCGTTTCTCATGGTCAGGCCGGCGATTCCCTTACGGCTTGGCTTTGGCCGAATCCGCCGGTGGGGTTCTGAGCGCGAAGTCGGCGTCGGCAGAGCTCCGGTCCATGACGGGGTCCTGGTGCATGCCTTTGGCAGAGACGCTTTTCGAAACCTGCTGCGCGACCGTGGCATAGATCTGGCTCAATGGCGTTGTTCCCTTGCCGCTCTTCAGGGCCTGAAGCAGATAGTAGGTGAAGTAACCGTGGCGAAGGTCGGGACTTTCGAGGGACTCCTGATCGACCTTGCTAGCCGTCATCACGATGCGCCCGGTTCCCTCGGTCATGTGGATGAGCATGTCGCCGGAAGCGCCCCTGGTGGCCAGTTTTTCTGCGGGCGCGCTGCTGACGGAGCCACCGCTGTAACAGGTATCGAGAAACACGACGGTGCGCAGGGCTTTCATGCGCGTGGCGACGGCGTTGGCCAGTTCCACCATTGGATAGGCAGTGGCGTACATCGCATCTTCATCGAAGCTGCCCGCTTTGTAGACTTCAGTGTCGTAAGTGACCAGGTAGTTTGCTCCGCCCGCCGAGTCGATGGTTCGAGGGGTGCCGTGCGTGGCGACGTAGATCACAACTAAGTCATTAGGCTGAGCGTTGCGGGCGATAAAGTTAAGCTGTTCCTTGATGTTTTTTGTAGTCGCCTGATCGTCGGTAAGGACGTGAACATTGCCGGCGGGGAACTGCCCGATGGCGGGATCGGTTAATGCGGCGGCGAACGCGGTGGCGTCGGCGGTTGTGTAGTTGAGGCGGGGAATCTGAGCATCAGTAAATCTGCCGATGCCGATGACGAGAGCCCACTTTTGCTGCACCGGTCCGGGTCGAACGGGCGGAGCACCGGGGGCCGGAGTTGTGGATTGCTCCGCGGTGAATCCGCGCGATGCCGGCGTAGAGAGTACAAACGGATTCAAGCCTTGGTCGAGCGCTTCAGAGCCGTTGAAGTGTGCTTTGTCGAGCGCGTATTTGGCGAGAGCGTCATGGCCCAAGTGCTGCTCGACGAGGCTGCGGTAGTACCAGGCATCGCCCAACTCGGGGCAACTCGAGACCGCGTGCTTGAGCAGTTGCAGCGCATCTTCAAATGATTTTGTGTCACTCTGCGGAGTGACGAGCTCAAGCGCCTGGACGACGAGATCCTGACCACCGCCGCAACGCGTTGCCTGCGCGGAAGCGGGAACACCAGGACCGAGCGCGACAACGAGCAGCGCGAGGAATGCGAGCTTAGACTGCTTCCGACCGCTCATTTTGATGCCGCCGGCTTGGTGGGCGCCGTTGCCGGTTTTGCGGGCGTCGTGACTGGAGGCTTTCTTGCGGCGCGGGTTTTCATCGCGGTAACCACAGGAGCACTGACGCCGCCAGACGTGAGCGCCTGCTGGCCAGCCGGAGTGAGATCGAAGTTGACGGCCTTGGCTGCGCGGATGGCCTGGATTACGGTGTCGTCTTCCATGCCAGACTTGACCATGGCGACGACCTGGGTGTTGGTGAGCGCCTTGGGCGCAGCGGGCTTGCCAGCGGCACCGGGAGCAGTGACGTCAGCGACCGCGACAGGCGCGGGTTTCGGCTTCTTTTCTTCTTCAAGCTCTTTGTAGTGCGCAATCGCAGTTTCGATACGATTCTGCGGATCGAGGAAATACTTTTCGGTGGGTTTGGCATCGATCGCGTTGCCGTAGTTGATGGCGGCCTGATCCAGATACTTCATTGCTGCTTTTTCGTCTTCGGCCTGATACGCGAGAGCTTCGTAGGCGACGCCAATATCGTAGAGGCGGTACGCATCCTCATCCTTCTTGGGATTCTGCGGCGCCGTCTCGAAGGTTTCGAGTGCGCGTTCCCAGAGCCCCGATTCGGCATCTTTGTCGCCTTCTTCGAGCGGGCCTTTTTGCCTGGCGAGAAAAACGTCGACCGACTCGTCGGTGGTGACGATGTGCTCCGCGATCTGTTGCACCGCGTTGACGAGAAGTTTGGAACGGAGCTCAGCGTCGGTTGGAGCGTTCATCTGCTCGCTCGACCCGCCCTTGAGGCGTTTAAAGGTGCCGGAAAAGGTTCCTTTGACTCCCTTGGAGGTGGAGTTGCCCAACGCATCGAACTCTTCATCGTATTTGGCTTCGACGTTGTCGGAGATCAACTGCTGGCCAGTAGCATTCTTGACCTGGAAAGAGATGCTGAGGGTGCCGTTGACGCGCGTGAAGTCCATATCCTGAACGCCGGTGATGGTGACCGCCGGGCGGTTGGTGATGGTCGGATCCGGATGATAGTAGCCGGTAATCGTGCAGATAATCGTTACGTCAGGATTCTTGTCATCGACGTGCAAGCTCGGATCGTCTTTGAGCAGCTCGGTTTCGAGCAGCGCCTGAAGGTCGTACGATACGTCACCGTTCAGATCCTGGCCCGGGATCGAGACTTTGATGGCAGTTCCGGTGAGATGGATAAGAGCGGGAAGCTTGCGGTGGAGAGTGACTTTGTCTCTTGCGGAACCGAAACTCTGGGCCCCGGCTTGCGTTGCGAAAAGCGTGCCCATACCCAGAGTTACGATCGCCAGAAGATTTGCCGACCGGCTCATTTTCTCCCCCGAATCGCGGATTGAGGATGCCGCCGGCACGCCTCGGCGGCATCTTGCAACCAGCATACCTTTACTGACATGCACTCGTCGCGCACTTTAGTCACCCGCCCGCTATTTGGATTTCGTGGTGCTCGTGCTGCTCTTCTTTGCGGCCGGGCAAGAGGAATCGCCACCGCCGCCAGAGGACGCCCAGGCCGGCTTACTCAGATTTGTCTCGGACGGCGCCACGGTGACGTGCATGGAGGCGTAAGTGATGCCCGGGACCGCGCCCTGGGCCCGTTGCGGAAGAGGCAGATTCGGGTCGGCATCCTTGGCGACCAGATAACCCTGCGTCAGATCGAGATTTGGCAACGCTTTGGCAAGTTCATCCACATGTTTTTGCGGAACCATGAGGTAGTCGC
>CAZKJB010000375.1:0-3545 GCA_964552975.1 uncultured Occallatibacter sp. | reverse complement strand
GCCGAGCGCCTGCTCGATGAGTTTCCCTCCCTGCAACTCGTGGCGATTACAAAAGGTAGCCGCGGGAGCCTGCTCGTCACTCGGAACGAGTGGAATGAGCATCCCGGCTTTCCTGTGAAACTAGCCGACGGAATCGGCGCAGGCGATGCATTCACTGCCGCCATCGCGCATTATCTGCTGCGCGGCGCGGACCTCCCGACCTTGAACGAGGCGGGAAACCGCTGGGGCGGCTGGATGGCCTCGCAATCGGGCGCGATGCCCGCCCTGCCTGATGCCGTACGCGAAGCTGTTGCCGCCGCGATCGAGAGTTCAGCGAACTGAGGTGAGAGCTGTGGCTCGGCTCTGGGCCTGCAGTTCGTAATGGAAGAATGGCTTGGACCGGCCACGAGCTATTGGCTGGCCGATTCGAGTAAGCGTTTTCCCCATTGCCAGATACGGCGCCTTCGCATTAGGATGGCGGGGTCATGAACAAGCCATTGATCTCCATCGCGTGTGCTGCTGCCCTCCTGTCGCCGTTGAGCCTGCTCGCCCAGGCGCCCTCGCTCGCCATTCAGGTGGATCACCCCACCGCAAAGGTCAGCCCGATGCTCTACGGCCTCATGACCGAAGAGATCAACTATTCCTATGATGGCGGCCTCTACGGCGAGTTGGTGCGCGATCGCGCGCTTGGCCGCGCCTTTGGCTCACTTTCGCATTGGCCCATCGTGGCCCGCGGCGACTCTATCGTCAACGTCTCCTCTGACGAATCCGCCGGCCCGAGCACCGCTCTCACGCGTAGCCTGAGGGTCACGGTCAGCAAGGCCTCTCCGTCTTCGCCCGCAGGAATCGAGAACGACGGCTTCTGGGGAATCCCGGTGCGGCCGCGCACTGTTTATACCGGATCGTTCTACGCCATGACCGATGCGCTCGAAGCTCCCGCGGGCAGTTCTTCGCCCGAGGTTTTGAAGACCGACGTCCCGGTGACCGTCAGCCTCCAGAACGATCTCACGGGCGCTGTTGCCGCCGTCGCCACTGTCACTGGACTTACGAGCAAATGGAAGCAGTTCAACTTCACGCTCAAAACCGGCGACGTTCCGGTTTCGTCGAGCAATCACCTGATTCTCACCATCGCGAAGCCGGCAACGGTCTGGTTTGACCTGATCTCGCTCTTTCCGCCTACGTATCATGGGCGTACCGCCGGCAATCGCATCGACATCATGGATAAGCTGGCTGCGATGCATCCCAAGTTTCTCCGCCTGCCTGGCGGCAACTATCTTGAGGGCGATCACATCGCTGATCGCTTCGACTGGAAAAGGACCATTGGCCCATGGGTTGACCGGCCCACGCATCAAAGCCCTTGGCGCTATCGCTCGTCTGACGGAATGGGCTTGCTCGAATTCCTTGAGTGGTGCGAAGACCTGAAGATGGAACCCGTGCTCGCCGTCTATGCCGGCTACTCTCTGATGCAGGAGCATGTTGATCCCGGCCCGGCGCTCGAACCTTACGTGCAGGACGCGCTCGATGAGATCGAATACGTCACCGGCGGCTCCGACACCAAGTGGGGCGCCGAACGCGTCAAGGACGGCCACCCGGCTCCGTTCCCGCTGCATTATGTTGAGGTCGGCAACGAAGATCAATTCGACCGCTCACACTCCTACGACGGCCGCTACGCGCAGTTCTTCCACGCCATCAAGCAGCGATATCCCGACCTTCAGGTCATCGCCACCGCTCCCATCAAGAGCGTCACGCCCGACGTGCTCGACGAGCACTTCTACATGTCAGCCCAGCAGTCCTTCTCTGAAGCGCATCACTACGACGCCGCTGACCGTAAAGGCCCCAAGATCTTCGTTGGCGAGTGGGCCACGCGCGAGGGCGATCCAACCCCGAATCTTGAAGCCGCCCTTGCAGATGCAGCATGGCTCACAGGCCTCGAGCGCAATAGCGATCTCATCGTCATGGAAAGCTACGCGCCTCTCTTCGTCAACGTGAATCCCGGCGGCGAGCAGTGGGCCACCGATCTCATCGGCTATGACGCGCTCACAAGCTACGGCTCGCCCAGCTACTGGACGCAGGTCATGTTCTCCGGTCACCTGGGAACCGAGGTCGTCGATTGCACGCTTACCAATGCCCCGCCGCGCGTCTTCGCCTCCGCCACGCGCGACGACGCCAAACACAAGCTCTTCGTGAAGGTCGTCAACGCCACCTCGACTGCGGAATCGCTGGCAATCGCGCTGACGGGCACAAAGAAGGTTGCGCCGCAAGCCACGCTCACCACCATGAGCGGCAAAACCCCCAACGCGACCAACAGCATTACCCATCCCAACGCTGTCCAGCCGGCTTCGCACCCGGTTGCCGTCGCAGGATCAAAGTTCACCCGGAGCTTTGCGCCTTACTCCGTCAACGTGCTGGAGCTGAGCTACTAACCCGGTTTCGTCAGTCAACTTCAAACGTTATTCCCTGGTCGCCTCAGCTTCGTTCGTCGCGGCGGCCAGTTTCTCCGTTGCACCATAAATTCAGCAGAGAAATTGTTTTCAAGGGTAATACAGAAGGTGTATAAATCTCTGGCGCACTCGTTCCGGGCAATACGCTCGTCAAGAGCCCGCCGCACGCAGTGCCTTCCCTGTTCAAGGAGCCACTCTTATGCAGCGCACCGTTCTCGCCGCCCTCGCCGCTCTAATCCTGTTGCCAGTTACCGCCCAGGCCGCAGATGATTCGAAAGCGGCCCCGCCAAAGTCCTGGGTCGACAAAGATACCGGCCATCGCGTCTGGCGCCTCAGCGACGAGCCCAACTCCGGCGGCTTCTACTTCAACGTCAACGGCTACACGCCCGACCTGAAGCAGATGATTTACACCGCGCCCGACGGCATCCATGTGCTCGACATGACAACGCACGCCACCAAGCTGTTGGTCGCGAACCCACCCAAACCCGCGAATGCCCCTTCAGGGCCCGGCGGGTTCATGCGC
Organism: uncultured Occallatibacter sp.; assembly: GCA_964552975.1. Taxonomy (GTDB): domain Bacteria; phylum Acidobacteriota; class Terriglobia; order Terriglobales; family Acidobacteriaceae; genus Telmatobacter. Next base: position 602 of record CAZKJB010000375.1, on the reverse strand, counting down.
TATGGCGTACACGCGCTCGTCGCGGGATACAAGACGAACAGCGTCTTCTACACGCAGACCGATCCGGCAACCAATGTCACTTCGGTCTACAAGGCCGACGTCTACACCGGCGCCATCCGCAAGCTCGTCGACCTGCCTGAGAAAAGAATGATCGTCAGCATTAACGCCGACGAAACCCTCGCTGCCGGAACCTATATCGAGGGCGATGCCACTGGCCAGGAATTTGGCTCGAACATGCCGGCGACTCCGCAGCGGCCTGCCGCGACTGACAACCGCGTGGCCAGCGAGGCGCAGGGTCCGCACTATCAGCCGCTCGACAAAGGCGAGATGATGGAACGCCGCCTGGCGGCGCGCCTGCCCCTTGTGCTCTTCACCATCCGGCTTGAGCCGGGGCCGAACGGAGCCAAGCCTGGAGACATCACCGTCCTGCTGCACTCCACTGACTGGGTCAATCACCTTCTCTTCTCGCCCACCGATCCAGCTTTGCTCATGTACTGCCACGAAGGCCCTTGGCAAAAGGTCGATCGCATCTGGATGATCCACACCGACGGCACGCACAACACGATGATTCACAAGCGCACCATGGTCAACGAGATCTTCGG
>CAZKJB010000374.1:0-3554 GCA_964552975.1 uncultured Occallatibacter sp. | reverse complement strand
TGGTGCGGACGATCTTGTTGGAGATGCGGTAAATCTCCTTCTTCTCGTCCCAGCTCGTGTCGGGGTCAAAGTCCACGTCGAGCGTGGTTGCGAGCATCTCGGCGGCCAGTTCCTCGGCATACTCGCCGGCCTGGTCTTCGGTTTCGCCGAAGCTGTGGTGCTCGCTCAAGTAGCCGTAGGCGTTGCGGTCGGCCGGGATCGCGACACCGATGCTGGAAACAATGAGCCTGTGCGCCTCGCGCGTGGAGTTTTCTGCAATGACCGAGAAAACTACCTCGCCGTGATGCAGGTACTTGAGGCCTTCCTTGCGCGGAATCACTTTACACATCGGTGGAAAGATGGAGGAGACGCGAACCAGATTCTGCGAGGCGATGCCGGCATCTCGCAGGGCCAGCTCAAAGCTGGTCAACCGCTCCTTGTGTTTGCCGACGCCCTTGGTGAAAAAGAGCTTCTTCGGGACCATGCCTTTTCCCAATTTCTATGTGTCCTCCGTGGTTCAAAGTTTGTTGCAGTTTTTAAAACGTTCCCGCATGAGTCTATCGCATTCTTACCGGCCGTAACAGCAATTCCGCTATTTTCATATGAGGTTCATTCGGCAGATCTGTGTGCCTCGAAATTGGCTGATTCCGGACCTGCCACCTATCAGCGCTGACTCGGCGCTGAAAAGGTCGAAAAGAACCTTCCAAGAATGGCTGGGAGAAGACAACTTTCTCGCACTTCGAGCGTTTAATAAACCATGAAATGGTTGCAGTGTGCCCAAATTACTGTTTTGATCGCCGGAGTGAGCTGCGGCGCTGTGCTGGCGCAAGCGCCGGCTCGCCCATCCGCGCCAATGGATTCTGGTAGCGCACCCCTGGCCGCGCCCGCAAACTCTGACCTCAGCTCGGCAGTCCTCGAATGGGTGCCACCAGCGCTGGCGCAGTTGAGTTCGCAGGCCGTAGCCAAAGAAAGCTTCACCTTCGACCGCAACCTGCTCGCGGTGGCCGCAGGCTTGATTCCGGACTCCGAAGCGGACGTCAGGCAGACTGTAGCCAAACTCGACGGCGTGAGCGTACACATGCTCCGCTTCGGCGACCCTGGCGCCGTCGATCCCACACAGGTCGACTCCATTCGCGAGGCTTACCACTTGCGCGGCTGGAAACACCTGGTCAGCACCACTAACGCAGGGGGTCCCGTGCATAACGGCAACTCCGATGTCTGGCTGATTCTGGATGGCACCAACATCCGTGGAGCCGTTGTGCTGGTCGAAAGCCCCAAAAGCCTTACTCTGGTTACGGTGGCCGGCAACATTAGCCCCGTTGACCTGCTTCATCTGCGCGGCCACTTTGGCATTCCACGCTTCGATGGAGACAGACTGAGAGACTCCCAGCGCAATTAGGCTAATTTGCAATGCGGGGTGGCGCCCCAGGGCGGGCAACTCAACCCGAAATCTCACTACAGGCTGACTCGCGTGGTGCGATATTCTGGCTCTGCGTTCCAGCCAGGAGACCGGAAACATGCACGTGGGCAAGTGGATTTCGACCGCCCTCATACTTTCAGGACTGGTGAGTTGGGCAGCGGCGGCGCGAGCAGCAAAGGTTGCCGAGGACGCAAAGGGTTCTCTCAAATCCCTGACCAGCATCGGAGACGCGCTTGACGCGTCCGACCATCATCCCGTTCATATTCTCTACGTGCACGGCATCGACCAGGTGGGAGCGGGCGACTCGACGCTGTTTCGCAACTCGATTTGCGTCAAGCTCAGCCTCTGCGCGATAGGCGATTGGAAGAACGCGGGCGTTGAGTTCGCCGACAAGGGCGAATTCGCCGACGGAGCGCAACAGCCCGCGCTGCTTTACATGGGTACCCCGATTTGGAACAACGCCGAGGAGTGGCATGCGTCCGCGCCTTTCGTCGTGCACTGGGTGGTGCATCTTCGCCATCATCCTGCTGTTCTTGTCTTGGATGAAATCAACTGGTGGCCAACCGTCATGGCCCTCAAATGCCGTCGAATCGTGGCACCTGAAGCCCATCTTGCGGGTCCCGACCTCGATCTGCTCCGTGTTTGTTCGCGGCCGTCATTGCAAAATCCGAATGGCTCGGGACGCTTCTTTCCGTGGATTCCACCCGATGAGGCGGCGAAGCTCGCAGCCGTTCGGCCTCGTGGCGTGCTGATCAATCGCTCGATCAAGGGAGGCCTCCTCGACTGGGGTCTCTCCGACGTACTGCTCACGACAGGTCCAATGAGCGGAATTCTGCGGGACGGCATGCGGCAGCTGATGGCCAAGTCGGCCGCATTCGATCCCAATAAAGCCGATCGATCGAATGCTAGCAGCGCGCAAGGGCGATACAACTGGAGAGCGCAACTCGAGCACAACTCGACCCTGGACCAGGAGTTCATTGGCGTGACGCATAGCCTGGGAGGCTATCTCCTATTCAATACGCTCAATTCTGAGACGATCGAGTCGACCGAACCGGATCTTTCGGCAGCAGAGACCCAAAGGAAGGCCGCAGAGGACAGCGCGATGCAATATATCTTCGGGCGAATGTCACTCTACTACTTCTTTGCGAATCAGCTTGAGATGCTGGAGATTACCAACCTTGAAACCGGGCCGGCAAATCCGGGAGCGATGCGATCGCGTGGGCTTGCGCCACCGCCTCCAACCAATCCTGCCGCCAATTTCAGGGTGCTCGTCAGCCGCTGGGAGCAATTCCAGGCCGATTTTCAAGGGGCCATTCATCCCAACGATGGAGGCGCCCGAAGAAAAATTCAGATCGTGGCATGGAGTGATCCGAGCGACGCGCTCACATGGCGCGTACCCAGAATCGGCGATGTAGATGTCGTAAATCTCTACGTGCAAAACGCGAAACATTGGTTCTGGCTTTTTGAGTCGCCGACAAAAGCGCACGGCGGTTATGCCGGGAACAGGGATGTGTTGCGGGCCATGTTCCGAAGCACGACTCACTCCCATACCCAATGAGACAAATGCCAGCCGGGCTGTCCGCTACAGCGACGCCGGTGGGCAAAGCAGCCCCGATCTGAATTCACCGCCAGCCATTGCCACTCACAATTTCAAGGTGTTAGCCTCATCGTTGGATCATTCTCTGAAGGGATCTCCCTAAAACCATGCAAAGCACGTACAACGGGCTGGAATTGCCCAAAGACGGCCAGCCGATCGAATACCGCAACGGTCAGTTCGAAGTTCCGGATCACCCCATCGTTCCATTTATCGAAGGCGATGGCACGGGCCGCGATATCTGGAAGGCGTCGCAGCGCGTCTTCGATGCTGCGGTTGAGAAAGCCTACGGCGGCAAGCGCGCGATTCGCTGGTTTGAGATATTCGCCGGCGAAAAAGCCTTCCGGCAGTTCACCAACTGGCTGCCCGACGACTCCGTTGCCGCGGCGCGCGATCTGCGCGTCTCCATCAAGGGGCCACTCACCACGCCCGTTGGCGGCGGCATCCGTTCGCTCAATGTGGCTCTGCGCCAGATTCTCGACCTCTATGCCTGCGTGCGGCCGGTGAAGTATTACCAGGGCGTGCCCAGCCCGGTGAAGCATCCTGAACAGGTCGACATCG
>CAZKJB010000373.1:0-3562 GCA_964552975.1 uncultured Occallatibacter sp. | reverse complement strand
AGCGCGGCCGCACCTCCGCAATCTTCAACTCTGCGCAATACTTTGCTTTGCCCATCTTCGCGCCCATCTTCGGATGGTTGATTCACGGCTACGGTTGGCGCAGTTGCTTCTGGTTCATGGGCGTTCTGGGCTTCGTGCTCGCCATCGTCTGGTACACCAACATCTTCGGCGTTAAGGAGCATCCCCGCATCTCGCAGGCCGAGATTGACACCATCGAGCGCGGCGGCGGCTTGGTCAATACCGATTCGGCGGCGAGCGTGAAAAAGAACACGCTCACATGGGCCACCGTAAAAATGCTCCTCAGCTATCGCATGCTGGTGGGCGTCTACATCGGTCAATACTGCATCACCACGCTTACTTGGTTCTTTCTTACCTGGTTCCCGCTCTACCTCTCGCAGGCGCGCCATATGTCGGTCTTGAAAGTGGGCTTTGCCGCCGCTGTGCCGGGGCTTTGCGGCGGCTTCGGAGGAATTCTCGGTGGCTTCATCTCCGACGCCCTTTTGCGGCGCGGCTGCTCGCTGAGCTTTTCCCGCAAGCTCCCCATCATGGCGGGAATGGCACTCTCCATGACGATCATCGCCTGCAACTACGCGCCATCGCAGGCCATGATGCTCCTCTTCATGTCGATTTCGTTTTTCGGCAAGGGCATCGGCGCGCTCGGTTGGACAGTCGTTTCCGACACGTCGCCCAAAGGAATGGTGGGGATGAACGGCGCGCTCTTCAACCTATTCGGCAACATGGCTGGCATCACTACGCCCCTCATCATTGGCTACATCGTTGAAAAGACCCACTCCTACAACGGAGCGCTCATCTTCGTCGGCATCATCGCCTTCTGCGCCATCGTCAGTTACGGGCCCATCGTCGGCGAAATCAAGCGCCTCGACTTCAGCGTGCCCTAACGCAGTACCACTGGCTGACTTGCTAGCCTGCTGACTCGCTGACTTGCTCCCCCCACACGCTTACAATTCTCCGAGGAGATCAAACTTATGCCCGAATGGCCAGGCAATCTACCCCGCAATGCATTCAAACAGGCGCTCGCAAAATGCGAGCGGCAAGTCGGGCTCTGGTGCGGCCTCGCCAACCCCATCGCGGCTGAGATTCTGGCTGGCGCCGGATTCGACTGGATTGTCATCGACGGCGAGCACGCGCCCAATGACATCACCACTCTTTTGCCGCAGTTGCAGGCCATGCGTGGCGGCACCGCCGAGCCGGTCTTTCGTGTCCCGTGGAACGACATGGTCATCATCAAGCGCGCGCTCGACGTGGGCGCGCGCTCGTTGCTCATTCCCTTTGTTCAAAATGCTGACGAGGCGCGCAAAGCTGTTGCCGCGGCCCGCTATCCTCCGCTCGGCATTCGTGGCGTGTCGGTAGCCCCTCGCGCCAACGACTACGGGCGTATCCAGAACTACCATCGCAATGCCCATCTCGACACCTGCATCCTGGTGCAGCTGGAGACAACCGACGCGCTCAGGCAGATCGAGGCCGTAGCGGCGGTCGAAGGCGTCGACGGAATCTTCATCGGCCCCAGCGATCTGGCTGCCGCTTCGGGGCATTTAGCCAATCCCAAGCACCCTGACGTGCAGGCGGCAATCAAGGATGCCGCTGCGCGCATCCGCGCCACAGGCAAATCCGCGGGCACGCTCACGGGAAATGCCGATGACGGCGAAGCCCTGTTCGAGATGGGCTACAACTTCACCGCTGTGGGCAGCGATGGAGGTATTCTGGCGCGCAACGCAGAAGCCACCGCCGCCCGCTTTCGCAAGCCCTAATCGGATGGGTCCAGAAACGTATCAAAATGAGGGTGTCGTCCTGAGCGAAGTTTACCGCGCATCTAGCGGTAAACGCAGCCGAAGGACCTGCGGTTGTCTTTCTGCACCCAAGGCAATAACGAATGCGAACCCTGCGAGCTCGCAGCCCCCGAACTTGCACTCCGCCGCGTGTCCGAGGTCCCTCGTTCCCTTAGTCCCTGCTTTTTACGGGTGCCCTACGTCTCGATTCTGAGACGTGGGATAGCAAGAACACGATCGACTTTTTCTAACTCCGCCAACTCCGCTACCCCCGCGAGCTCCGCTGCCTCACCTTTAACCCACCACTGTCTCGCCGGCCGGCGTCTTCTCCGTCTTCACGTTGATCACGTGGTAAATCGCCGGCTCCGTCCCCACATTTCTGAATCCGTGCCGCTGGTTCGATCCGTTAAAGATCACCGAGCCCGGACCGACGCGGACCCAATCACCGTTCGAGAGCGTCTCTATCGTCCCCTGCCGGATGATGATCAACTCCTCGTTGGGATGTCTATGTGGCGGGTGAGGCGAATGGCCGGGATTGAGCGTCGTGATATGCATCTCCAGGTTTTCGAGCGTCGCCGTCGGCGTGCTGCACACTGTCCTCACTGACCCATTCGCGTTCGGTTTGTCGACAAACGAATTCCAGTCAAAGACATGGGAACCCATCACAGGCGCGGGGTCGGCGTGGCTCAATGAGTCGCCAACAATGGCGGTTGCGGCGAGAGCGGCAAACAGTTCTCTACGATTCATTTCATGATCCCCTTTCGGTCAAACTCAGTGCCACCCCAAGATATGTCAAGTGCCCCACACTCCTCAATCTCTTGCATCCATCTCATTTCAATGCCAATAAGAAATCCGCAAACTGTGCACATTAATTCTGCGATTTCGCTACCCTCAACACATGGGAGCTTTCGAAATGGCGGCGCCTGAAGAAACCGCAATCGGCAAATTCTCGGCTCCAAATTCCTCCGTCATCGAGGTCATTCGCCGCAGCAGATCCGAACAGTATTTCGAAGCTGTTAGGGGTACATTCAGCGCCTTACGCCGAGCGGCAAAGCCACGCTAATAGCTGCCCGGCAGGGGAAAAATATTCCCCCCTCATTTTCGGGGATTTTGGTTCGTAACTTATTTGGTTTCAACAAAACGTCGTTCAAGGCGCGGTCAAAAACGGTCAAAAACGTGATTGTCTTTTGCGCCGCGCCGCGGGCCGCGCTTCCTGCAGGAGATCCCTGCCCGGCGAATGCGGGCAATGCAAAGGCCCGCATTTAGGCGGGCCTCGGCCGTTCGGGAGGAGGGATCTTTTTGCGGCGCTACTTCAGCGCGGTCTGCACCGGCTTCGGCGCGCTCGCGGCAGGCGGATTCACCTTGGCGTTCAGGAAGTCTGTCAGGTCTTCCACATCCTGCCTGGTTCCAACCATCGGCGGCATGAAGTGGTGATACGGCGAGTCAGGCTTGTAGTCGTGGAGCATAGTGATGAAGCTTTCGATGTTGGCGCGGTCACGCCCGGCCAGCAGGCTCACCAGCGGCCGATAGCCGTTGAGCGTGTGGCAGGAGCCGCATTCGCCCCGGAAGATGGCTTCGCCGCGCGAGTAGCTTCCACTGGAACCGTTCCACACCCAATTTGAGTGAACAAGGTAGCCTTCCTGATCGATCTTCAGCGCGTATGGAACGCGCACTCCGTTCGAGTACATCCAGCGCCCGATCACAAAGGGCTTGCGCAGCATCTCGCGCGAATATTCACCGGCGCCTGTCGCTACAAGTGCAAGCAGCAGAATGGC
>CAZKJB010000372.1:0-3566 GCA_964552975.1 uncultured Occallatibacter sp. | reverse complement strand
TTGTCACCGCCGGTCTCGGCGGCGGAACAGGCACCGGCGCTGCGCCGGTCATCGCCTCGCTCGCCAGCGAAATGGGCATTCTCACCGTCGCTGTCATCACGCGGCCGTTCGCGTTTGAAGGCAAGCGCCGCCTCATGCAAGCTGAGCGCGGCCTCAAGGAACTCCTCGACAGCGTCGATACCATGATCGTCATCCCCAACGAGAAACTCCTCGCTGTCGCCAAAGACGCAGGCTTCTTTGAGAGCTTCCAGGTTGCCGACGACGTGCTCCGCCAGGGCGTGCAGGGAATCAGCGATATCATCACCATTCCCGGCATCATCAACCGCGACTTTGCCGACGTGAAGACCACCATGGCTGGCATGGGCCACGCAGTCATGGGCACCGCGGTCCGCTCCGGCGAAACGCGCGCCATTGAAGCCGCGCAGGCCGCGATGGCTTCGCCGCTTCTCGAGGCCGGCGCCATCGACGGCGCGCGCGGCATCCTCATCAACATCACCGGATCCAGTTCGCTCAAGCTCTCTGAAGTCAACGCGGCATCGTCCCTCATCCAATCGGCTGCGCACGAAGACGCCAACATCATCTTCGGCGCCGTGCTCGATGAGCAGATGGGAGAAGAAGTCAAGATCACCGTCATTGCTACCGGTTTCCGCGACCAGATGCCCGAGCGGCGCGCGCGCATGTTGGATGTTGGAGAGTCGCCGATCGTATCGGTTCCTGTGGTCGCGCCCGGCAACTGGATGCATGAGCCGGAACCCGAGGCCGAGCCAAAGCCCGCGCGCTTTATGAGCGAGGTCGAGGAAGAGAACTCCGATGCCGCGAGCGAACAGTTCTTCTTCGCATCCGCCGCCCCGGGTATAACAACGACCATCACCGTTGCCGCGCCGGCCGAACCCCAGCATGACGCGCCGTCCCGCGAGTCCGCCTCCGCTCCTTTGCCGCAAGATTACGCCGAGAACTTCGCTGACGCCCAGCGCTCTCAGTCTGAGTCGGTGGAACCCGGCGCGAAGGCCGATTCCTCTCTGTTCGCTGAATCAAGCGGGATCGCCGAGCGCGATCTCGACGTTCCTACATTCATGCGTCGGCACAAGTTCTAGTCGCGAATGAACTACGATTCGCTGCCCCGATGGGGCGTAAGAAAATTTTCTTGAGGACCACGTGCGAAAGTCATGACTTTTCCCGCAGCTTCTTCACCAGCCCGGCCAAAGCAGAGCTTTGAATGGGCACGCCTTCATGCATTCCGGAAAAGCCAGCTCGAAAAGCACGAAATGCCTCTCGACCGTCCCGTTATCGCGGTCCCGGAACGGGAAGCGCAAGCCCATCATGGAGTTGCGCTTTCGCTCAAAACGGCATCTGGCGTCCTGCCGGTTTCCAATCAGGAAGAAAACCGGTATATTCTAAAGTAACCACCCCCGAAAGTTGTACGCTGGAGGGCTAAAGATCGAGGGGACTTACCGCATTCCGGGTTATTTTAAAAATGGGTAACACCCGGCTATAGGCGGCAAGGATCCCGATCGAAGTACACCTGTCCTGGGCCAACGGGCGTTGATCGCAAATCGCTGTTGTGGCTCCGGCAATCCGGAATGCGAAAAGCAGCACGGTGAGCACGAAGTGCGTTGCATCATTTTTGGTATCATTGCGAACGCGCGGCACGAAATCCATATTGTTGAGAGGATGTTGCCTGGATGAAAGTGTCAAGCGTTCGAACTATAGGTATTGTATTTATTGTTTCTGGCATCGGCGCAGTTTGCGCGGCGGCGCTCGACGCTCCCCAAACCACGATCCATCATTCTAAGTCGAAGTCTGAATCCCATCTTTCCACCACGCATCGCAGCGCGGGTCGTCATTCCGCTGCGCGCTCGGGCAATTCGACCGCAGCAACTTCCGCGGCGGCGCACACTTCCGCCGCACGAGCGGGCGCACACTCCACTGCGGTGCATCGCTCTGCCGTTAACCGTGCGACGACCGCAGCCGCCGGGGCGCACCTGAGCCGCGCCTCCATTCGTCGGGTCCATCATTATTACGAGCGATTCACCGCCAGCTCGTTTTTCAAGGGAAACATCGGTGAAGGCGATGTCACTGCCGGGGAAGATCCGATCGTCCGCCAGGCTGCAATCGACGCCATGGGCGATATGAACGGCACCGCGGTCGTCATCAATCCCGCCACCGGACGCATTCTCGCCATGGTCAATCAGAAGCTGGCGCTCTCGCCCGGCGCCGAGCCCTGCTCCACCATCAAGCTCACGGTGGCTCTCGCCGCTCTCTCTGAGGGCATCGTCACGCGTGACACGCCGGTCAAGCTGCCCGGCTTCCATATGGATATGACCACGGCGCTGGCCAAGAGCAACAATCTTTATTTCGAAGAGCTGGGCAGGGAACTGGGCTTTGAGCGCGTGCGCCACTACGCCACGCAATTCGGCCTGGGCGAGCTTGCCGGCTACAATATTTCCGGCGAGCAGTTGGGCCGGTATCCCGATCAGCCAATCCCCGAGTCAGAAGGCGGCGTCGCCCGCATGTGCAGCTTTGGCCAGGGAGTCTCCCTCACCCCGTTGCAGTTGGGCGCCTTCGTCGCCGCTATCGCCAACGGCGGAACGCTCTATTACCTGCAGCACCCAACCACGACGGAAGAAGCCGCTGCTTTTCAGCCCAAGGTCAAGCGCACCCTCAACATCTCCAAATACCTTCCCGATCTTGAAGACGGCATGGCTGGCGCGGTTGAATATGGAACCGCCCGCCGCCTCCGCGCGAACTTCAGCGAACTGCCGGTCTTCGGCAAAACCGGAACCTGCTCTGACAGCGGAACCCGCTTCGGCTGGTTTGCTTCCTACTCCCATTCTCCGCAAGGCGACCTCGTAACCGTCTTCTTTCTTGAAGGCGGCAGGCCCACCTTCGGCCCCCGCGCTGCCGAGCTCACTGGGGAGTTCTACAAGAATCTCTGGGATCACGACTACTTCGGCATCAAGAATCAGCAGGCCACGTCAACTCCGGCAGTTGCCCCTTCCGCCGCTTCGTTCTCATCCTCGACCCCGGGCGCTCCGTCAGAGCAATAAGCTCACTGGTCCCTCCCGCACCCTGCAACACAAAAAGCCGCCTTCGGGCGGCTTTTCGTTTCTCGCTCTTGTTGAACCCAATCCCCATGCGTCATCATCCATACAGAGTGTCCGCCTGTTTCCGTAATCCCACGGACCAGGCGCCCCGATTCCCCAATAGCCCAGGACCGAGCCTATGGAACTGCCCACTCACTTTTTGCTCATCTACGGGTACCTGCTGATCTTCGCCTGGGTTCTGGTGGAGCAGCTTGGCCTTCCTCTGCCCGCTACACCGGTCCTGCTTGCTGCCGGAGCGCTCTCAGTCGATGGCCCCATCCGTTTTCCCCTGGCCTTCGCAGTCGGCGTCGCTGCTTGTCTCATCGCCGACACCAGCTGGTTCCTCTTCGGCCGCAGGCACGGGCACTATGTGTTGCGCATTCTCTGCAAGCTCTCGCTCGAGCCCACCACGTGCGTTCGCCGCACGCAGGACTCCTTCGGTCGCCGTCGCGGCGTCATGCTCTCGTTTGCCAAATTTGTGCC
>CAZKJB010000371.1:0-3593 GCA_964552975.1 uncultured Occallatibacter sp. | reverse complement strand
GCGAGAAGGTCGGCCTCGTGAAGGTTCGACTCTATCGGCCGTTCGATAGCAAGGCGTTCGTGGCAGCGCTGCCAAAGACTGTGAAGTCGATCGCAGTTCTCGACCGATGCAAGGAACCCGGCGGCGCGGGCGAGCCGCTTTATCAGGACATCGTCACTGTGCTGGCCGAGAACGCATCGAATCTGCCATTTGCAATGCCCACTGTCATTGGCGGCCGATTCGGCCTTTCGTCAAAGGAATTCACGCCGGCGATGGTCAAAGGCGTCTTTGATGAACAAAGCAAGCCCTCTCCCAAAAACCACTTCACCATCGGCATCAACGATGACGTGAGCCATTCGAGCCTCGACTACGATCCTGCGTTCTCCACTGAAGATCCGAAGACCGTGCGCGCGCTGTTCTACGGCCTCGGCTCCGACGGCACAGTGGGCGCCAACAAAAATTCGATCAAGATCATCGGCAGCGAGACACCGAATTATGCGCAGGGCTACTTTGTCTACGACTCAAAGAAGTCCGGATCGATGACGACCTCGCACCTAAGGTTCGGCCCGAATCCGATCCGGTCAACTTACCTCATCACGCGCGCCAGCTTTGTTGCCTGCCATAACTTCAGCTTCCTCGAGAAGATGAATGTACTTGAAGCGGCCATGCCCGGAGCGGTCTTCCTGCTGAACTCGCCTTACCCGGCGGCCGAGGTTTGGGACAAGCTGCCCAAGACCACGCAGGAAGAGATGCTGCGCAAGAAGATCGAGTTCTACGTGATCGACGGTTACAAGGTGGCGCGCGAAGCAGGCATGGGCTCGCGCATCAATACCATCATGCAGACCTGCTTCTTCGCCATCAGCGGCGTGTTGCCGCGCGAGGAAGCCATCAAGCAGATCAAGAAATCGATCCAGAAGACCTACGGCAAACGCGGCGAGGCGGTGGTCGAAAAGAATTTTGCCGCCGTCGATCATGCGCTGGCTCATCTTGAAAAAGTGAAACTGCCATTAGCAGCTTCGTCCAACTTCGACATCGCCGGAGTGATCTCCGAGAAGGCGCCGAAGTTTGTTCACGATGTGCTGGGCGAGATCGCCGCGGGTCGAGGCGATCAGATTCCTGTGAGCGCATTTCCGGCGGGCGGTGCATTTCCTACGGGAACTGCCCAATGGGAGAAGCGCAACATCGCGCAGTTCATCCCGGTGTGGGACAAGGATCTTTGCATACAGTGCGGCAAGTGCGTCATGGTTTGCCCGCACGCTGTGATCCGCGCCAAAATCTATGACGGCAAATTGGCAGACAAGGCTCCGGCGACGCTGAAGTGGGCCAAGCCAAAGTGGCGCGGGATGGAGCAGGAGCGCTACACGCTGCAAGCGGCTCCGGAAGACTGCACCGGCTGCGCGGTCTGCGTTGAAGTGTGCCCGGTAAAGAGCAAGAGCGACGCAGGCAAGAAGGCCATCAACATGGCTCCGCAAGCGCCGCTGCGCGCGCCGGAACGCGAGAACTGGGAGTTCTTCCTCGGCTTGCCCGAAGTCGATCGCGCGAAACTATCGCACTCGCAAGTCAAGGATTTGCAACTGCTGCAGCCGCTCTTTGAGTTCTCGGGCGCATGCTCCGGCTGCGGCGAAACTCCATACATCAAGCTGCTCACGCAGTTGTTCGGTGACCGGCTCTATATTGCAAATGCCACGGGCTGCTCGTCGATTTACGGCGGCAACCTGCCCACTACGCCTTACACGTGCAACGCGGAAGGGCGTGGACCGACGTGGTCCAACTCGCTTTTTGAAGACAACGCCGAGTTTGGCTTCGGCATGAGGACCGGGCTCGATCAGCAGAAGGCATTCGCTGAGACTCTCGTCACGCGGCTTGCGGGGGCCATTGGCGCCGAACTTGCTGCCGACCTGGTGGGCGCTTCGCAGAAGACCGAAACTGAGATTAACGAGCAGCGGAGGCGCGTGAAAGCACTTCGTGCCGTGCTGGCCGGAAACAGCTCTTCTGACTCCAAGAATCTGCTGGCCATTGCCGACGCGCTGGTTCGCAAGAGCGTCTGGATTCTTGGCGGCGACGGCTGGGCATTCGACATCGGTTTCGGCGGCCTCGACCATGTGCTCGGCTCCGGCAAGAACGTGAACGTGCTGGTGCTCGACACTGAAGTTTATTCGAACACGGGCGGGCAGGCGTCAAAGGCCACGCCGCGCGGCGCGGTGGCAAAGTTTGCTGCCAGCGGCAAGCCGAACAGCCGCAAAGACCTGGCCATGGAGGCAGTGAGCTACGGCTCAGTCTATGTGGCGCAGGTGGCGCTCGGCGGCAACGACAGCCACGTGGTGAAGGCCTTCCAGGAGGCCGAGGCGCACGAAGGACCATCGATCATCATCGCGTATTCAAGCTGCATCGCCCATGGCTACGACCTGGTGCACGGGCTGGAACAGCAGAAGCTCGCGGTGCAGTCGGGCTACTGGCCTCTGATGCGCTATAACCCCTCGTTGCGCGATGAGGGCAAGAATCCGTTCCAACTCGATTCGAAGGCGCCGTCAATCCGGCTCAAGGATTATGCCTATCGCGAGGCGCGCTACACCATGCTCGCGCGCGGCAATCCCGAACTCGCGGCCGAATTACTCACCGAAGCACAAGACGACGTCGAGCGGCAGTGGCGTGTTTACTCAGCGCGCGCGTCCATGCCGGGACGCGGAGAGACGCCGCACATCGCGCCCCCTGAAGCAACTGAAGCAAAGCCTGAAGGCAAACTGGCGGCGACCGCTGCCGGAGGTGACGAATGACCGATATTTCAATGCAGTATCTCGGCATGAAGCTGAACGGCCCAATCGTGGTCGCCTCCACGCCGCTGTCGGAATCGATCGACAATGTTCGTCAAATGGAGGATGCGGGCGCTTCGGCCATCGTGCTCACATCGCTGTTTGAGGAGCAGTTGGCTCTGGAGTCACGAGCGCTCGACGAGGACCTTTCGCGCGGAACAAATTCATACGCCGAGTCGCTCGATTTTCTTCCGGAACTCAGCGACTACCGCATGACGCACGAAGGCTATCTTGCGCATCTGTGGCGCGCCCGCCAGGCTGTCAGCATTCCTGTGATAGCCAGCTTGAATGGCGCCACGACCGGCGGCTGGGTTCGCTTTGCAAGAGAGATGGAACAGGCCGGCGCCAACGCCATCGAGCTGAACACCTTTGCGCTGGCAACGAACCGGAGCGAGACCTCGGCCGAGCTTGAACTGCAGCTGATCGAACTCGTCGACATCGTCTCAAAGGCGGTGAAAATTCCGGTCGCAGTAAAGCTCTCGCAATCCTTTACAAGTTTGCCGCATCTTTGTGCACGGCTTGAAGATGTTGGCGTCCGCGGGGTTGTTCTCTTCAACCGGTTCTATCAACCGGACTTCGACATTGAAGCGCTGGAAGTGCGGCCTACGCTGCATTTCTCAACGCCTTCTGAGTTGCTGCCGCGGCTGCACTGGGCGGCTATTCTCTATGGCCAACTGAAGGGCGACATCGCCATCACCGGCGGCGTGCACTCCGCTGAGGATGTGCTGAAAGGGATCATGGCCGGCGGAAGCGTTGCCATGATGGTTTCCGCGCTCCACATTCACGGGATCCAGCACATCGGCC
>CAZKJB010000370.1:0-3615 GCA_964552975.1 uncultured Occallatibacter sp. | reverse complement strand
ACAAAAGAGATGGCACGAAAGGGCAGGGCAGTTCCGCATGCCGCCGCGGGGCATGTTTACCTGGTTGGCGCTGGACCGGGCGATCCGGATTTGCTCACCGTGAAGGCCGTTCGGATGATTGAGAGCGCCGAAGTGATTCTGCACGACGATCTCGTTCCGCAGGCGGTTCTTGATTTGGCCACCAACGCGGTCACAATCGAAAACGTAGGCAAACGGTGCGGGTTAAAGAAGATCACACAGGAAGAGATCAACGCGCTGATGATTGAGCACGCGCGGGCGGGACGGAGCGTGGTACGGCTGAAGAGCGGCGATCCACTGCTGTTTGGGCGCGCGGCCGAGGAACTGAGCGCACTCGCCGATGCGGATGTGCCGGTCGAGATTGTTCCCGGAATTTCAGCGGCGTTTGCGGCTGCCGCTGCGATTGGCCGTTCGTTGACGGATCGCGAGTGGGCGTCAAATGTGATTTTTTCGACCGGTCATCATGCGCAATCGCACAACCACGCTGCGCTGCCAGCGCTCGAAGATGCAACGCGGGTTGTCTACATGCCCGGCCGCGACTTGACGCTGCTGGCCGCCGAATGGATGGCTGAAGGGCTTCCAGCGGATTTGCCGTGCGCCGTGGTTTCCCACGCCGCCCAACCGGAGCAGCAGGTGGTATGCACAACCCTTGGCGCGCTTGGCGATGCCGAGCCTGCCGCTGCGCCGAGCCTTCTGATTGCCGGATGGGCCGTGCGAAACATCGCCGATGGTTGTCGCCAGACAACCGATGAACTTTCTGCGACTGCCTAAGCTTCCATCATCAAAGCCAAATCTAAAAAGCAAGGAGAGCACCATGGCGGAAGCAAAACCACCTGTGCGTGGGCTAACTCTCGACGGTTATGCCGTTCTGCTGGCCCTCGTTCTCGCGCTGCTCGTGCGATTCAACCCGATTCCTGCAATCAAGTGGTAAGAGGACTGGCCGGAGGATGGCCAGAGTTCGAGATTCTTGAAGGAGGATTCCATGGCGACGAGTGTCCCGTCCACAAACGCGATTTCTCTGTCGAGTCCTGTTGATATTGGACGGCGCATCATTGCGCTCATTCCGGGGCTGCTTTTGCTTACGGCAGTTGGCTTCGGGGGAAAAGTTATCGAGCAATCCATCGCCAGCTACACCAAGGCACGCCACATCACGTTTCCCAATATCGAGTATGTGCTCTGGGCGATTGTGATCGGGCTACTGATTGCAAACACGGTGGGAATTCCGCGCGTATTCGAAGCTGGAGTGGCAACCTATGAGTTCTGGTTAAAAGCGGGAATCGTTTTGCTCGGTTCGCGGTTTCTGCTGGGCGACGTCCTGCATCTGGGCGGCATCTCGCTGCTCTTGGTGGCGATCGCTCTCACACTTTCATTAACGTTTATGCACCTGCTTGGACGCATATTCAAACTGAAGCCAAAGCTGACCTCGCTGCTGGCTATTGGTTCGGCGATTTGCGGAGTCTCAGCAATCATCGCGGCCAAACCGGCCATCGATTCGGACGACGAGGACGCGTCGTACGCCATTGCAGCGATTCTGGCGCTTGGCGCGATCTCACTTTTCACTTTTCCGTTGATCGGGCACAGTCTGCATTTGAGTGACAAAGCGTACGGTCTATGGGCGGGCCTGGCTGTCGACAATACTGCGGAAGCCACCGCCGCGGGAGCGCTCTACTCTGATGCCGCGGGAAAAGTGGCTGTGCTGGCAAAGACCAGCCGAAACGCATTAATCGGGTTTGTGGTGCTTGCCTATGCGCTTTACTGGGCATCGCGCGGCGAGGCGCGGGCGATCCAGAACAAGGCAGCGTTTCTGTGGCACAAGTTCCCGAAATTTGTCTTAGGCTTTCTTCTGATTTCGTTGTTGGCAACTCTGAGCTTCTTTACGAAGGCACAACTGACAAGCCTTGCAAACCTATCGCGCTGGGCATTTCTGCTGACGTTTGCGGGGGTGGGCCTGCGGACAAATCTGCGTGAACTGGGAAAGCAGGGCTGGCGGCCTTTCGCGGTCGGCGCCATTGGCGAAGTCTTCATCGCGTTGCTGACGCTGGGGCTGGTGTACGGAGCGGACAAGTATCTCCATCTTTAAGGCTGTTCGTATGATGAAAGCGGCAGTGCTTCGCGCGAAGGCACGCGCCGGTTGATGACGGTGGCCCTCACGGTCTGTCCGCGGATTGCGGCAAGCTGTTACCCTAAATACATGAAATTCGGGGTGCTGGTTTTTCCCGGCTCGAATTGCGATCACGATACCTACAACGTGATTGCCGAAGTCGCGCACCAGCCGGTCACGTTCCTTTGGCATGACAGCGAGGACCTTGAGAGCGTGGACGCGGTGCTCGTGCCGGGCGGATTTGCCTACGGCGACTACCTTCGTACCGGCGCGATCGCGAGATTTTCTCCGGTAATGCAGGCGGTGAAGCGGTTCGCAGCGAGCGGTGGCCTGGTCCTGGGCATTTGCAACGGTTTTCAGATTCTTACTGAGTCGGAGTTGCTGCCGGGAGCTCTGATGCGCAACGCAGGACTGAAGTACATCTGCAAACAGGTTCACCTGCGCGTTGAGACCACGGATAGCCCGTTCACCAATCAACTGAAGAAGGGCGAAGTTCTGCAGATGCCGATCGGGCACATGGAAGGGAACTACTTCTGCGAGCCTGAAGAGCTGAAGCGCATGGAGGCCGGCGATCGGATTGCCTTCCGTTACGCCACACCAAGCGGAGAGATCACTCCGGAAGCAAACCCGAACGGATCGCTTGGCAACATCGCAGGCATCCTGAATGAGGGAAGAAATGTCTTGGGTATGATGCCGCATCCAGACCGGTCGAGCGAAGCGTTGCTGGGGTCGGTGGACGGTTGGAAGATATTTGCATCGATGATCGAAGTCCTGGCGGCCGAGTAGGCAGCAAGCCGGCAAGTTTGAGCGATCCCAAGTTTCAGAGGCGAAACTTGTGGCATCCAAGGAATTGTGCGCGGAACGCAATGATCGATATCCACCATCATCTGATCTACGGAGTCGACGACGGAGCACCTGACCTTGAGAGCTCGCTGGCTATGGCCCAGGGAGCCGCAGAAGAGGGCATCACCCATATTGTCTGCACGCCGCACTCGAGCGACCGCTATCCCTATCAAACAGATCTCATCGAAGAACGTCTTGCAGAGTTGCGCGAAAAACTGAGTGGCTTGGTCGAGCTGAGCCTTGCCTGCGATTTCCACCTTACGGCCGATAACATCGTGGACGCGGTTGCGCATCCGCTGCGATACTCCATCGACGGGAAGGGATACCTGCTGATTGAATTTCCGTCGCATGTCATTCCTCCGTCGATGAATGAGGCGATGTTTCGGCTTCAGTCAGCGGGCTACACGCTCATCGTGACGCATCCTGAACGCTATCCGGCGGTGCTTCGCCAGCCGGAGCTGGTGGCGGAATGGCTGAAGAACGGATGCCTGATCCAGGTGACCGCAGGGTCGCTCTACGGCCGATTCGGAAAGGCCGAAGAAGCATTTGCCAATGAACTTCTGGAGCGCGATTGGATTCACTTCATTGCGACCGATGCACACCATCCTGTGTGGCGCGCGCCGCACTTGAAACATGCTTATGAGTACGTGACG
>CAZKJB010000369.1:0-3616 GCA_964552975.1 uncultured Occallatibacter sp. | reverse complement strand
CCAGATCCAGATCGTATTCCTTGTGGCCCATGACGGTCATGAGGCCGGGCACCATTTGTTTGACGTGAAGCTTCATGGTGACAGCATTGCCCTGCAGATCGTAGGTGCCCGTAAACATGACGGCGCTGTCCCCGCCAAATACCCGGCCACCGATATAGGTGACGACACCGGTACCAAAGCCCTGCACGCCTTTGAACTGAACCGTCCAGAATCCTTCCATGGTGAGTTTCCCCTCTGACTTAAAGATGACACATTGGCAAACATCGATGGCGGCCGGCGACAGGGCCGAGCGACGCTGGACGCGGGTTGCTATTGCGGTGCATGGTCTACCGGAAATTGGTAGATATTGATGCTAATGGGCGCAACGGTGATGGCGCCAGGGGCATCGCCGAGGTCAACTTGCTTGATCTGGACCTCGGGCGGCAAACCGACGTGGTTGGCTGCATCCACGCTGCTGCCAGTCATTTGCCAGAGCGTTGAGGGACCGGCGATGCGAATGCCGGTTACGTTGAGGTCAAACTTCTGGGCGGATTCTGTTGCGTTGACGACAGCGAGGGTGAGGAACTTGCGATCGGGTGAGATCGCCGCGACCATGTCGAGCGGATAGGTGGGACTGCCGGGATTTGTTCTCGGCTGATCGCCAGCGATTGCATATTTGGGCGCCGGTTGAGGCGAGTTGCCGGAAAGAGCGACCGGGATAGCGCCGAGAAAATGATCGCCGTACAACTTGAAGAGAAGCCCGTTGGTGTTGAAGGTTGCAGCGGTGCGGTTGTAATCGATGGTGGAGACACCCATGGTGAACGCCGACATTTTGATGCAGTCGGTGTGACGAATCATCTCGTTGAAGACCATGCCGTAGGCGAGGGCAAGCTTGAGATTCATGGGCGCGCCGGAGTAGGCATACTCGTCGATAGAGAGGAAGGTCTTTTTGTCGAGCATCGCCGGGAAGCGTTTCTGATATTCATGCCATTCATCGGCCTTGAGGAGCACGCGATTCGATGGGTAATGCGCCCACTCGAGCAGGGTCTGGTCAACATTTCTGTAGGCTGCTTCGCCGGGAGCGTCGAGCGGAAGAGTCTTTGCGTATTCGTAGTCGAAGCGCTTGCCCGAGCGCGCGTACCAATGCTCGGTGATGCCGTCAAAGTTTCCCCAACTGTGCGCGAGCAGGCCACCGGTAAAGTCGCCGGGGGAACCAAATTGCGCCTGAACTTCGCTGAGATGAAGGGCGCGGGTCTGGCCTGTGACGGTCATTTCGTCGGGCATGGCGCCTGACGCGAGAAGCGTGATGGAAGGATCGACGGCGCGCATCGCCTTGGCAAACTCATTGTGCTTGAGAACGTAATACTTGAGATCGGTGCGGCCGAGCTGCCATGTGCCGTAGGGCTCGTTGCCGATGTCCCAGAACTTGACGTGGTAAGGCTCCGGATGCCCGTTATGGGCGCGCATGACGCCGAATCGCGTGTTGACTGAGCCGTTCATGTACTCGACTTCTTCGGCTGCCGAGTGCGCGTCGCCAAAACCTGCGTTGACCGTAATGTAGGGGTCAACGCCGATGAGCTTGCAGAGCGTCATGAATTCGTCCATGCCAACGTCGTTGGTTTGCATGGCGTTCCAGGCATAGTCGTAAACGGGCGGACGCTTGTCGATGTCGCCGACGGAGTCGTACCAGCTCCAATTAGAAAGGAAATTGCCGCCCGGAAGGCGCCAGAAACCGGAGTGAAGCTGATGGAGCAGCGCGGTGGTGTCGGGACGAAATCCCTGAACGTTGTCCTGAGGCATGAGGGAGACGGCGCCGATGTGGAAGTTGCCGCTGCCGAGGCCAGTAATTTCGAGCGCTGCGTCGTCGAAGTCAGCTTGAGCGGTGAAGGCGAGCGGGAACTTCCTGTACTGATTGGTGAGCGCCGCGAATGAAATGGCCTCGCGGTCGTTTTCGCCAGTGCCCCAGACGAGCGCGACCTTCACTTTGCTGCCCGGCGTACCGCGCAGATAAATGCGGCCGATGTACTTCTTGCCCTTGACGAGAGCGAGGCTGGCCTGACGGATTCCATGCGGCGCAGACGCGTCGAGCGCAATGCGCGGACTTTGATCGCCGACAAACGGTTGATCCTGGTCCATGACGACGGCTTCGTCTGGGCCGACGGGGCGCCATTTGTGAAGCTGCATGTTGCGGGCGGGGCCGGCCTGCTGCGGCGGAGGAGCGTCTGTGTCCTTGGACGAGATGGGGAAGTAAAATTTGCGGTCGTCGAGCATCTCGGCCCAGAGACTGCGATAGATGAGGGTCCTGATGTGCTCGATGAACATGCCGTACTCGTACTTCGGGACCGGCTCGGAAGCCTGTTGCGTATCGATGGTGGCGGCGAGGCTCCTTGGCACGCTGGGCGCTGGCTGCTGGGCTGCGGCCACAAGCGTCGATACAAGACAAAACGCCACTGCGGCGGGCAAGATTGAGCCGAAGGATGCAATTCGTGCTTTCATGGAGCTGCTCCTGATCCTTTTCAACGTGCGGGGTTCGTTTGAATTGTGCCGGGCAACAACTGTTGCCGGAATCGCTGGCGGCAAGACATCATTCCGGGGCGCGATGAATTAGGCGCAATCCATTCTTGCCAGTCTGAACTACCGGGAAACGATAGAGCTTGATGCTGACGGGTGCAACAGAGATTTTTTGAGGCGACCCGCTGGTGAAGAGCCCACGGGTCGAAATCATCCGGTACACTGCTGGAATCCCAAGTAGCACCGCCCCGAGGAAGCCTTCGGATGTCTGCACTCTATGTGGCTGTTCTGGTGGTGATTGCCGCTGCCTTGCTGGCGGTGGCCATCTACCGCGCCTTGCAGGTGAAGACGAAGGCGGACTACCTGGTCGCCGGGCGCTCGCTCTCGGTCGGGGTGCTGGTGCTGACGCTGCTGACCTCGTGGATTGGCGCAGGAAGTCTGTTTGCCGGAGCTGAGAACGCCTACAAGAATGGATTTGCCGCGCTGTGGGGAGCAGCAGGCGGCTGGGTAGGACTGCTGCTCATCTACTTTATTGCGCCGAGAGCGCGAAAGTTTGCGCAGTTTACGCTGCCCGATTTGCTGGAGGCGCGCTACAACCAGACGGCGCGAGTGCTGGGCACGATTGCCATTCTGTTCGCCTACGTTGCGATTACAAGCTACCAGTTCAAGGGCGGCGGCAACGTGCTGCATCTGATTTTTCCGGATGCGGTGTCGGCGGAGCAGGGCACTTATATGATTGCAGCGTTCGTGATTGTGACGACCGCTCTGGCGGGAATGTCGTCGGTGGCGTACATGGACGTGGCCATCGGCAGCCTGGTGACCGTGATCTGCATTATTGCCGCCCCGATGCTGCTGGCAAAGGCCGGCGGATGGGCGGGGCTGCACGCCGCGCTGCCCGAGACTCACTTTGAATTCCTCGGCAATTTCACGCTGATGCGCGCTCTCGAGTTTCTGGTGCCGACGCTGCTGCTGATGCTGGGCAACCAGGTGATGTATCAGAAATTCTTTTCGGCAAAAACGGAAAAAGACGCGCGCGTTTCGGTCATCGGATGGATTCTTGGAACCGTGTTACTGGAAACGCTGATTGTGATGATCGCGGTTTGCGGATCGGCGCTTTACAAAACCG
>CAZKJB010000368.1:0-3702 GCA_964552975.1 uncultured Occallatibacter sp. | reverse complement strand
CGATGGAGTCATGCCTTGAGGCAAGGCAGTCGGGCCGTCGCTGGACGTTTCCCAGGTCCCCAAATGCGAGGGACCTGGGGCACCCAGGCTTCCGTATTGATGCGCAGAGGTGGCACGCGTTTTGTGGGTGCCTGCGGCAGATTCTTTGCCGGGGCGAGTTTCGGCGCGGACCGTGGTGAGGATCGTAAAGGGCGAATGCGCGGCGGGTCTTGGCGCGACACCAGCGGCTTCGAGAATGGATTCGAGCTCGCCGGTGCCGACAACCGCGTCGACTTCAGGGATGTTCTTCTGGATTTCGTCGCGATAGCGCTCGACGAGGCATCCGGCGACGATGAGCTTGCGGGCGCGGCCGGAGGTTTTGAGGCGAGCCATCTCGAGAATGGTGTCGACGGATTCCTGCTTGGCCGTGTCAATGAATGAGCAGGTATTGACGACGAGAATGTCGGCATCTTCAGGGCGGGCGGTGAGGCGCGCGCCGGCGCGGTCGAGAAGGCCCATCATGACCTCGGAGTCGACGAGGTTTTTGGGGCAGCCGAGAGAAACGAATCCAATTCGGGGCCCCATGGAAGCTGTCTTTGCTTCTTGATGTGGAGCGGAAGGGGCCGCGGGCGGGGAAGATTTGGTCACACTTTTATTGTACGTGGGAGAGAGCAAACCTGTTGCGCGCGGGTGTTACCCATCTGTAGAGCTGGTTGCATCGATCTATCTTGGCCAGCCATTTTGGCCAAAGCAGAAACCGCATCCGGAATTAAAGCTCTCGATTTATCGATGAACCGTTCTTATGTGTACGCCTCTTCTTAGTCTCCGTCTTCCCGATCGGACTGCGAGAGCACTTTAGTTCAAATTGGCTGAGTGTTCCCGCGGGCAGTTCATATCATTTCGAATAATGCGTTGCGAGCGTCAAATTCTTATTTCTAAGTCTTAAGCCGCCTTTCAATCTTAGGAAGGGTCGTTCGACACATATCCAACTGCCATATGCAAAAACTCCGGCGCATGCCACTGTAATCACGACGAGAAGCCAGGGTGAAATATGACGAAAATGCCAGATCACAAGATTCTGGATTGGCCAGGCGTAAAGGTACATGCCGTAGGAAATATCGTTCTGGTCACCAATCCGCGCGAGCGAATCTTTCTTAACTGAAAGTGCGAACCAAAACAGAATATAACCGCCAAAAACCGCAATTGCAGCTTCGGCTAACTGATATGAAAACATAAGATTCAAGAGGGCAGCAGCGGCTATCATCGCGATTTTCGGTTGATACACGATCTTGTCGCGGAAGAGGTAGAAACAGACACCACAAGAGAAAATTGCGTAAAGTCGAATGGCTTGCATTGGATCGCCGAATAAAAGATGAAGCATTACTGGCGGAACGGGAATATGGCCAGGAATCTGGATATGGAAAAAAGCAATATTCTCGTGCGTCATGACCAGTGCTTCAACTAGGACGGCCGTGATTACCAGGAATATTTTTCTGCGTCGAAGCACACCCAGAGCGCCCAGGATGATCAAGCCAAAATAGCAACGAAACTCAAAGGCCAGGGTCCATATTGAGCCGTTCAAGAAGGGCTTGTTCAAACCCAGGAACGCGGACTTGAGCTCCGGGGAATCGAGAATCATAAGGTGCCCAAGCATTCGAATGGTCAACACTGAGCGCAGGTCGGTGATTGTTCCGCCGGCTAAAGGGCCCACGATGAGCAGCGAAAATAGAAAAGCAGCAATATAGCCTGGATAGATCCGCAGCACACGCTTCAGTAAGTATTCAAGATTGGACTTAGACCGCAAAAAGCTGAGGGTTATCAGGTAGCCGCTGACGAGAAAAAAGCCATCTACGGCGACATCGCCAAAGGAGAGAATTCCAAAAAGGCGGCAAAGTATTTCACGGGAAACATTCCCATCAACCAATTCCGGAGAGTGGGCCAAGATGACGAGAGAGGCAAACAACAGCCTCAAGAATCCGAAGTTATTTCTTCTATCGAGGGGAATAGAATTTGTCATCTCAATGCTCGGCCCTTTGTGCGAACTTACAATTACATTGCGACGCCTTACGCCTTACACCCGCCTAAATCTATGGGTATGCTGATGGTCGCTGGGCCCGCTGCGAACCGGCCCCGGCGGTCCAGGTGAAACGAAGAGAAGTCTCGCCTGCGAGCCATTAGAGACGAGGGAATCCTTCAAGTAAATCAACCGTTTTGGCCATTACCTGTGTGTGTTACCGATTCCCGCAGGAGTTAGTGAAGGGCCGATTGGCCGTGGCACGACTTGCAACGGGCTCTCGCGGCAAGGGAGGTTAGAGTCTGCCGGAGCGGGAGATTGACCTATGGCGACCCCGCGCGCTAAGACAGCCGAATCAGACACTCACCGCGGTTCGCCAGAAGGCGCGGGACTGGCGAAGCCGGTGCAATGGATTCTGAGCGCAAGCAGTGAAGCCGAGGCGGACTCTGGCAGGAGTCTCGAGCGTGGCTTCGGCGCAATCAGCTGTCTTTGCGGTAGAGCATGTCGCGCATGGCGCGGCGGCGCAGAGCGTCGCGCTCGGCCTCGATTCTGCGGTCCACGCTGCGATCGGCGAGGTCGATGCCGGCACGAGCGGATTCGGATTCGGAGGACTCAGGTTCGCTGCACGAGGGGCAGCGATTGGCAAAGCCGGGCTTGCCGGGCAGGAGCTCAAATTCATCCCCGCAAACGACACAGGTTTTGATCGGAAATGCCATGCAACTATGGTAGCGAAAAATGGCTGTGGAAATCGAGAGGGAGCAAGGGCGCTAGCGCAGCTAGCGGGGCGACGGACTGTGAGGTTGCAGGTCAGCGGAGAGAGTTATTGACTCGCGCAGTATTGTTTTTCCTGCTCGGGTGTGAACCTGTGGGCGTCGCACATTGCCTTTACATTGTCGGTTGGCGGCTGTGCTGCATCCTGATTCGGAATGGGCGTGAGCTCCGCGTCGAACTTGTCTTCTTTTTTGGGATCTTCGGCCTGCGGGATAAATACGTGATAGGAATTTTTCGTCGCTCCGATGCGATGGTCGGGCTCAACCCGGAAGGCGAATTTTTCGCCGTGCTTGAGCGAGTCGAGCAAGTTTGACTTCTCGGTCTTGGGATGCCCCGGCGCCCAACCGATGGTGTGCTCCATCATTGCAGCGGCGCCGGCAAAACTGACAAGGCTCCAAGTGCCGTCGTCTGTTCTCACGTAGTAGGTGCGATGCATCGTGGCGCCGGTGCCATTTGTGTCGCCGTCCTGCATCTCGTATCCCAAATAGGTTCCGATGAGGAAGGTCTTTCCACGATCTTCAGAGGGCGTGCGCGTTGGCTGCGAAATGAATAGAAAAGCCGCCAAGGCGAGGCCAGCATATCTCATGGGGGAACTCATTTCTGCAGATCGATCGGGGACGCAGTTGATTCTAGGGACGCGAAGCCGCCGGTTCAATAAGCAGGAGGCCGCAGCGCCTAACACGAAGGTTGCAGAGCACGAAGGTGGCGGGGACGGATCTGTGGTTAGTTCGCGAGGACGGCGCGGTAGCGGACTTTGCTCTTCCTGACTTTGTCGATGGCCTCGTTGGCCTTGGCCATCGGGAAGAGCTCGGTAGTGGCTTTTACGCCGTGGCGCGCGGCAACATCTAGCATCTCGCGGATGCGAGAGGGGCTGCCGACGGGGCTTCCGCCGATGGTGCGCTGACCGGCGATGAGCGGGAAGGCGTGGACCGAGACCG
>CAZKJB010000367.1:0-3751 GCA_964552975.1 uncultured Occallatibacter sp. | reverse complement strand
TACGCGACCGTGTTGCGCTGTGGCCCTGGCAACTTCGTCGGCCAGCGCTGAAGCCCGCGCCGCAAGAGCCGTCTCCTGCGCGGCGTGTGCAGCCAACTCGGCCAGTTGGCGTAGCGCCTGCACTGCGAAGAGATTGGCAGGCACAAAGAGCGGGTAGATGCACGCATCATCTGAAGGGCGAAACATGCTGAAGATCATTCCGTTGGGCCGCGCAGGATTGCCAAAGCCCGAGAGCGCGAGGGTGTCATAGGGCGAAGCCGCTTCACGGCGAAAACTGTACCGGCCGGGCGATTGCTTGCGCTGCTGCTCGGTAAAGGTGCGGAGAATGGCCTCTGCAGCAGCCTTCCATTGTGCGTCGAACGGGCTGGCGTCGCCGGTTGCCTGCCAATAGCCATGCGCCAAGCGAATGGTGTAGCAGAGCGAATCAATCTCCCACTTGCGCTCGGCAACGCCGGCGCGATGCTCCGTTTGGTCGTGAACTGCCCACGGCAATGGCGGGTCGGCCGGGTCGCGCGTAAACGCATTGGCGTACGGATCGAGCTGGATCATGCGCGCTTGGCGGCGAATAACGCCTTCGAGCAACGTGCGCAGGCGGTCGTCACTTCGCGCGAAGCGCAGATAAGGCCATACCTGGGCCGAAGAGTCACGCAGCCACATGGCATCGATGTCGCCGGTGACGACGAATGTGTCTGGATGGCCGTCGAATGCGCCGGGATACACCGTAGTGTCGAGCGTGTTGGGCAGGCAGTTTTCAACGAGGACACGGAGCGCAGGATCGGCAATTCGCATCAGCAAAGCCGCGATGGCGTCTTCGACGGCGGACGATGTGAATTTGCGATCGGCGGGCGCGGGCCGCGCGTGGGGCAGGTCGATATTTCCCGTCGCCGCTGCGGCGTCGACGGGCGAGGTCGCGGCCTGAGTATCGAGCGCCTTCAGCGCGCCGGTTTGCATTGCAGCCAATGCGCCGGCGCCCGCTAAAAACGTGCGGCGCGTAGGCAGGCAATTTGTGAGACCGGTATTCCGGTCGAATTTCGCGTTAGGTGGAGCGCCTATGTCCAGCACCCAACTAGCATAATCAAGCCAGCCGGTAGGGCGCGCGCTGCGGCCGCGAGAGCATGCTGTTGGCTTCGTCATCGTTCTTGAATCGCTCCATCACCGGGTCCCAGTAGAGCTTGCGCTTCAGCACCATGGCCATGTCATGCAGCAGGCACGCAGAGCAGGCGCGGTGCCCCATCTCTGCCGGAGAGATGGGCTGCTTGCGGCTGACGATGCAGTCAAGCCAGTTTCCGTGCTGCTCCTTGCTCTCGTAGAGATGGATCTCGTCGGAACCGATGACCGACTTGATGATCCCGGGATCGCTCGAAGCCAGGGCGGTTGAGTCGTTCAGCTTGGCTACCGGATCGCTCTTGGTCACCTGCTCGTTGCCACGAGAAACAAAGATCCAACCCTTGGCGCCGTAAAACTTGATGCCGTTGGTATATTCGCCGCTCACGCTCATTTGGACGCCGTTCGCCGAAATGTCATTCGGCGCGTAGCGGGCTTCGGTCTTGAATGGCCCATGGACGTCCCAGAGACCGTGATCGGGAAATTCTGCGTGCCCCCAAATCTCAACAGGCCCGGTGTATTCGGTGTTCATGCCCCAGTGGGCGCTATCGATGTGGTGCGCGCCCCATCCGGTGATCATGCCGGCGCCGAACTGGCGGCAGCGGAGCCACCCGGGGCGATCGTATCCCTTTTGCGGGTGAACGCGATCGACCGTGTAGTAGACGTAAGGAGTTTCGCCGAGCCACATTTCGTAGTTGAACCAGTCAGGCGCGGACGTGGGAGTCTTGTCGCCGCCCGCGGGATCGCCGGGCAGGCCTACTTCGACGCGCTGCAGGTCGCCGATGCGTCCGTTGCGCACCAGTTCTGCCGCGTACCGAAACTGGATGGTCGAACGCTGCTGGCTGCCGATCTGCAAAATGCGCCCCGAGGCCTGCACCGCGTTGCTGAGCGCGCGCCCTTCAGCGATGGTGAGCGACGTGGGCTTTTGCAGGTAGACATCTTTGCCTGCGCGAACGGCATCAACGCCGATGAGCGAGTGCCAGTGGTCGGGCGTGCTCACAACCACCGCGTCAATGTCTTTGCTGGCGAGCAGCTCGTGATAATTTGCATAGCCCGTGACGCCGTCGTGGGGCGCGCCCGTTTTCTGCGCGTAGAAGTCGTTGACGAACTTTTTCCCATCTTCGACGCGATGCGCGTCAAGATCGCAGACGGCGATGATGCGCGCGCGATCGTACTGCAGGATCATCGGCATGTCATGCACACGCGAGATACGCCCCACGCCGATGGCGCCGATATTGATGCGCTTGCTGGGCGCGAACTGGCCAAAAACACTTGACGGCACGATCGTGGGGAACCCGATGGCTGCCACGGCTCCTGCGCCTGTTCTCAAAAAGCTGCGTCGCGAAACTCTGCGCTTGTGGTTCATCTTCCGCTCCCATGCCGAATCTTCAGCGTTCAAGAAAATGACGTTTTATGGACCCTGGCGAGCGGCGATTCGCGAGGAAATGCCGCTGCCAGGCCGGGCGATTTCAATTTTGTATTCGACGCGAATTTATTCCGCCGAACCGGGCCCTGTCAAGGCGCCAGCCGTTCCGGGTCCTATGGTCTGCTGGTCCCGAAAGGGCAAGACCTTGCCGTCCGTCCCCAGTTGCATGGGTGACTCAATGCGGAATGCGGGCGCGAAGAAAAGCTTTGCGACGAGGTTGGCTTATATGTTACAGTCTGTAACGCTATGACCAGTAGCACACGAATCCGGCGCCGAAGCTCAAAGAACGCGAAAGAGTTGACCGACCTCGAGCACAGCATCCTGCTGGCCGTGAAACGCAGGCCTGTCGCGACCGTGCAGGAGATTCGACGGGAGCTGAATTGGCCGGCAGATAGTGTGGCCATACGATTGGCATTGCTGCGGCTTGAAGAGAGGAAGTTCATCGTTCATTCGATTGAGCTGGGGCAGTTCTACTACCGCCATGCAGGGCCATCGGGACGCCAGACCGGTCCGACAGGTGACTCCGCAGGCTTCTCGCAGCCGGGGCGGTAATCTTATATAATTCGAGTCATGAATTAAATTGCGAATTTAACTCGCAATTTTGCTGGCCGGACGGGGAGAAGCCGGGCTCTGGCACGCATTTTTTGGGGCTGGGGACGCTCGTCCGGCGGAGAATCTTTTCAATGCATTCATCTTTGTTCGATTTGACCGGCAGAGTGGCCGTGGTAACCGGCGGGACCACCGGCCTTGGCCATGCAATTGCGATAGGCCTGGCCGAAGCCGGAGCTGACGTGGTGCCAAGCTCGCGCCGCCTGGCGGAGGTGGATAAGACTGCCACGGAGATTGAGGCGCTGGGGCGCCGCTCGCTTCGCGTGACCAGCGACGTTCTCGATCGCTCCTCCATCCAGGCGCTTCACGATGCCGTTCTCGCGGCGTTCGGCAAGGTGGACATTCTGGTGAATGCGGCCGGTATTACCGCGAAGAGCCCGACGCTCACGACAGAAGAGGCAAAATGGACGCGCGTGATCGAAACCAATCTCACAGGAACTTTGCGCGCATGCCAGGTCTTCGGCGAGACGATGGTCAGCGCCGGCTACGGACGCATCATCAACATGGCTTCGCTCAGTTCGTTCGTCGGATTCAGCGGGGTGGCGGCCTATTCGGCAAGCAAGGCCGGCGTCGCCTCGCTCACCAAAGTTCTGGCAATCGAGTTGGCGGAAA
>CAZKJB010000366.1:0-3761 GCA_964552975.1 uncultured Occallatibacter sp. | reverse complement strand
AGTTCCCGACGCTGCTTCACTCCTATGTGGGAAAGATGCTGGTGGGCGGCTGGACGCTCAACACCGTTTTGCGCGAAACCAACGGTACGCTCGTCAGCACACCCAGCGGCGTTACGCAAATCTCGAATCCTCGCATTTCGAATCCATCGAACGGAAAGTATTTCAACACCTGCTACGAGAACGCGTCGGGGGTGAATGTGGTTGGTACCGGAGCCTGTTCCAGCTCTTCAGCGACTGCAGCGTTCCAGCAGCTCCCTTCCGGGTTCTGGCTTGCAACGATCGGATCCGACATGGAAAGCGTCCGTTTCCACGTTCACCCGCTTCTAGATGCCTCATTGTTCAAAACAATCCAACTCCACGAGAACTATAACCTCGAAATTCGCGGGGAATGCTACAACGTTGCGAACACTCCGAACTGGGGCAATCCAAGCACGAGCCTGGGAGGGTCGAGCTTTGGATCGGTATCAGCGACCCAGGCAAATGATCCGAGAATCCTGCAGCTTACCGCTCGCTTCAACTTCTAACTCACGCTCGATGAACTCAACTGCGGACTTTCGGGTCTTTCCAATAGGCTCGGAAGTCCACGACTAGCCGGCTCGCAGCCGGCAAGCTCGAAGTGCAATCACTTGCAAGGCATGGATTACAGCGCCGAATTTGACGGCAAATAGAAGTGGATCCAAATAAAAGCGGATCAAGGTGCAAGACCAAATGACTCTTACATGGAAGCGGTGGTGGGTCGGGGCGGTGGTGGCTGGGGCAATCGCCTGCGCTTTGTATCTACCGGCCCAAAAGCCGCAGGTGGATGAGTTGCGCGCCGGTTTCAATGATCCGCCCACGGCCGCGAAGCTCCGCTGTTATTGGTGGTGGCTCAACGGCAACACAACGAATGAGACCATCACGCGCGATCTTGAAGCGATGAAGTCGCATGGATACGCCGGGGCGATTCTGGTGGACGCTGACGGCTCGGGGCAAGAGGGCAACCTTGAAGTGCCTCTGGGGCCGGCGATCGGCAGCCCCAAGTGGAATGGGCTGTTCGTGCACGCGCTGGCTGAGGCGCAAAGGCTGGGACTCGAGATCAGCCTGAACGTGACCAGTCGCTGGGACGTGGGAATTATCGGCGGCCCCACTGTAACTCCGCAAGACGCGTTGAAGCTGCTTACGTATTCGCGCAACCTTGTGGAGGGCGGCGCCACCAAGACCGTGCAATTAACTCAGCCGCCGCAGCAGAATGGCTTCTATCGCCCCATTGCAACTCTTGCTTACCCGCTGCGCCATGGAGCCCCGATTGCGGGCACTTCTGGGAGCGAGCGCACGTCGCTCCGCAATCTCATATTCAAAACAGCGTCAAGGGAAACGGGCTTCTCGATGACGCCTTCAGATAAAGTTCTGCGCGATGCGCCATCAACTCCGGGCGAGCAGGACGCCGACATGAGCCAAGTTGTGGATCTGAGCAGTTCAGTGAAAGACGGAACGCTGACCTGGGCGTTTCCGGCCGGCACGTGGGAGGTTCTCGAGGTCGGCTACACGGACACCTCGATGCATCTGATCGATTCAAAGGGAACGCCACTGGGATTGCCGCTGGACGCGATGAGCGCGCAGGCTTTCGACGACTATTGGAAGCAAGCTGTACAGCCACTGCTCGATGCGGCCAAACCGTATGTCGGCAAGAGCCTCCGCTATCTTGTGACGGACAGCTGGGAAGCGGGCGGAGCAAACTGGACAGAGGGATTTCGCGAGGAGTTCAAGCGAAGACGCGGATATGATCCGCTGCCTTATTTGCCAGTTGTTGCGGGCCGAATCCTGGGCTGCCGCGATAGCAGCGACAAATTCCTTGTCGACCTGCGCCGTACGGTTGCCGATTTGATCGCAGAAAACTACTACGATCGGTTTGCCAAATACGCGAAGGAGCGTGGATTAGGTACGCACCCTGAGGCGGGGGGACCACACGGGGCGCCGATTGACGCGCTGGAGAACTTCCGCAGTACTTCTTACCCCCAAACCGAGTTCTGGGCCGTTTCAGGCGCCCACCGAGTGTCGGACGAAGATCGCTTCTTTGTGAAAGAAGCCTCAAGCGCCGCGCATATCTACGGCAAGCCGTTTGTAGCCGCAGAAGGACTCACCAGCATGAGCCCGGCGGCGTGGTCAGAATCTCCGGGAAGGAATTTGCAACCTACGTTCGACCGAGCGCTGACGGAGGGACTGAATCGACTGTTCTGGCACGAGTTCACTTCGTCGCCCACGGAATACGGATTGCCGGGCGAGGAGTACTTCGCTGGTACTCACCTGAATCCGAATGTCACCTGGTGGGGCCAGGCAGGCCCGCTGTTGCTGGCATTCAATCGCGCACAATTTCTCCTGCAGCAGGGCCACCCAGTTTCAGATGTTCTTTACTTCTACGGCGATCAAGTGCCGGGATTCGTGCGCCTGAAGAATGACGATCCGGCGCACGTTCTTCCCGGATACGACTACGACGTGACGAACGAAGACGCCTTGCTGCGCAGAATGCGATTTGCGGGAGCGGACTTGCATACGCCGGAGGGGGTCCACTACCGCGCGCTGGTTCTTCCCGCTTCACGCGAGCTCTCGCATGCCGCGCTCGAATGGGTCAGCCGGTTCGTGCGTCAAGGCGGGGTTGTGACCGGACTCAAACCGACGGGGCCCCTGGGCCGCATTCCACCGGCAGAGATGACGGAGTACTCGCGCCTCGCCGATGCAATGTGGGAGGGCTGCACGGATAAAACCACCGAATCGCGCTACGGAACGGGACGCATCGTTTGCACCGCGGAGGCAAGAAGCGCGCTTGCTGCGATGAGCGTGACGCCTGATTTTTCGTATGAGTTGGACGACAAGGGTTCGCGCACCGATGACGGCAGCGCCTTCGACTACGTTCATCGCAGAACGGAAAATGCGGACATCTACTTTGTTCGGAACGCGCGCAGCGAAGCCGCGAAAGCGACACTCAGATTCAGAGTCAGCGGCCGTACACCCGAGTTATGGACGCCGGACGATGGCAGTACGACTCCGGCGCTGGTCTATGACGAAACCAAGGACGGTCACACCGAAGTTCCGCTCACGTTTCCCGCAACGGGGTCGGTGTTCGTGATCTTTGAACGGCCCGAGGCTTTGCACTTGACCGGAATGTGGCGGGATGGGAATGAGGTCTTCCCTTCGGTGCGCCTGGGTGCCGGCGTATTCTCGAGCAGCAATGGCGGCTTCGTTGCGACCGAGCCGGGCGCGTATCGAACCACCAACTCACTAAGGCAGACCAAGACAGTGGTTGTTGGTCCGGATTCGCCGGAAGCGCCGGCGATGGGTCCATGGACGCTTTCGTTTCCTGCCGGGTGGGGCGCGCCATCTTCGATTCCCGTCGAGCATTTCGGGTCGTGGACCGACTCGCAGGATCCGGGTGTTCGGTATTTTTCGGGAACGGCGACCTATCGGACCACTCTGCACGTTTCTGGTGCCGCGATCCTGGCGCAGCGGCAAATGTGGCTGAACCTGGGCGACGTGCGCGAGATTGCGTCCGTCCGCATCAATGGCGTTCCCGTGCAGACACTGTGGAGAGCGCCATTCGTCGCGCGCATCGATCGCCAGCTTCATGCGGGAGACAACGCGGTGGAAGTTGAAGTGTCGAATCTATGGCCCAACCGGATCATCGGCGATCTGCAGCCATCGGCCACCAAGACGTATACGAAGACGAACGTGCGCGCTTATACCAAGGATTCTCCGCTGCTGCCGTCCGGCCTTCTTGAGCCGGTCAC
>CAZKJB010000365.1:0-3767 GCA_964552975.1 uncultured Occallatibacter sp. | reverse complement strand
CCGCGGAGATTCGCGCATTTCGCGCGCTGGGCGCAACACTGGTGGGCATGTCGACCGTGCCGGAGACGATTGTGGCGCGGCACATGGGAATTGAAGTACTGGGGCTGAGCTGCGTGACGAATCTGGCGGCGGGACTAGGTGCAGCGCAGTTAAGCCACGAAGAGGTATATGAGGCTGGGCGCATGGTGGAGCACCAGCTTGCCGGATTGCTGAAGCGGTTGACGCCGAGGATTGCCGCACGCGTGGAAGCGGAGTCTTGAGGCGCCAATGAGCGCGCGAGTCGCACTCGAAAGTGGCGCGAAGAGCCAGCGGCTGCCGTTTCCGCCAACAGTGCTGGGAATCGCCGGCTGCTCCGGATCTGGAAAGACAACGCTGGCTGCCGAGCTGGCGCGCACCCTGGGCGGATTGCGCTATCACCTCGATGACTA
This sequence comes from uncultured Occallatibacter sp., assembly GCA_964552975.1. GTDB lineage: Bacteria > Acidobacteriota > Terriglobia > Terriglobales > Acidobacteriaceae > Telmatobacter. The sequence continues at coordinate 3,339 of CAZKJB010000365.1, read as the reverse complement.
TTACCTTGACCTTGGGCATTTGCCGTTGGAAGAGCGGATGAAGCGGAACTTCGACGTTCCAGCGATGATCGAAGTTCCGCTGCTCGCTGAGCATGTTGCGGCCCTGGGGCGCGGCGATCATGTTGATCGCCCCGTTTATGATTTTGCGACGTACACGCGCGTTCCCGGGCGCACCGAGCGCGTGGATCCGGGACCATTTCTGGTGGTGGAGGGTCTGTTTGCGCTCTACTATCCGGAACTCTTGCCGCTCTACAGCCTGCGCGTGTATATCGATACGCCGGATTTATTGTGCTTTGAGCGGCGGCTGAAACGCGACGTGGAAGAACGCGGACGCACGCCGGAACTGGTGCGCCATCAATATGACCTGACGGTGAGGCCATCGAGCGAGGCCTACGTGCGGCCCTCGGCGGCGAACGCCGATCTGGTGATTGACGGAACTGGCGCGCTGGACTGGAAGGTGGAGCGGGTGATAACGGAGATGAAGAAGCGTGGCCTGTTAGCGGCAGTGGGGTCGTGAGCTTTCGAACTGCGCTAAGTGAAAAGAACGCTGCTAACTTTCCCACACCTCCAATTAAGTTGGTCAGCAAACATCATCTCCCGCTGCGCTACACTAGCAATCGCACTTGCATAAAAGTTTGGGGAGGCCAGGGTCAACGCTCCAGTCGTCAATGGCTCAATCAAGGTGAGACTGAATGCTCTTTAATAGCCTTCCCTTTCTCTATTTCTTCCTGCCCATAACTTATTTCGTTTTTTGGTGGTTGCGCACCAAGCTTCAGCGGTACGTGTGGCTCACGATCACGGGGTATATTTTTTACTCATATTGGAATCCGAAATATTGCATTCTCATGGCTTTGTCCACGGCCGTCAGTTATGGCGCCGGATTGGGCTTTCTTCGTTGGACCGATAGAAGACACCGACGCCTTTGTCTTGTATTACCCATCGTATTTGACTTATCCCTGTTGGCGGTTTTCAAGTATGCGAATTTTGCTTCAACTTCAGTCAACTGGCTTTTCGAAGCCTCCCATTCAAACCTACGTACCCCCATTTTTGACATCGCCTTACCGATCGGGATCTCCTTCTATACATTTCATACGATTACTTACATCGTCGACAGCTATCGGGGTGTCATCAAGCCCACCCGCAATATTTTCGAGTTTTCCTGCTATGTCTCGCTCTTCTCCCAATTGGTTGCCGGACCCATTGTGCGTTTTCGTCAAATCGAAGGAGATTTAGAAAACATCGACCACACAAATCAGGCCGCCGGTTTCGAGCGCGGGTGGTCATTTTTTGTGATCGGAATGATCAAGAAAGTTTTGGTTGCCGATACGATTGCGCAGATCATCAATCCTGCGCTTGCACAATGGCAGTCGCTCTCCACCCTGGGGACATGGTTATGTGTACTGGGCTACAGCTATCAGCTCTATTTCGATTTTTCAGGATATAGCGATATGGCTGTGGGGTTGGGCGCGATGTTTGGCCTCCGGCTTCCGCAGAACTTCAACTCTCCTTACAAAGCGTCGGATATCTCCGATTTCTGGAGTCGCTGGCACATCTCGCTGTCAACCGTACTGCGCGATTATCTGTATTTTCCATTAGGTGGAAGCCGGTGCGGGAAATGGAGAACCAGTGTCAATCTGATGATTACGATGTTGCTTGGGGGCTTGTGGCATGGCGCCAACTGGACGTTCGTCGTCTGGGGCGCTTACCACGGCTTGCTGTTGGTCGCTACACGATTCAGCAAAGACATGCTGGACCGCTGGCCGATCGCTCTTCGAAAAACGGGGACGTTTCTGCTTGTAGTTATTGGTTGGGTCATCTTTCGATCCACTGACTTCTCGATGGCGTCCGGACTGCTGAAAACGATGTTCAGTTGGAAACCTGGAATCCGCATCGACAGCTGGCAATCACTCGCCGCGCTTTTGCTCATCGCAGGCGGGGTGGCACATTTTGGGCCAAACACGTTTGAAATTCGGCATCAATGGCGACCGGTTCCAGTTTTGGCGTTAGGTGTTCTTTTCTTGATCTGCATCGTTTTCATCTACGGAGGGCAGCAATCGCCCTTCCTCTACTTCCAGTTCTAGTGGCTACATTTTGGCATTCCAAATGACCGACTTGACGAAAAACTCGCGACATGGAATTTCACTCGGCCGGATCGCTCCTGCCATCGTGTTGATTTGTTTTCTGCTGGACGTTTCGCTTCGGTCTCTGCCGCCAAGGCTCATCGCCTTCAGAGGATGGGAGGCCTTGAGCGCATTCGCGACCGGAAACAGGCCATTCATCCGGAATGGGTTCTATTGGAACCCTCGGTCGTATGGCGATCTCGCTAACCTTGGGAACCTTCGGCACATGCGCCAATACCGGGAGGATGTATTCACGACCGATGCGGATGGCTACAGGAATCGACGCGAGATCGCCAAACCGTTCCAGGGTATTCTGCTCCTCGGCGACTCATTCACGGCTGGCGCAGCAGTCAGGGATGACCAGACATTGAATGAGCAGTTGGGGAATATTTCTGGCTGTCCTGTCTACAACGGGGGTTCGAGTCCAAATTCTTTAGAACTGTTGAATCACCTGCAAATGACTCGCGGACTCGTGGTCTGGGAACAGTCGGAGCGCACCCCGATTCCTCTCCTTCCTCTCATGAACGAACCCAGGCCACACCTTGGATTTCGGCTTCTCAGTAGAATCCTCGGCACTGAGCGCGTGGAATTGCTGCAACGGCTAAGAGACTATTCCCCGCTGCAAATCGTCTTTGGCCGCGCTGTCAGACTTTTCCAGAACGACAAGATCCTTCCGAATCCGTTCCGCGGAGTGGCAGAGGCCCGATTGAGTAACGGGCGTGAAGTGCTATTCGGAAAAACGGAGATAGAGAATTATGAGTTGGATCGACCGACCGATCCGGCGTATTTTGTCGCACTCAAAACACAACTTGAAAAGGAGGGGATCGGCCTGCTCGTATTGCTGGTTCCGGACAAATACGTTGTCTACCACGATTTGATTGTGCCGCCTTCGCCGCTACCGGAGCGCAGGCCTTTCCTCGATATCGTCGAAGAGCGCCTTGTCGCCGCTCATGTCCCGGTGGTGAATCTGACCCCGCACTTCAGGGAAGAGGCGAAGGCATTGCTTCCTCGTGACGAATATATCTACTGGATGGACGACACACATTGGAATGCCAAAGGCATCCATGAGGCAGCGCAGGTGATTGCGGAAACGAAAGCCATCTCCCAGTTGCCATGCCGAAAATATTGATCTGCGCATGGAAGGGATGTTGAAAGAGATGCGGAAGCGGGACTGCTGACGGAAGTGAGCAGCGGTTCAGAGACTGTTAAAGCGGGGTCT
>CAZKJB010000364.1:0-3791 GCA_964552975.1 uncultured Occallatibacter sp. | reverse complement strand
TGCGCTTGTTGCTGAGTGGGCCGAGAAGTTTCCGATTTCCGAGAGCACGATTCGCGACTACTTGACGACGAACATCCACTACGTTCTCGACGAGGAGTGCATAGAAGGGATGAAAGGCTTCTTCCGCATGGCTGCCGAATGCGGCGTTCTGCCGCCGTACAACGTGGCGCTCGAGGAGCTTCAAGCGCGGTAAGTTTCGCGGTCCAATCCTGGCAAGGCCTATCAATAATTATGCGAATCATGCGCGAATTCTTGCTGAAATCTGCCTGAACAGTGTCCCTTTCTGTCATCGCTGGTTCTGAGCGAACAATCTAAACCATTCATTTTGGACCATTTAGATATTTCTGTTCTCCAGCGTTCAGCGGCTGTACGGTTTTTTGCGGTTGACGTATAAGCCTTTCGGATTGTGTCGGTTGGAGGTAGTGTACAGCGGTACAGCGGGTGTACATGGATTGAGGTTATGGCCGTAAGTTATTGAAAAAGAATTGGTTGATGGTTCGTACAGCAGTACAGCGAGAAATTTGGTGTTTTCGGGCATAGGGGGAGGGGGTAAGAACAGTGGTCAGTGGACACGGGACGGGGAGCGAAGGGTCAAGGAACCGAGAAGCCGGGGACAGTTCAGTAGCAGTGACGGGTTCTGACAAGGGGGTTGAGTGCGCATTTTGGCGAGGATCTCGCATGGAATGATTGTGCGCCAAAAGGCGGAAATTATATGCAAACTGAGTTCTAGAAATCTGAGGTCGAATATCATGTGCTGGATACTGTGGTTTGCCGTCGCTCGGTACACTGCATTGCTGCCGCTACCAGTTCCAAATTGGGTTTTTCAGGCGGCTGTGCGGCCAGTGCAATAGACTCTGCCAATCCAGAATTCTTACCGAAGGGTTATTGACGGGTAGGCGCCGATCCTCTTGGAACCATCTTGCGGTGTCGGATCAGATTTGCGCGTTAGAATCCTCATGAAGCAAATAAAGCGCCTAACGACGACTATCGGACTAACACAGTTACTCGCAGGAGGGTATGCATGAAATGTCTCGCATTGGCGGCGATTTTTTGCCTGCCTATCCAGGTGTTTGCCCAGCAATCGGTGCCCGAGATCAAGTTCCATGCCCAGACGGATTTCTTTAAATTGCCACCGAATCTGTATTTCGGAGAGGCCGCGGGCGTGGCGGTCAATTCAAAGGGGCATGTTTTTGTCTTTTCTCGCGGCGGCACCACGGGCCCAGCCTACGCTGCAGCGGCGGCCCAACTGCTCGAGTTTGACGCCAATGGAAATTACGTCCGCGAGATCGGCCACAATCTGTATGCGTGGAGCTTTGCCCATGCCGTGAAAGTGGATAAGGAAGACAACATATGGGCCGCCGACAAGGGGTCGGATATGGTGATCAAATTCAGCCCGGAAGGCCGGGTATTGATGGTCTTCGGCCGCAAGCAGGAGGCCGCCGACGAAAACACAGCTCCGCTGAAGCATCCCAAGCCGCCGCTGCCGCCGATCGACGGGCAGTTTCGCCAGGTGACCGATATGGCGTGGGACGCAGCGGGCAATACCTATATCAGCGACGGCTACATTAATTCCCGGGTAGCCAAGATCGATAAGGACGGCAATTGGATCAAGTCCTGGGGCGAACCGGGAACTGGTCCGGGCCAGTTCAATACGCCGCACAGTATCGCCACGGATGATGCGGGGAATGTTTATGTGGCAGACCGCGGCAACGGCTGGATCCAGGTTTTCGATGGGGACGGCAAATATCTGCGCGAAATCCACATCAACGTTCCGTACGACCACAAGACCCGCCCCTGGATGGGAAACATGCCATCGGAAGTGCCCGCCACTGCCGAGACTCCGGCACCGTTGAACAAGACCCAGATGAACGGTTCTCCGTGGGCGATTTGCATCACGCCGGGCCCGCATCAGGTGCTCTATACCTCAGACGGCTATCCGGGGCGCATCTATAAACTCTCCCTGGATGGCAGAGTGCTTGGCGTGCTTGGCACGACTGGGCGCGGCCCAGGGCAGTTTGGTTGGATTCACGAACTGGCATGCCCGTCTGAGAATCTTTTATATGCTGCTGAACTTCTGAATTGGCGGGTGCAAAGGTTGACCCTTGAGCCCACGCAGTAGTCTCTGCTGGTTGCAGGCGGTAGCCTGGGCAACGCGACGACAACGCCGTTCTCACTTTGGGAAATGCCGTCGTTCTGGCCTTGGCTGAGATCTGCATTCATCGAAAAACTAAGCAGGATTTTGAGATTGTGGTTCGAACCTTCCGAGTCTCGGGCGGTTGACCGGCCACGTGTCTCCAATGAATTTTCAGGTGGAGAAGCACCGCGTGCTCGAGGAATGCATGAGAAGATTCGCGCTCCCGGATGTTGCTTCGTCGATCTTCTATCCTGCAGAGCAACGGGCAAACCGAATCGCAGAATCTTCATGGGCCAAGGCTGGTCTGCGCAAAGAAATCAGCAGATTAGCAAGCATTACGGAAGTAATAAATGATGGTAATAAAGATAGCCAAATTGAGCGGTAGTGGAGCAAGTTTTGGCGAAAACTGCGTCCTGCGATTTGTCCTGTACTAATTTTGGTCCTGCTGTAAGGAACGTTTGACGCATCATACTCTGCAGCAACTGAGCGACTTATTGCGCTCGCAAGGAAATTCACTCCAGTGGTTCATTTACCCAGTCTGCGGAGGATAAACGCATGCAAACTGATTTCCTAAAATCAGCGAGCCGTGTTTTGGCTTTTGTTTCTGTTTTGATGGCGCCTGCCGTTCTGGCCGCTCAAGCTAGTCCATCTGCTCATGGAACGACGAATTCAAATCCGTCCAGGTGGGACATCTTTGTCGGTTACAGCTATTTGGCCCCAAAGGGATCGGTTTCGACACTGGCGCCAGGCGGCGCGCCCGTAACGCAGTCGTACGACGCGGTGAACCTGGGCGGCGTAGCAAGCGGCGCATATTTCTTTAACCGCTTTGTTGGCCTGCAGGCGGAGGTCGGCGTTCACGAGTGGGGCGACCAGGTTGCAGGTTCCAATATCGGCTCCGACGGGAACGACGATGCCTTCACGACAGTGGGCGGCGGAATGGTTTTTCGATTTCCATCAGAGCATTTGACTCCTTTTGTACACGCACTGGTCGAAGGCGCCCTGGTTGGCGGCCCATACTATGAACCCAACAAGTGGGGACCCGGATTGACGGTGGGCGGCGGCATGGACTACGAGACGCCCCTGCTGAACCACCATTTTGCGATCCGAATTTTTCAAGCGGACTATGAATACATGCACGACGACTGGGGACCTGGCATTTATGCAGGGCGGGCGAACATCAACGCAGCGCGATTAAGCGCGGGCATGGTCTTCCATGTTGGTGAGATTGCGCCTCCTCCTCCAATCACTCTGGCGTGCTCAGCGGCCCCGGAGACGATTTTCCCAGGCGACCCGGTGACAATCTCTGTTTCGGCGGGCGGACTAAACCCGAAAGACAACGTGATCTACAGCTGGTCTGGAACCGGCGTGACAGGGAACGGGACCACGGTGACAGTGGATACCTCGGCATTGGCGCCGGGCGAGTACAACGTGCAGGGCTCGGTGAAGGAAGGAAAAAAGGGAAAAGAGGGCATGAAGCCGTGGGAGGTTGCGACCTGCACGGCTGGCATAACCGTGAAGGCCTTCGAGCCGCCGACGATCAGCTGCTCGGCCAGCCCGACAACGATCAAGCCGGGCGACACGGCGTCGATCACCTCCGTGGGAATGAGCCCTCAGAACCGTCCGCTGACGTATAGCTACTCGGCCACGGCGGGAACTG
>CAZKJB010000363.1:0-3836 GCA_964552975.1 uncultured Occallatibacter sp. | reverse complement strand
GTCGCCGATGTAAACCCATTGCGGATTGGGACCGAGCGGATAGAAGGCGATGCCGAAGGGCTGGTGCAGGCCGGTGGCAAACACGGTCATCTGCTGCGGTGTGCCGTCAGGCTTGACGCCGCGAAACACCTTGATCTTGCCCGTTTCGCTTTCGGCGAGAAACAAATCGCCGTTGGGCGCGAAGCGAATGAGCCGCGGGTTATCGAGGCCCGTGGAATAGAGCTCCACCTTGAAGCCCTTGGGCGCGATGGGCCACGCGTCTGCCGGACGGGCAACGACGTGTGCGCCGTTGTCGACCGACTGGTCGGGGGCGGGGGCGGGCAGGTCCGCGACCGTGAGGTGCCTGCGAATTCCGGGCGCTTCGTGGGCCGCATCGGTAAACGCTGCCTGGCCGGTAAGCACTGGATGCGAGGAATCGCTCTTAGCCGCGTCAGAAGCGGCGCGCGCTGCGGGGATGGATACGTATACAAGGGCAAGAAAGCTCGTGGATGCCAAAAGCTTGAGGAGCTGCTGCAGGTTTTTCATGAAACTTCTCCAGTGCATTAAGTTGGCGCAGCATCCGCTGCGCGGGGGAACAAAAGTGGAAGCGGTCAATGTCGTTCGTTCCGTGGCTTTTTCGTTCCAAGAGTAGTATCTCAGTTTCGCTTGGACTACCCCTCCGGGCTAGCGCCGATGTTCAATTTGGCGCAATTCGAGCGCGATTCAAGTCTCGATTCTTCGCAAGGCGAGTCTAAATCCGGACATGAGCGTTTGAAGCGCCGTTCTTTTCATGCGCGGTCGAGAAATCCGAAATCCGGCTCAAAAGGATTTTACTGTCCTGTAAAAAAGCTTGCGGGCACTGAGGCCGTAACCACGACGCGCTCGCCGTGCTGGTTCACTTCTGCTGTTTTCAGCAGTTCCTTCAGGCTCTTATTGGCTGCTTTGTCGTCGAGAGAAATTGTTAGTCCGCGCGCCAGGGTCACTAATGTTGCCAAGGAAGCGGCCTGGCTTGCGGCAGCGTCCTCGTTCGCGGCAATATCTTCCACGCGCAGGCGCAGAGATCCGGGTACCGGCAGCGCCGGCGCCACGCTGGCAATGATGGTCGAGTCCGGCTCGAGGGGCAGCGCCAGGCCAAAAACATGAATCTCGCCGCTCTCTGAGAAAGGCAGGCCGATTTGGCCGACGCCCCAGGCCAGCGAGAGCAACGGCACATCATGATAATGCTGCTGAAGGAGCGACGAGCCGGAGAAGGGAAGCGCGGCGGCGCGATGACGGTCGAGGATGGAGTGGATCTGCTCAGGGGTGGGCGTGTTGCTGACGGCGATCGTGTCGTAACCGATCTGCGCCACGCGCACTGTGCGGTCCTGGGACGAAATGTTGTAGATGGTATGGCTGGCATACGTTTCGCGCGAGGTGGCATGCGCATCGAGCCAGGCATTGAGTTTTTGGCCGGTGATTTTGCCGACCAGCACCATGGAGTAGGCCACCGGGCCATTCGGGCCGTTGGGGTCGGGCATGCGATGCAGGGCGATCGCCACCTGGTTTACATCCTCCTCCCAATCGATGCCGGTGGCGTCGACAAACTCCTGGTAGTCGGGCACGCGGTCCGGAGGCTTGAGCTTCTTGAAGTGGGCGAAGGCGCGGATGGGCGCAAAGTTGATGTACAGGATGCCGTCGGATTCCGGCAGCAGACGCGCGGCCTCGGGCGGCGCCTTCGAGCGCAGGAAGACGGCCACGGCAAGCAACAACAGGACCGCGGCGACGATGAGAAGCGTTTTGCGCGTGCGTCGGCTCATTGGGGCGCCAGCATTCAAGTTAACACTTGGGTCTGCCGCAGTTCCCCTGCACTCTGGACAGCACGCGGGGCTTCAGTTCTTTACCGTCATGGTGTCCGAGTCGACCGCTTTCTTCCCCGTGATGCCTTCGAGTCCGGCCAATAAGCCACGGTAGTCGTTCTTATCAGCTTGAAAGGCGAGGCCGCCTTTCTTTCCATCGCTGTCCCATGTCAGCCCGACAAAATGCTTCTTTGACTTGGACAACGCGAGTAAGGCTCCAATGCCGAACGAGACAACGGCGACACCGATTGCTGCTCCAACCCTGCGGTGAACATCTTGCCCATAGCTGATCTCGGTGATCGCAGCAGCCGGAATCACCACGACTTCGTCCTTGCCTTTCACGATCCGAACATTGCTGCCCTCGATGCTCAGTTTCATGTCGGTTCCGGCTTTGGCGTCAGGAAGAGACCCACCGTCGTAGACGATCTTGTAGCCGTTCTCGCCGGCAAAAGCGCTGATTGGAAATAGGACACAAAGAAAGATTGCGAGTAGCTTCTTCACGATTTTCCCCTTTCAAGGCGAAGCCCTTCTTCATCTTTCTGAACGAGAAGAACCTGTTGAGGGGAAGCACACGAATCATCAACCCAAACGCGAATTTCTGCAAGGGCACTTTCGGAGTGGAGAAGAATTTGCGAGATGCCGATGCGAGGAACGGCATGCTAGAAAAAACAATGCCCGCCGCGTGAGGTTCGCGGCGGGCACCGTTGCGGGAGGGCTGATGTTATTGCCGACTTCTCACCATGTCGCCGACCATGAAGCCGGTGCCGGCTACAGGCGTGCACACGGCCGAAGCGTCGTCGACGTCAGTGGCTTTTACGATGCCGACGGTGGTGCTGAGACGGCGAATCACAGCGCCGGTCGCAGGATCCTTGATCTCTTTGGTCACGCGATAGATTTCCAGCTGGTCGCCTGGATGCACGCCGGCTTTGGTGCCGACATTCAAAATAATCTGCCCACCGTCGACCGCTGCCACCAGGCCGTCAATCTTGGCAACCTGAATGGTGACCTTGGAGCCGTCGGCGACGAGATTGGCGGTGAGCTTATCGACGGCGTCCTTGGTGGCCTCGCCGATGATGGTGTTCTGAAAGTTGCTTGACCCGAAGTCGACGTTGCCGCCGCCGAAGCCGTGCCAATCGCCGCCGCCACCCAGCAGCGACGTAGAAGAGCGGCTGGACTGGCCGGTGCCATCGGCCACGGCAAGAATTTCGCCGGTCTCCACGTTTACCAGCCGCGCTGTAATCCCGACGTTGGCTTTGGAGTTGGAGTGGCCGATACCGCCGATGCCAAAGCCGCCCCAGTTGCCGCCGCCGCCGCCGATGTTTTTCTTCTGCGTCTCGCTGCCGAATTCGGTGATGGAGCCGACGATGATGGCGTCAACGCCAAGAAGCTTGCCGAGCTTGGCGGCGCTGGTAGGGTCGGCGCGATTGGAGTTGGAAAAGTTCTGTTCGGTCATCAGCTTGTCGAGAGCCTGGCGCTCGATCACGGAGTAGGTGCCGTCTTTGACCAGGTCGGTGATCAGCAGGTCGGTGATGCCCTTACCCACGTCGACGTTAGTGCCGAACAGCGCGGCGGTCGAAGTTTGCACGGTCGCGTAATCGAAGTCCATGATCGCGACGCGGGGTTTACGCGGGGTGGATTGTGCTGCAGCGGAGAGAGCCACAGACAGGCAAGCGGCGAATGCAAAGATCAATACAAGCGTTGGAAAGAGTCTCTTTAGGTTCATCGAACAACCTCAAGGAAAAAATAATAGGGACGAAAAAAGGGTCGATTGTTTATGCGGCCGTGTCAAGGCAAATCCGCGCGGGGTGGTGGATAATCGGCGGTGCCGCGGCGTGTTGTGGGCCGCGATTGCGGGAGGATATGGACGGATGCAGGCGAACAGTGAAAACCAGCGGCCCGCAGAGGGGACTTATCGCCGGCCGAAGGCCTGTCTTGCTGGTTTTTCCGCGTTTGCCCGGGTCGCGGCTGTGTGCTAACCTTGATTTCTGAGCCGTGTACGCGGAAAGTAGGAGTGTGTCCGCG
>CAZKJB010000362.1:0-3843 GCA_964552975.1 uncultured Occallatibacter sp. | reverse complement strand
CGTTGGCCATGTAGTCCTGGTTGTCGCCGCCATCAAACCGCCAAAGGGTTGTGTTCCCGCCGCCGCCGGCAATCGAGACTGAAATGGTCTGGTAGGAGTATTTGCTGCCCGTAAAGTCGCCGCCAGGAGCCGGGCTCGAGCCTCCCGATGCAGTAATCAGTGCGGTCATCTGCCGGCCGTTCAGAGGCATTTCGGTGACCGCATCGTGGTCGATGGTCTGTTTAAAAGTAGCGTCCTCGGTTTGCAGCGCGAGGGCCTGGGCTTGGACCTCGATCGTCTGCTCCTTGCTGCCCACAGACAAAGTGGCATTGATGCTGATGCTGCTGCCGACTTCAAGGACGATGCCTTTTTGTTCGTAGGTCTTGAACCCCGTCGCGGTGACTCTAAGGTCATAGGTGCTGATCGGGACGTCGGGAAAAAGATACACGCCACTGCTGTCGCTTACAGTGCTGCGCTTAACTTGTGTCGATTCGTCGGTGAGCACCACACTTGCGCCCGCCACCACCGCACTGGTTGAGTCAGTTACTGTGCCCTGGATGTTTCCGGTTCCTGCGATTTGCGCACGTGTAACGCCGGTCGCAAGCAAGAGAACTGTTAGAACGAGCATGCTGGCGAGGCGGACGGGCCATCTCGACGCACATTCAATGCTTTGCTTCACTGCTTTCCTCCGAATCTGCTGCATAGGTGCCTCCTGTTGAATTTTTGGGTTGATCACCGACGTTGCTTGCGCCGTCGGCGTGTTCTGAAAAGACTGGATTCGTATACATGCGTTTTGATTAGAGGATGTGGTCAGACCACAATTGTCACGCGCAGCATCGTTACAAACGCGCTAAAGACCTGTCAAGACTTATTTTCAGATTCATTTGAAAAAGATATTACCGATTGCATCTTGAGCTGTAACCAATTTTGATACAAAAGCCTGCATTAAGCCTTAGTGCACTCAAGTTGCCAGAAGCACTCGCAAACAATTAAACATCGGTGCATCCCGGTTTTCGTTAGATTCCGTCTGAATCGCCCCAGGAAGACTGCCAAAAAGGAAGAGCACGAGGGGATCGGTCAGCGGCCCAAGGGTGCGGAGCGCTCCCGTCTCGGAAGAAAGGCTGTTTTCGTCATCAGGCGGTTGGAGGCGGCACTCACAAGGCCCGGTCCAGCTCCATATCGATTGCGTGTTGCGCAAAATCGATTTATGGTTATCTGGCTCCAAAGATCGTGAGGAAACCGGGATGTTCAAGAGACTGCCTGCCGTTTTTCTTCTCGCCGCTTTTACCGTAGCGGCCGCATTGGCCCAATCCGCGCCCGCGCGGCCCGGGATCATCGGGATTTCGCATATCGCTGTCTACACCTCGGACCCCACAGCCACCGAGCACTACTACACCGCAATCATCGGGGCGGTAAAGTTGCCCGATCCGGAGAATCGGCAAGGCGTGCGCTATGCTTTGAACTCCACCCAATTCATTGAGGTCTTGCCATTGCCGGCCGGGCAGGGTGTCAACCGGCTTGATCACATCGCATGGAACACAGCAAATGTCGAAGGCCTGCTCAAATATCTTGCCGCCAAGGGATGGAAGACGCCGGCCCATTTAGAAAAAGGCTCCGACGGCAGCCGATGGTTTGCTGTGCTCGACCCCGAGGGCAACAAGGTGGAGTTTGTGCAGCCGCCTAAATCGCCCCCGCCAGTCGCGGCTCCCACAGCCATCGGGCATCACATCATCCACGTCGGGTACATGGTCCACGATCGAGCGGCAGAGGACAAGTTCTATCGCGACCTGCTCGGCTTTCGCCCGTACTGGTGGGGCGGCCGCAACGACCAGGTGAACTGGGTGAGCCAGCAGTGCCCAGACGGCCACGACTGGATCGAGTACATGATGACCAGGGGAAGCTCAGGCATTCCTGCCGACATGACGCAGCGCGAACTGGGTGTGATGGATCATTTTTCCATTGGAGTCGTCTCGGTGCCTGACGAATTCAAGGTTCTCGCGGCGGCAAACCGCCTAACGGGTCAACCAAACGCCGCCCCAAAGATTGGCTTGGACGGCAAGTATCAACTGAATCTCTTCGACCCGGACGGGATCCGGAGCGAAGTCATGAACTTCCATGCCACTGAGAAGCCATGCTGTTCGCCCTTCACGGCTGACGACCCTTCAGAGTGAGGGCGCTCTACGAGGACAGTCGCGAATTGGCGGGGCGCGGTTCGAGCGGCAATTGGCGGCGGAACCGAAGCAACGGTTCAATCGCAAGACCGAGGAGACCATAGATAGCGGCGTTGAGGAACATGACGGTATACCAGGTGACCGGTTTTGTTTGCCAGAGCCGAGAAGCTGGAACGGTGATCGCAACAACAGTCCAATGCCCATCAAAGTGGCCCGGACCTGCAACCATTGCGAACAGGACCCAAAAGCCGGTCACGATTGCTCCCGCGAGTACCCAAATGCTAACTTTCAGACTGGTTCTCCGCATCGCTGCCTCCGGAACCCCTTGCGCACCGGCGATTCTAGGCCTTTGCTCGCTGCAAAGTCACTGCTCGCGTTAAAAGCGGCCTTACGTTATACTTGTTGAGGCCTTAAAGGTCAGGGATTTGTCTGCCTTCAGGCCTGACGCGAGCGATCCGCTCGTCAAAAACAGCAAACGAGAAGAAAATGCCTAAGTTGAAGACCCATTCGGGCGCGGCCAAGCGCTTCAGTAAGACTGGCACCGGCAAGATCAAGCGGGGCCAGACGAAGACGCGGCACATCCTTACGTCAAAGGCGCCGAAGACCAAGCGGAAGTTGGGAAAGACCCTGCTGGTTTCCGACGGCGATTACGCGAAGGTAGCGCGCATGATTCCTTACGCCTGAGGACGACACTTGTCCAAGGGGCTGCAGTGCGCAGCACTCCCCGCCGAGCTTCGATGAAATTGAGATCGGCGAGAGATCAGGCTTGAAACAGCGAGTGAAGAGGTTGACAGCCACCGAATGTGGCCTCCTGCCTCCAGCCGCGTAAACAGAAACGCAAAAAGGAGAACCCACCATGCCCCGCGTAAAACGTGGCACAAAGAGGAATGACCGGCGCAAGAAAATTCTCAATCGCGCCAGCGGTTATTTCCTTACCAAATCGAAGCTCTACCAGGCAGCTCAGGAAGCCGTCGAGCGCGGCCTGAAATTTGCCTACACCGGCCGCCGCCTCAAGAAGCGCCAGTTCCGCTCGCTCTGGATCGTGCGCATCACCGCCGCTTGCAAGCTGAACGGCACCAGCTACTCCCAATTCATCAACGGTCTCAAGATTGCCGGCATCGAGCTCGACCGCAAGGTTCTCTCCGACATCGCCATCAAGGATCCGGAGGGCTTTACCAAGCTTGTTGAGCAAGCCAAGGCTGCAAAGGCAGCCAAGGCAGCCAAAACACCGAAGGCAGCCTAGCTCGCAAACAACTCGCACCACGACTGGCGGAAAAAACGGCCCGGAGTCTTAAGGATTCCGGGCCGTTGTGCGTTTGCGCTACTTGCTTTCGCTCAGAAATCCATTCACCGCTTTCTGCCACAGCTCCGGCTGGTCAATAAAGTTCATGTGGCCGGCATTCGGAAAAATCACCAGCTTCGACCCGGCAATTCTTTCGTGCATCTCCTTGCTCAGGCTGGGGTCGCACTCGTCGTGGTCGCCGGCCATCACCAGCGTCGGCACGTGGATCGTGTGCAGGCGGTCCACCCACTCCACCGACTTCAAATTTCCGTCGATAATGAACTCGCCATCGGAACCCCACATCTCGCGGTAGAGCTCCCAATTCGTCGGTGCGTTGCCAGTTGCAGGATCGTAGGTCGAATCGGGCCGTGCGCCATAGAGAAACGGAAAGTAGCCGTCGCCCCAGGCCAG
>CAZKJB010000361.1:0-3850 GCA_964552975.1 uncultured Occallatibacter sp. | reverse complement strand
AAAGGCACTTGACCTACCATTAGTCGATCGCCCAGTAAAACACTCTCAACATCCTGCTCGACTCCCTGGATCCCGAAACTGGCCTGCTGTTGGCCGGTTTCGGCAGAAAGGCACTTGACCTACCATTAGTCGATCGCCCAGTTACGAAAAGCTTGATCGATCCCGCCACCCGCTAACTTACTAACCGCTTCTCACCTAACCGGCTCTTAGCTGACCGCGCTTTGCTACTCCACCATCGTCCGCCAGTATTCGTCCCGCGGCAGAGTCATCGTCCGCAGCGATCGAACACCCGCTTCCCTGAGCCGAACCTCTGCCGCTTCCGCCGCAGCCGCCATTCCGTACAGCCCGAACAGGGCCGATCCGGATCCGGAGAGCGCCGCGTAGATGGCCGACTCCTCAGGGTCACCGGAGCCCGCAAGTATGCGCTTGATATTTCCGAGAGAGGGATACTGCCGGAAGACGACTTCTTCGAAATCGTTTTCGATCCCGGTTCGGACAAGCGCAAGAAGCGGATCACTCTCCGTCTTCCCGGCCAGGCCCCCGCCCTTTGCGGAGACACCGGAGGAGTGCGCGCCAACCCCGGCGGACATTCCCTCCGGAGGCCTCGGACCCAACACCGAGGCGAGAGCTCGACTCAACATAGTTAGTCTATCGGAGCCATAAGAGCCGGTCAATTCCCGATCGGCAGCTATACCTCGCACCCTGTGCCCTGCACCCTGGAGTGCATCCCAGTCCCGATAAGCCTGCGGAGTGGAAACCCCGACCTCGGGCAGCGCAAGCACGCATTCAGTCGGCGGAATATCGGGAAGAGGCGACACTTCCTCGCCGCGCCCCACCCCCAGCACAGTGCCGCCAATCAGAAACAGCGGCACGTCGGACCCAACCTCAGCCGCGATTCGCAGCTTCTCGGATTCCGGCAATTCGGCGATCCCGGCCCGCTCCAGTTCCCGCTCCAGCCCAATCAACGCCGCCACCGCATTCGCCGATCCCGCCCCAATCCCGCCCTGTACCGGCAAGCGTTTCTCAATATGGATATGAATCTCGGCCTGCACTCCGAGCGCGCCGAGCGCCCGCTCAGCCATCATCCAGGCGGTGTTGCTGGCGTCGGTGGGAACGCGCTCGTCATTGCTGGTGAGCCGCAACCTTGTCTGCGCCACTCGCTGCGCCTCAACCGTAACCAGGTCATGCGCGGCGAGGGTCTGGTAGCAAGTCGTCAGCGCATGAAATCCATCGGCGCGCGACGGACCAATGGCCAGCCCCAGATTGATTTTTGAAAAGGAACGGACCGTAGTGGACATCGTTCCGATTGTAGGGGGGCGCACGCAATCTCCCGTCGGCAGACCATCGCCCGCTGACAACCGCCTACCCGCTACAGGCTACGGGCTGTTCTACAGAATGTACCGCGACAGATCCTGGTTCTTCACGATGTCCGCCACCATCTGGCGCACATACTCCGGATCGATGACCATTACCTTCTCTATCCCATTCGCTGTCTCGCGCTCGATGACCGGCAACGGCGCCTTGGTCCCCTCGCCAACGGCGGCCAACTCCACCACCGTTCCCTGATTCTTCTGCTCGCCCTTCTGTTGCGCGCGCGTCAGGTCCGGCGCGGAAAAGCTGATCTCGTCCAGCACCTTCTCCATAATCGTGTGCAGACGCCTCGCCCCAATGTTTTCCGTCCCCTCATTCACCTTGAATGCGAACTGCGCCATCTCTGCAATCGCTTCCGGGGTGAACTCCAGCTTTAGTCCCTCGGTTTCGAGCAGCGCCGTGTATTGCCGGACCAGCGACGACTTCGGCTCCGTCAGAATCCGCACAAAGTCTTCCACCGTGAGCGACTGCAACTCAACGCGAATCGGAAACCGTCCCTGCAGCTCCGGAATCAGATCGCTCGGCTTCGAGACATGGAACGCACCCGCCGCAATAAACAGAATGAAGTCGGTCCGCACCATGCCATAACGCGTGTTCACCGTCGTACCTTCGACGATGGGCAGAATGTCGCGCTGCACGCCCTCGCGTGAAACATCGGGACCATGCCCGCCCTCGCGCCCGGCAATCTTATCGATCTCGTCCAGGAAGACAATGCCCGAACTCTCCACCCGCTCCACGGCCAGCCGCGTCACCTGATCCATATCGATCAGCCGGCCTTCTTCTTCCTGCACGAGGTATTCGAACGCGTCCGACACCTTCATCTTCCGTTTGCGCGTCCGCTGCCCAAAGATATTCGGCAGCATGTCCTTCAGGTTGACGTCCATCTCCTCCACGCCCTGGTTGGAGATGATTTCAAACGAAGGTGAATTCCGCTCGCGCACATCGATCTCCACCATGCGGTCGTCGAGCTTGCCCTCGCGAAACTGCTGCCGCAGCTTCTCCCGCGTCCGTGTGTGCGAACTCGCGCCCGAATCGCCATCCGTGGCCGGGGCCGGCAGCGTAATAGTGTTCCCTTCAATCGTCGGCGGATTCCCAGTCTGTCCCGTACCGGTCGGCGGCTGCGCTGGCGGAGGCAGCAGCACATCCAGCAGCCGCTCCTCAGCGTTCATCTCCGCGCGATCCTCAACCTCTTCCAGCTTCTCTTCCCGCACCATGTCGATGGCGATTTCCACCAGATCGCGCACGATGGAGTCAACGTCGCGGCCCACGTAGCCTACTTCGGTGAATTTCGAAGCCTCAATTTTCAGGAAGGGCGAATTCGTCAGCTTCGCCAGCCGCCGCGCAATCTCCGTCTTGCCCACGCCCGTCGGCCCAATCATGATGATGTTCTTGGGCATGATCTCGTCCGCGAGTTCTGGCGTCAGCTTTTGCCGGCGCATGCGATTGCGCAGTGCGATCGCCACCGCGCGCTTCGCCGCCTTCTGCCCAACAACGTATTTGTCCAGCTCCGCCACAATCTCTCGCGGCGTCAGTTCTTCAAGGGACAGCTCCTGGTCTTCTGCTGTTCCCGGTAAATAAATCGCCATAATTCGCTCTGTCCTCTGCTCCCGATCCCTGTTCCCAGCTACTCGCTACCGGCTACTGGCTACCGGCTGTTCCATGCAGCTCTTCAATCGTGATCTTGTCGTTCGTGTAAATGCAGATTTGTCCGGCGATCCTCAGCGACTTCTCCGCGATTTCTCGCGCCGTCATCTCCGTGTTCTCCATCAGCGCCTTCGCTGCCGCCAGCGCGTACGACCCGCCACTGCCGATCGCCGCGATCCCCTCGTCCGGCTCGATCACATCGCCCGATCCGCTGATCAGGAATGTCTGGCTTAGGTCCGAAACCACCAGCAGCGCCTCAAGACTCCGCAACATCTTGTCTGTGCGCCAGTCTTTGGCCAGTTCCACCGCGGACCGCCCCAGATTCCCGGCATATTGCTCCAGCTTGTTCTCAAAGCGGCTGAACAGCGAAAATGCGTCCGCCGTCGACCCCGCGAACCCCGCCAGAATCTTGTCCTGATACAGTCGGCGAATCTTGCGCGCCGTGTGTTTGAAGACCGCATCGCCCATCGTGACCTGGCCATCCGCCGCCATCACCACATCGCTGCCGCGCCGGACGCAAATCACGGTCGTCGACCGTATCCGCACCTTGCCAGGGCCGTCGACTACCCGACCGTCGACTACCCGTCCGCCCTTGCTTCCCGAACCTTGCGCACTGAAGGAAAAACGACCGCCCGAAGCGGCCGTTTCTGAAATTCCGCGTTTCACCATGTCTCCAGCGAGTATAACGCAGGCCCCCGTTACCACCCCGAGGCAATCCCCCGCGCGTTCGCACCGCAAATCGGCGCAATCTGAGCTATCCTGCAACTGTCGGCGCTTTACCCACCCACCCCTTTTCGGAGCAATCGAGATGTTCGGCCTCTCACTGCACGATCCC
>CAZKJB010000360.1:0-3856 GCA_964552975.1 uncultured Occallatibacter sp. | reverse complement strand
CCGGCTTTGATGTCGCCCGAACCTGTTTCAGCGCGAAGACCGCCGTGGAGGTTCCTGAGCTCGATTGACCCGGATCCTGTTTCGGCCTTCACGTCGCCTGCGCCTACCTGCTCCGCATAGATGTTGCCCGATCCCGTTTCGAGCGAAAAGCCGCCCTGGAGGCCGGTGGCATGAATTCCGCCGGAACCCGTGTTCAGCTTGGCGTTCGCGCCGACACCGTCGACGGTTACACCCCCTGAGCCTGAAGCGGCGTCGAGAAAGGCGTCTGGGGGCGCCTGAATCTCATAATCGATGCTGATGTTGTTCATGTTTTCGTGCTGCGCACCGATGCGGACAATATTCCCCGTTTGCTCGATGGGAGGATGCGAAGCGATATCCTGAACCTTTTGGTCGTTGCCGCCCCAACTGGACTTTACGCGTCCGAAGACGTGCACGTGACCCGGAGCCCCATGTGTGAGATGAATGGAGCCCGAGCCGGTTTGAACGGTCAGGTCCACTCTGCCGTTGACCGCGAGGTCGCGCTCAAAAGTAGCTTCACTGGCCCTCGCTGGAGATGCTGCCAGCGCCGCAAGCGCCACGAAAAGAGCGGGAATGACGAAAAAATGCTTCATACGGCTTCTCACTTGCCACCCATTCATGACTACGCGCTCGAGGCCGGGCGGGTTCCACGAAAAATGGAATGGAAGCGGGGATTTGTTCATGTTTTTTCCGGGGCGGAAGCCCAGAATCCCTGTCTTCAGAGTCAGGGGCCTGAAGGCCC
The DNA here is from genome assembly GCA_964552975.1 of uncultured Occallatibacter sp. Lineage (GTDB taxonomy): Bacteria > Acidobacteriota > Terriglobia > Terriglobales > Acidobacteriaceae > Telmatobacter. The sequence goes on along the minus strand of CAZKJB010000360.1, from coordinate 3,096 downwards.
CTGCTCCCTCCGCCTATGAATGCTATTCTCAGCCAGATGCACGGCCTGATGCTGGTCAAACCGGTCGCCGTGGCCATGCTCATCCTGGCCAACGCTTTTTTTGTGGCCGCGGAGTTCGCACTCGTCTCCATCCGCGATACGCGCGTGGAGCAATTGCTTGCGGCACGCGTTCCTGGGGCGCGGGCAGTGCGGCTACTGCAACGAAATCTTGACGATCTGCTACCCGCAGTACAGCTTGGCGTCACGCTCTGTTCGCTGGCTCTGGGATGGCTGGGAGAACCGCTGGCGGCATCAATTCTGGCGGGCTGGATGGCCGGACTTCCCCACGCGAATGTCTATGCGAACGTGACTGCGGTGGTGGTGGGTTTCGCGCTGATCACGTACTTACACGTTGTTGCAGGCGAACTGGTGCCAAAGTCGCTGGCGCTGCGACGCGCCGAAGCGCTGGCAGTAGCGGTCGCTCCGCCAATGCTGGTTTTTATGGCGATCGTTCGACCCGCGGTGCGCCTGCTGAGCCGTTCGGCCGCCGTGGTTCTGCGTGGTTTTGACATCACCACGACCGAGCGCTCCGCGGCCGTCCACTCCGCAGAGGAGCTGAAGCTGATAACAACCGCAGCTCGCCGGCTGGGCCTGCTGCCGCGATTTCAGGAGATGCTGGTGCATCGCGCGCTGGAACTGGGCGATGTTCCCGTGCGCGAGATCATGACCCCGCGGCACGACATCTTTTCGCTGCCTTCAAACATGACTCTTGAGGACGCGTGCGCGCGAGTCTTCGGCCGCTACCATTCGCGGATTCCGGTGTACGACGAAGCGCGCGGCCCCGAGTACATTGTGGGCGCAGTTTATGTTCGCGATCTCTCCCGGTTGTTCTATTCCCGCGCGTCGGCCAGTTCGACCGGCGCGCCGCGGGTCGAAGTACGCCTGAGCCAGATTATGCATGAGGTGCTCGTCGTGCCCGAATCAAAATCCGCGCTGGACCTGCTGCGCGACTTCAAGCAAAACCGGCGGCACCTTGCGATCGCGGTGGACGAATTCGGTTCGACGGTTGGTCTGGTGACCGCGGAGGATGCGATTGAGCAACTGGCGGGCGAGCTGAAAGACGAGTTTGATGCGCCTTCGAACCCGGTGCTGAGCAGCGCGGGCGGAGCGGTGCTGATGGAAGGCAACGTAAGTTTGCGCGACCTGGAGACAAAGACACAATGGAGCCTGCCCCGTGAAGGCGGCGTGGAGACGCTTGCAGGATTCGTGCTGGCCCAGCTGGGCCACATCCCCAGGGCGGGCGAATCGGTGGTCTACGAAGGCAAGCGGCTGACCGTCGAGGAGATGGAGGCGCGGCGCATTTCGAAGATCCGCGTGGAGACTTTGAAGGAAGAGCCGCCGGCGGCTTGAAAGACCGGTCCTCTTGTTCGCGCAACATCGAGCAGCTCGCGATCTGGACAGCGCACCGACCCGGCGGTAACTTAAGAGTGCGCAGGTCGCGCGACGATGGCTTCCCGAATTCAGCAAATTCAGAACATTAATACCGGCATGGGCGCAGGCACAGGGCGCTCGCACTGCGGCAATGCCCACGGAGAGACGCAGCCAGGCGAGAGCGCTGCAAGGGATGCGGCTGGAGATTGCCGCGTGAGCTCGCGACGATTTGGGGTTGTTCCGACCGGCGGAACCGTGGACGCCTGGACACTGGCGGGCCGCGGCGGCCTGGTGCTGGAAGCGATGACTTTCGGCGGGATCGTGACGCGGCTGCTTGTGCCGGACCGCGCCGGAAAGCTTGAAGATGTTGTGCTGGGGTTCAGCGATCTTGATTCCTACCTGGCCGGCCACCCCTACTTTGGCGCAATCACCGGGCGCGTAGCCGGCCGAATCAGGAACGCCGCGTTTTCGATCGATGGCAAGAGATACGAACTGGCGTGCAATGAGCCGCCGAATCATTTGCACGGCGGGATCTGCGGATTCGATAAACGAATCTGGAGTGCGACGCCCGTGAATCGCACGGACGGCGCGCCATCGTTGCGGATGGAGTACTACAGTGCTGACGGTGAAGAGGGATATCCAGGAAATGTGAAGGTCGCGGTGACGTATACCGTCACGGATGAAAATGTCTTTCTCATTGAGTCGGAGGCAACAAGCGACCGGACGACTCCGCTGAGCCTGACGTATCACTCCTATTTCAATCTGGCCGGCGAGGGTTCGGGGACTATTGACCATCACCGGCTGGAGATTCCGGTAAGCCAGTTCATTCCTGTCGACGAGAACCTGTCGTTAACCGGCCGGCTGGAATCGGTGGCTCGGCACGGAAACGATTTCAGGCATTCGCGGCGGTTGGGCGACATGATTCCGATGCTGTTCAAGAACCACGGCGATTTGTATATGCTGGCGGAGCGGCCGGAAAGCGAGTTGACATTGGCTGCCCGGCTTGAGGATCCAGGAAGCGGGCGCGTGCTGACGGTGTTGACGACAGAGCGCTTTTTGCAGCTTTATACAGGCAGATATATTAACTGCGAACGACCCGGCAAGTCGGGTGCGGCGTACGGGGCCTATGCGGGGTTGTGCCTGGAGTGCGAAGGCTATGCCGATGCGTCCAATGTTGGTCTGCGCAAGAGCAATTTGCTGCATCCGGGGCAGACCCAGCGCCGCGCGACGGCCTATGCGTTTACGGTGAGTGCTGCGTAAACAGCGGCCGAAACGACCCGATCTGACGCACGGGCCAAGATTCTATAGAGAGATCGAACTGACGATGAGCCTCAACGCAGGAGTTCTTGAGAAACCGGTTCCACGCCCCGATTACAGCTTGACCGGCGTGAATGCGACGCTGGCGATTGAGAAGGGGTTCGCCGAAGCCGACTGGTACCAGTGCGCGTTGCCGCGCGAGAGGATGCGCGAATTGCTGGTGCGGCGCGATGGGCCGGCGATCCGCGACACGATTTTGTGGTTCGCGATCCTCCTCGGTTCGGGCATTCTGACGTGGAAGTTGTGGGGCACGTGGTGGGTGATTCTGCCGTATGCAATCTACGCCGTTTTTTACGGCACCAGTTCCGATTCGCGCTGGCATGAATGCGGCCACGGAACGGCGTTCCGGACGGACTGGATGAATATCGC
>CAZKJB010000359.1:0-3931 GCA_964552975.1 uncultured Occallatibacter sp. | reverse complement strand
ACAAGCAATCTCCCCTTCGACGAGTGAACCGAGATCTTCGGCTCCGAGCGGCTCACCGGCGCCCTGCTGGAGCGCATCACCCACCACGTCCACATCCTGGAAATGAAAGCCGACTCCTATCGCCTCAAGCAAAGCCGCCGAAAACGCGGCTGACCGGTCCACCCAAACGCGCCTCGGGGGAGGAGGGCCGCCATTGGGCCCCCTGGGTCACCGAGGAACTCCGTCTTTTCCTCAGTTGAGTTCCGCCCAAGAATCCTTGCATGGCAAAAGGCCCCTTCACGGAACAAAATGAACGGAAACTACGTTCCCTCCAAGTGCCGGGCCGATAGGGTTCACATTCCCATGTGCTGACGTAATGGCTTTTTCGGTCAACTCCCACAGTGGATCTACGGTAGCCACAAATATATGATTGCCAGGCTCGGTGGCTACCGACTCGTAGGGAAAAATATTGAGGCGCGTGAATTGCCGCAAATTTGTTGCCAGGAGATTCAGGGTGTCGTGGTGGTACACAAGCATCTCCTGATCCATGGAATTATAAACAACCGCCAAATGCGATCGCACCTCTGGGTCAGGCTCGTAATAGCTCGCGACCAGGAAATAATTCAGGTGATTCTGGAAGTAGAGTAGCCGGCTGGGGCTGGCCATGATCTCTGACTTAATCGCAGGGGACACCGTCAATGCCGCCATGGTTTTCTGCGTGTTTACTCGTTCTGAAGAAATGCGAAATCCGCCCGCAAGCGCTACCGTGACGAAAAGAACTGCGAGAACGCCTTGACCGGTCCATTTGCGGAGAAAAAGCGGCGAAAGCGCAATTGCCAAGAGCGAGGTAATACCTACCAATGCAGAGACGACATAGCGCGGTTCAAAGGTATGTGTGACCATGCGGGAAAGCAGATAGCCAAAGAATGGCAAGGCAGAGAGCAAGATCAGGAAGAAGTACTCGGCCTTCGAATGAAAGATCGATCGGTTGCCGAGTTGGCGGATTGAGCCCCAAAGAGCGAAGACCAAGATCAGTACTATGCCAACGTAGAGAAGGTGCCAGAAGAGCCCAGTGGCCGAGAGGGGACCTGTCATCAGGGCGCGATAAGAATACAGTATCTGGCGCGGGCTGAGTAAATCGGCATTGTAGTAGTGCACCCGGAACGCGGCGTTGGCCTTGAGGAACGGCAGGGTAAAGACGATGCCAGCGATGCCCAGTGCCATTGAAGCAATGAGGGGAAGATCCAGCCTCCTGCGCTCGAAGGTGCGGAATGCTTCCGCCGCGCAGAGCGGTACCAAAAACAGGACGCCATAGAAATGCGAGTTCACCGTGAAAGCGATGGCCAAGGCTAGCGTGGCCAACGGTAGCATGCGCTTCAAATCGCTGCGTGAGGCAAGCTGCCAACTGAGCAGAGCAAGCGTGCAGAACCCGAGCAGCAGGCCGTAGGGGCGCGCTTCCGCCGAGTAGAACAGAACAGGGGTGAGCGCTGGAAATGCAAGGGCGAAGACCCCCGCCCGTTCGCCGGCGATTCGGCGAACAAAAAAGAAAAGGCATATCTGCATCAGCAGAAAGCCCAAAAGCGAGGGGAGCCTGATGGCGAATGCGGTCGGTCCAAAAAGGCGAATCGCACAGTGCGCCAGAGCGTGATACGCGAGTGGATCAAGGGAAACCGGATAGTTGCGCTGGATTTCAATCACTTGAGCAAGACTGGAAACGCTATCCGTCTGCATCGTATAAAGCTCATCTTGCCACAAGAGCTTGTAGTGCGACCAGATGAGGGAGATCGCCACTGTAAGAGCGAGGAAGGCAATGGCCATCCATGGCATTCCAGCTATCGCAAGGCGGCGAGTCCTGGCGCCGGCTTGTGTTTCAGCAAGTTCTTGCGAAGGCATCATTGAGTGTTCAATTCCGCGTTTCATAGTTGAAAATTTCAGGAAGGCCATTGACCAGGGCCGCGTGGCTCGTGCCTGCGGTCACCTCTCGATTGGAAATTGCTTGAACCTGCGGGAGTGACGGCATGAAAAATCTCTCCAATTGCGGAATGCGAATAAAGAACAACAGGCCCATCACAACAGCGGTGGCAATGAAGGATGCCATCAGCAGTGGCTCGCGATAAAGCTTCTCCGGGTTCTGCACGGCGCTTCCGGACTTGAATGAAAGTTTGAAATAGACTGCCATTGTGAAGGCAATCAGAGGAAAGGCGAGGATGAGTTCGATGCGATAGCGGATAATGAATGCGCCCAGGAACAGCGTTGCCGTGGAGGCATAGAAGAGTACGGAAACCAGGAGGGATTCCGGCGTGTAATGCTTGAAGGAAGCTCGATACCCACCCGCTACTCCGCGGTCTCCAATCTCTGAAAGTTCACTGAATCGCTTGAGCGCCATGAAGTAGCAACCCATCATCCAGTAAGCGAGCAGTAACGAAACTGGCGGTACAAGCGTGCTAGTTACTGCAAACCAGCCAAGCAGCATGCGCAGCGGGTTGTTCACGGATTCTGTAATGACATCCAGGTAAGGCACGTCCTTGGTGCGAATGGGTGGAAAGTTGTACAGGCAGCCCATGATCCACAGAGCGAACGCCGTGACTGCAAACGTGCGCGAAATTCGCAGGGCTATCGCGATCCCCGCGATCATCATCAACAGCCATTGCACGTAGGCAATGCCGGGATGCACCAGGCCCCGGGCGGCCGGCCTGTTGCATTTGACCGGGTGTAAACGGTCGAATGGAGCATCGAGCAACTCGTTAATGACATAGTTACTGCAAGCCACGAGAGTGATAGCGATGAACGCGAGAAACAGCCTTTGGATCAGGCGGAGATCCAACAAGCCCGGGAGCACGCTGAGCGGAACAATAATGCCGGGGAGAACAAATAGATTCTTGATGGAGTGGTCGAGCCTGGCAATCGCAAGGTGCGCTCGAAGACGTTCCGGGAAGTCGATCCTTCTCTTCGTAGTCGAGGGCATTTAAGCGGCTCCCTTTTTTGCGGATTGACTGCTGAAGCGAGTTCATCGCAAGAGATTGTGAGCAACGTGTTTTCCGGCCGATCAAAAGGGGAATGCCCGTTTCACGGGAATTTATGAGTAGCTCATGGCTTTTTAGAGCTCATTATACCAGATGCCAGGGAATGCGCTCATCCCCACGGTCTGCACGCGACCAATCGTATGATCGCAGATCTGACCTGCGAGCCTCCTGAACCGCAGAATCGAGATGGCCTCATGGCTCCGCTCCTCGACATTCGCGACCTCCAAATCCGCTTTCGTGCGATCGAAGCGGTGCGCGGCCTAATCCTCAACCTCGACGAGGGCGAAGTTCCCGGCCTGGTCGGCGAGTCAAACTCGGGCAAAAGCGCCACGGCGCTGGCGATCCTGGGTTTGCTGGGAAATTCAGCACAGGTTACCGGCCAGAATCTGTGGCAAAGCTCATCGGGCGCATCCGCAGAGGCCTCTCACTACGCAAGCCCCTCCAGCCTCTGGATCGATCTGCTGCTCCAACCCGCCGGTGAGCTACGGCGATTACGCGGCCGTAGGGTCGCGATGATCTTCCAGGAGCCAATGACTGCGCTCAATCCCGTCCTCTCCATCAGCCTCCAGGTCGCCGAAGGGGCTTCCGCCCATTCCCGGTCGCCTAACCGCTCTGAGGGGCTCTGAGCGATTTCTTGCCGGGAGGTCGGAAACAGTGGCCCGGAACTGCCTTGGAATGGCTCACTGTTGAGGGGGCGGCAAGGCAACTTTTGCGAATCCTGCCAAATGCATTATTCTGGCCGACGTACGGACGATGGAGGAAGACGATGCCCCACAAGCTTAACCAGTCGTTAACTACCAATCGTGCGGCCTGAAAAGTGAGACCGGCAAGAAAGTATTTGGGGCAGCGCCTTCTACTAACTCGGCATGAACCCGGTTGCTTACTCCGTCTTCTTCTCGTGGTACTCCATCTCCGTATTGATAGCCCAG
>CAZKJB010000358.1:0-3963 GCA_964552975.1 uncultured Occallatibacter sp. | reverse complement strand
CTTCGGAACCGATATCCTCAAGCCATTTGCGGTCGTAGCCAAGGAAATTCCTGAACCTTCCGGTATCGGAATGAAATGCAAGCCAGAGAAAAGCCAGGTAGCGGCGAGAGAGGTTGAGTTGCTCGGCTCTTTGGTCGATCGCTAAGGTTCCATTCAAAAGCGTGGAGACGATGAGCGCGCGCGCATTGTCGTCTGTCGTATAGCCCTCGCGCGTATTGGGCACGGAGAAGATTGCGTGCTGCAGCATGCCCGTGTCGTCGGTCATGGTGCGCAGATGGCCGGTATTCAGAACCGGCAGGTGTTCGCCTTGATCGATCAGGGCGACGGTTAGGTCTATAGCGGCGTCCGGCTGGGCGGCCCTCGGCCGCAGCGAACGTTCGAAGCGTGCCCGTTGAAAGGTCGCCATATAGGCCTGTGCGGTCTTCGGCCAAGTCGTACCGCGAGAATGCAGATAGGCTCGCTTCCGCATCGCATGACGCTCCGCGTCGTTTTCCAGTAATGCCACAACCGCTTGTGCGATGGCCTCCGGATCCTCAAACGGGACGATCACGCCCCTCTTATCGGCGAGCAGTTCCTTGGCGTACCAGTACGGCGTGGAAATGATCGCCTTGCCTGCTCCAAGCGCGATGGCCAGCGTGCCAGAAACGATTTGCGCCTCTTGCCGGTAGGGAGTGATGTAAATATCGGCCGCGCCTACGTGCTCGACAAGTTCTTCCGTACTTACAAAGCGGTTGTTGAGAATCAAATGGGAAGAAACACCAAGCTCCTCGGCCAGCGCTTGCAACTCTTCGCGGTAGCGTTCACCTTCCCGCTTCCGGATATGGGGATGCGTCACCCCGGAGACGATATACACCACATTCGGATGCCGCGCCAAAATCGCCGGGAGCGCCCGAATCACGTTTTCAATTCCTTTATTTGGGGATAGCAGGCCAAATGTAAGCAGAACAAACTTGCCTTCAGTATCAAACTTATCCTTGAAATAGTTGGGATCCATGAACTGCATGTCCGGAACGCCGTGCGGGATCACGTCGATCTTTCCGCTGGGAACTGCATACACTTCGCGCAACAGTTGCGCCGCAAGTTGGCTCATGACTACCAGCCGATCGGAGAGCTGGGCGATCTCTTCGAGCACGATTCGTTGATTTGCATCCGGTTGGCGCAGAACCGTATGCAGCGTCGTGACCAGCGGCATTTTCAAGCGTCGCAGCAGGGCTAGAATGTAGCGGCCCGCGACGCCGCCGTAGATGCCGTATTCATGTTGCAGGCAGACGAGATCGTTGCTATTAAAGTTCAGGAAATCGGCGGCCCGCTCGTAGGAGGCAATGTCTTCCTGTGTAAGTTCCAGGCGGACTTGTTCCGGATAATCGTAGCTCGAATCGGGGTCGTTGACGGGGATTGCAAATTGACGCCCTTCTCCATATTCAGCGGCGAGCGCGTTGCACAAGTCGGTGGTGAAGGTAGCTATGCCGCACTCCCGCGGCAAGTAATTCCCAACAAGGGCGATGCGCGTGGGCAAAGGCAGGCGACAGGCTTTCATTGGGGCGGGCAGAGAACACTCGGAGCCGGATCTTCCAGTCTGGTTGTCGGAAAGTATTGTTTTGGGGAAAGTCATCCAAACCTCTTTTCAATCTTGATTTCCTCGGGCCTTTTGATGCGCTGCACGATGACAAGCGGAATCGCGGTCAATGGCTCAACGCTCGAGGTTCGGGCACTGCGCCCCCGGCTTACCTCGAAGGAACGGCCAGCCGATGCCAATCTTCAGCATTCTCCAGCGAGGTATATTGCTGGATCTGGCGGGGCTGCAATGTGATGCATGCGATGTAGAAGCCCGGATATTTCTTAGCCTGAGCGGAAACAAGCTCGACGGCGTTGAATCGACTCGCGACGCCCTTTAGACCACTCGTCAAAGCCCGCTCGGCCGCATCTTTCTGTGTGAACCCAAAGCCTTTTCGGGCATACGGACGGTGCATCAACAGGAAGTGCCAGCCCATCCGGCGAATCATCGTGTCGAAAATCGGCGCCGTGATCTCTTCCAGACGGGTCCAACCTTCGCCAGCCGGCTCCCTGAGCGGATCCAGGCGTTCCGGCAGGACGCACTCCTTGCGCAGGAAAACAGAATGCGGCTTCACGCTTGCGCGCTTTTCGATACGGGGGACGCCTGCGGGCGAGCGGATTCGGTGAGAAGATCGGTCGATGCGACGGGTTTGGCAATCGACGAATGTTCCGCGGTGAAGTCCTTAGAAAATGCTGTTGGATTATCTTTGATTACGCCCGGTTCGGCTCCGGAAAAACCGGTTGCATCGGGCTGCGTTTCGGGCCGGCTCGAGTGAATTTTCGTGCGGAAGCGAGGAGACAAGTGGTTCTTGACATCGCTTTTCTTGACGAGGCTCATGGCGGCTCCGGTCAGTTCGGTTGCGTGCCTGAAAGATGCTCGTCTGGAGCGAAGCCAGGAATGCCAAAGGCGAGAAGGGAAAAACGGGCTGCCATTTCAAGCATACGCCTGCCGGAGTCGACGTGCCGACGACATTCCTTTCCTGACGCTCAAAGTTCGCAAATGCAACTAGCGCATGGGGTTCGATCACATGGATGGCGTAGGAGAAACCGCTCCGGTCACGAATCAGTACCTCATTCTTCCCAATCAGGCAGGGCCTTTATGGCCGGGTAGTGGCGAAAGCGCCAATGTAAGCGTTGTCGATTCTGCTGAAACTCGCGATATGAGTCGATTGAGCGAAAATCCTTACTTGAGCCGGAAATTCGGCGGGAACAATCATGCCAGACGAACAGATCCGTGAAATTCTAAATGCGCATTGGCGTGCGTCTGCAGTCGGAGATCTCAACGCGGAGCACGAAATCTACGATGACAATGCCATATGCGATTATCCCCAGTCAGGCGAGCGAATCCTGGGGAGGAGCAATTTGCAGGCATTGCGGAGTCATCATCCTGGCAAGCCGACGGGCTTCAACGTCAGGCGAATGCTCGGGGACGGCGATCTCTGGGTTACGGAATACATAATCACCTACGAAGGCCGGCCAGCGTACACAGTGAGCATCATGGAATTCAGCAAGGGTAAGGTCGTGCACGAGACGCAGTATTTCGCGGATCCCTTCGAGGCGCCCGCTTGGCGATCCCAGTGGGTTCAGCAGATCGCGTGACCCGCCCTATGAGAGATAAGTACCGGGAAGTCAGCGAGTGTCTCGCACGGATCGAATTGTGACGGTGGACCGGCTTTTTGCTTTGGGATCTGGCAGCGAATCGATCATTCAACGCAGATTCAACAGGGGTATATACTGCGAACAGGGATTTTCACGGCCTTTTCGGAATTGAGGTAGGGTTTTCAGACCGTGCGAGGTCACCGCTCCCTGTTGGTCGCGCTGACTCTAGATCTGCGGATTCGCCTTACGGCAGTTCCAAGAAGGCTATAGCTGCCTTTCTTGCAGCGCGCGCAGCAGAGGCGGAAGGTCAAAGGCAGTTCCTTTCATCAGATCTATATAGCTCAGCCACTGCGTGGGGCGGATCAGGCATGAACGACCCAAAAGAGCGGAAGTACGAGCCGGAAGCACAGACGCTTGTAGTTAGTAACGGCGTGTCCGGTTCACCTACTTCAGGAGAGATCGACGCAGGGGGACAGGCGTCCGCACCGCCAGCGGAGGGGCCTTCCGAAGCTCCAACCATCATCGGCGCCGGGATGCCGACCCTCGCGGCTACAGCGCTTCCGGAGCCGTTCCCTTCCGGCGTCACCTTGCCTCCCGGAACACCGGTCCGCCTGACAGCAGATGGCGTAGTTGCCATGGGAATCACATCGGGCAGCGCATCGCTGCAGCCGGGAACCGTTTTTGCGAACCGCTACGAAATCATCAAAATCCTGGGCGAAGGCGGCATGGGGGCGGTTTATAAAGCGCGAGACCTGGAATTGGAGCGAGACGTCGCGCTCAAGGTCATCAAGCCTGAGCTTTCGAACAATC
>CAZKJB010000357.1:0-3967 GCA_964552975.1 uncultured Occallatibacter sp. | reverse complement strand
TGTTTGTCTTCATCACCCTCTTGGTTTCCGCAGTGCGCCGCAACTTTGAGGCAGCACTGCTTTTAATTCCACTCATCCTCGGCCTCATCGGTGTTCTCGAGCCGGTCATCACCGCCACCATGAGCGAAGAATCCGGAACCGCCTTTCACTCCCCGCTCACCCTGCAGGCCGGACCCATTCCCATCCACTTCGCGTCCCTCGGCGACTTCGCCGGCATCTTCGTTATCGTGCTCATCATCTTCTTCCGCTTCCTGCGCATTCAACGCGATCGGGAACGCGCCACCAACGAGCTCGCCGCCGCGCGCAGCGTACAGGAACTGTTGATCCCCCGCGAAAAAGTTCCGACTCCGGGATTCGAGGTGGAATCTGTCTACAGTCCCGCCAACGAGGTCGGCGGCGACTTCTTCCACGTGCAAACAGCCGATGACGGCATGCTCATCGTCATTGGCGACGTCGCCGGTAAGGGTCTCAAGGCTGCCATGAGCGTCGCCATGGTCATGGGCGCATTGCGCCGCACCAGGGACCACGGCCCGGCAAAGGTTCTGGAATCGTTGAATCGCGTGCTTGCCGGAACCGAAAGCTTCACCACCTGCCAGGCGGTCTGGTTTGGAGTCAACGGCGAAATGGTGATTGCCAACGCCGGCCACCTCTCCCCTTACCTGAACAGCCAGGAACTCAGCCTTCCCAGCGGCCTTCCGCTCGGCGTTCTCAATCAAGTCAGCTACGAGGAAGCCCGCTTCTTCCTGCATCCCGGCGACCGCATGCTCCTGATGTCAGACGGCGTCGTTGAAGCGCGCGCGCACTCCGGCGAACTCTTCGGATTCGACCGCATGCTCCACTTCTGCCAGCAAACGGCCTTCTACATCGCCGAGGCCGCTAAGTCCTTCGGCCAGCAAGACGACATCACCGTTCTCACCGTTCGACGCCTGGCGCAGGTTCTTGCTGCTTAGCGCACGCGCCACTCCCGCAATTCCTTTATCAATTCACAAACTTCGAAAGGTCCAACCATACGTCCATTCGCGTACAATTGCCGGTGCACTGCGCTCCGCGTTCCGAGCGCAATGATTTCTTAGAAACTCACAACGAAATAATTGCCTGACGAGGAAGTATGCCAGCCAATCCGTCCGCACCCGCCACAACTCCTGCTCCCGCTAAATCGCATTCTGCTGCCTCGCTTGCCCTCGAAGCCGTCGCCGCTCTGATTCTCCTCGGCGGCATCATCTATCTGTTCAGGACAAATCCCACCGGCGGTCACTGGCAGCAGGGCTACAACCCGACCGGGCAATGGATCTTCTCCACGCTCATTGCGGCGCTGCCCATCGTCGTGCTCCTCTGCGCAATGGCTATCCTGCGCCTCAAGGCGCACATCGCCGCCCTTCTTGGTCTCGCCACCGCTCTCACCGCTGCTATTGTCATCTTCCACATGCCCGTGCGCCTCGCTTTCTCCGCAGCGTCGTATGGCGCCGGTTACGGTCTCTTCCCGATCTGCTGGATCATTCTTCCCGTCATCTACCTCTATAACCTCACTGTCCACACGGGAACCTTCGTCACCCTGCAGCAAAGCCTCACCGGCATAACCGCCGATAGCCGCCTGCAGCTTTTGCTCATTGCCTTCGCGCTCGGCTCCTTCTTCGAGGGGACTTCGGGATTCGGCACTCCGGTCGCCGTCTGTGCAGCCATCCTGATCAGTCTCGGCTTCAAGCCTTTGCAAGCCGCGGGCCTCACGCTTCTCGCCAACACCGCCCCCGTCGCCTTCGGTGCCATGGGAATTCCCCTCATCGCGTTGCATGGCGTCACCGGCATCGATCTCCTGCCGCTCACCCGCACGACCGCCATGATCCTCGTGCCCTTCGATGTCATCGTTCCCTTCTGGCTCATCTGGGCCTTTGCAGGCTTCAGCGCCATGATCGAGATCTGGCCGCCGATTCTGGCCGCGGGCGTCACCTTCGCCGTCACCCAATATCTGATGGCTGCCTACACTGGCCCATCGCTCATCGCCGTCGTCGCCGCGGCTGCCACCATCGTGGTGCTCATCACATTCCTGCGTTTCTGGCACCCCAAACGCACCCTCAACGTCGACCTGAAAGACATCACCGGCCAGGCGCGACGCCACCACGGACACAGCAACGCCACAATCTTCAAAGCCTGGGTTCCCTGGCTCGTTCTCAGCGTCGTGGTCTTTGCCTGGGGCCTGCCCCGCATCTCCAATTGGCTCGATGCCAGTACGACCGTCAAATTCGCAGTCGCGGGCCTGCACAATATCGTGCAGCGCGTTCCGCCCGTCGTCGCCGCGCCTACTTCTGAAGCCGCAATCTTCAACTTCAACTGGCTCGCCGCCACCGGCACCGGCATCCTGCTTGCTGCCATCATCGCCGGTCTTCTCATGGGTCTCGGACCCAAATCGCTCGCCGCCGTCTTCGCGCAAACGGTCTTCAAAATCCGCTTCACCTTCGTCACCATCGCCGCCATGATGGCCATCGGCTATGTCACTCGCTATTGCGGACTCGACGCCACGCTCGGATTGGCATTCGCCCGCACAGGCGCGTTCTACACCTTCTTTGGCACCCTCATTGGGTGGCTCGGCACCGCCAGCACCGGCTCCGACACCTCCGCCAACGTCCTCTTCGGCAGTCTGCAAACCCTCACCGCTCGCCAGATCGGCGTTTCGCCCGTCCTCATGGCCTCCGCCAACGCCGCAGGTGGTGTCATGGGCAAAATGATTGCCGCGCCCAGCGTCGTCGTCGCCAGCACTGCCACGCAATCCTACGGCCAGGAAGGCACGATCCTGCGCTTCGTTTTCCTGCACAGCCTCGCCCTCGCGGCGCTCGCCGGAATCTGCGTTTCCCTATTGGCCTATGTCCCTGCTCTCGCCGGGCTTGTGGCCCATTAGGCGTCTGTTAACCTTTCCCTCCCCTGTAGTTGACAGAAGATGTTACGATTACAGCGCAGTGAATTGGAAATTGTTTCGCATGCGAAAAGGACGGTCATGCGCATTTGCTTTTTACTCAAGGTTCACAAGCAAAAGTTGGAGGAGTACAAGGCCCGCCACGCAAGCGTCTGGCCTGAAATGCAGGAAGCGCTTCGTGAGTCCGGATGGCGCAATTACTCCCTGTTTTTGCGCCCTGACGGTGTCGTAGTCGGCTATCTTGAGGCCGACGATTTCGAGAAATGTGCCGCCAATATGAAGAAACACCCCGTCAACGCTCGCTGGCAGGCGGAGATGGTGCCTTTCTTCGAGTCCCTCAACGGCACCGCACCCGACGACGCCTTCGTACCGCTCGAAGAAATCTTCCACCTCGACTGAAAATCCCCCAATGCGATTCCGGTTTTGGATGACCCCATCGGCCCGGCGCGTTAAGATTTCTATTGCTTTGCGAAAACGTTAACGATCGCCGTCAAACCAGGAGAAAACTCTCAATGAACTCTTTCGATTCCATGCGCCGCAATCTTCTTCGCGTCGGAAGCCTAGGCATTGCCGGAACCGCGATTCCTGCGGTCTCCATCGCAGCTTCAAAAACGGCAGCCCCCACCGCGCAGTCGGGCGTCTTCGATGTTCGCAAATTCGGAGCCGTCGGTGACGGCAAGACGCTCGACACCGACGCCGTCAATCGCGCCATTGACGCTGCTGCAGCGGCGGGCGGCGGAGTGGTCCTCTTTTCTCCCGGAATTTATCTTTGCTTCTCCATTCATCTCAAGAGCAGCGTGCACCTGCATCTCGACCAGGGTTCCACCATCATCGCCGCTGACTCGCCTAAGCCCGGCGACACCACCGGCTACAACGGCGGAACATACGACGCAGCCGAGCCCAACACGGCCTGGGATGCCTACCAGGATTACGGCCACAATCACTGGCACAACTCGCTTATCTGGGGCGAGGACCTCCACGATTTCTCCATCACCGGCACGGGCCTCATCTGGGGCCGCGGCCTCAGCTTCGGCGCTGGCCCCGGCCGCCCACCCGTCGCTG
>CAZKJB010000356.1:0-3968 GCA_964552975.1 uncultured Occallatibacter sp. | reverse complement strand
GAACCTTGACGATGACGCGCTTGCGGCGCTGGCCGTCGAACTCGGCATAGAAGACGCGCTGCCAAGTGCCGAGATCGAGTTTGCCTTTGGTTACGGGCAGAGTGGTCTCATGGTGCAGGAGAAGCGCCTTCAGGTGTGCGTCGCCGTTGTCCTCACCGGTGCGGTGGTGTTTGTAATCGGGCCGTGCCGGCGCCAGCTCTTCCAGCCACTTGCCGATGTCTTCAATGAGACCGCTCTCGAGATCGTTGACATAAACTGCGGCTGTAATGTGCATGGTAGAGACGAAGCACAGGCCATCCTGCACACCGCTGCGCTCGACAATCTGCTCGACGTCGTCGGTGATGTGCACCATCTCCCGCCGTTTTCGCGTCTCAAAGACCAGGTACTCGGTATGGCTTTTCATGGAAAGCTCCTTCAATATGCAGGAAAGCGGCCAAACCCGCTAAAACCCACCCACGATTATCCTAAAGATAGCCGTGAACTCCCTCCGACTGCACACTCCCGCCGATCGCTTGCGCCGCATGCACGATGTGCTCGCTGCAACATATGGGCCGCAGCACTGGTGGCCGGCCAAGACGCCTTTTGAAGTGATTCTTGGCGCATACCTGACGCAGAACACTGCGTGGAAGGCGGTGGAGCGCTCGCTTGAGAATCTTCACGCGGCGGGGGCGCTTTCGGTTGCTGGCTTGCGAACAATGCCGTTGGCCAAGCTGCGGCGACTGATTCGGCCGTCGGGCTTCTACACCAGGAAAGCGCCAGCGCTCAAGGCATTCGTGAAGATGCTGGATGAAGAGTACAGCGGCTCGCTTGAGGAGATGGTAGCGGCACCGACCGCAGCGCTGCGCGAGCGCCTGCTTCGGTTGCCTGGCGTGGGCCAGGAGACCGCCGATGCCATTCTGCTTTACGCGCTGGGGCATCCTGTTCCTGTGGCCGATGAATATCTGCGCCGCATTGCAGAGCGGCACGGGTTGGTCAAGCCGGCATCCGGCCGCAAGCTCATTGCCTACGCCGCGCTCGCCGATCTAACGCGACAGGCTTTCGCGGGCGATCCCGCGGAAAGCCGGACCCCGCTCTACAACGAGTTTCATGCCTTGATTGTGGCGGTGGGCAAGGCGCATTGCGGGCGGACGGCCCGCTGCGATGGTTGTCCGCTTGAAGGGGACCTGAAAACCAGCTTCCAGCCTCCAGCTTCCAGCTACTAGCCCTTTCCATCCAGAACCAAAACGTCCCGCCGTCCCGCCCAGAGCCAGGAGCTGGAGGCCAGAGGCTGGTAGCTGTCGCCATGGCGTAATCTGGATGGATCATGAGTCCAACACCACCACAGACCCAAGTAAATATGACCCAGACCCCTGACTACCGCGAGACGTATGCCAACAGCGTTCAGGTCCGCGTGAGTGTGTGGGATTTCCAATTGGTTTTCGGGCTTGCCTCGAGCGAGAGCCCAGAGCAAGTGAACATCCGCAACCACCAGGCCGTCTTTCTGAGCCCCCAACAGGCCAAAGCTCTATGGAACGTGCTGGGCCAGAACCTTGCTCAATACGAACAGGCCTTTGGCGCGCTCAATCTGGAACCGCAGAGCCAGAATTTTCCGCAGGGACCGGTGAATTAAGGCAGTGGGCAGTGATCGGTGGTCAGAGATCGGGGATCAATGACCCGCCAGGGAATAGAGTGTGTGCGGATGACAGGCATAAGTGACGCGCGCAACACAGTGGCAGTCGGCCGGGGAGCGATGCCTTGCGCTTGAAAGGAATTTTGATACCCCGGCTGGACGCCCCGCTGCCCTTGTGGATGATTTTCCCGGTGGCGTTCATGGCGCTCTACACCAGCCATTTCACGCTGTTGCGTCTTCCGTATTACTGGGACGAGGCGGGCTACTACATTCCGGCGGCGTGGGATTTCTTTCGCACCGGTTCGCTCATCCCTATTACGACCGCGACCAACGCTCATCCGCCGTTGCCCAGCATCTATCTTGCGTTGTGGTGGAAGATTTCAGGCTTTTATCCTGAGGTGACGCGCGAAGCTGTGCTGATGGTTGCCGCGCTGGCGCTTCTGGCCGTGTGGCGGCTGGCGCTTCGCCTGATCGGCGTGACTTCGGTGGCCTTCTGGACGGTTCTGCTCACGGGACTTTATCCGATCTGGTTTGCGCAGAGCTCACTGGCGCACGCCGACATCTTTGCGGCTGCTTGCTCATTGTGGGGCTTGGTTTACGCACTGCCGAATCGCGGCAGAAATGCGTGGGCAGCTGCGGCCTGGTTTGCCGCCGCGGCCCTGTCAAAAGAGACGGCCATCGTGATTCCGCTGACGCTGGCAGCAGTGAACCTGGGTGAGGGATTCTGGCGGGACGGTGCGTCGCGCACGCGGCTCTGGCGCGATGCCGCATGGTATTCGAGCTGCATTCTGCCGTTGGCCGCCTGGTATGCCTATCTTTACGCGAAGACCGGAGTTCTGCTGGGCAGTCCCGACTTCTTGCGTTACAACGCAGAGGCCACGCTGACACCGCTGCGGATTCTGGCTGCATTCGGCCATCGCATTCTTCACCTGACCGCACATATGAACATGTTTGTGCCGGTACTGATGGCCCTTGCCGCCATGCTGCTTGCTCCGAGGCCCGACGCCGAGGGCCATGACCGCGCGACCCTCGAACCTCTCGTGATGCTGCGCATTGTCTTTCTGCTCCTCAGCGATGCGCTGCTCTTCAGCGTGCTGGGGGGCGCGCTGCTCACGCGCTATCTGCTGCCGATGTATCCGCTGGTGCTGCTTGTGGCTGTGAGCGTCTTTTATCGGCGCGTGCCGTACTGGCACGGGCTCGCGCTGGTGTCGGCCGCGGCGTTTGTTGTGGGCCTATTCATCAATCCGCCCTATGGCTTCGCGCCTGAAGATAACCTGGCCTATGCGCGAGTGGTGCGCATGCACCAGGCAGGAATTTTTCAATTGGCCAAGCACTATCCCGGTGCGACCGTGCTGACCGCGTGGCCCATGACGGATGAACTGAAGCGGCCCGAGCTGGGCTACGTAAAGCGGCCCTGGGATGTTTGCGCTATCGACGACTTTACGGCTGCGCAGATTGACCGTGCGGCGCAGGAGCCTGGGGAATACTCCGCTGCATTGGTCTTCTCGACTAAGTACGATCCTCCCGCGCCGCTGCTAAGCCTGGGTGGCGAGGCATTTGAAGAGCGCTACTTCGGCCTGCACCATGATCTGCAGCCCGATGCGATTGCTCACCAGTTGGGCGGGAATCTTATTTGGCGCAGCGACAACCAGGGGATGTGGGTGGCGCTGATTCGCTTCGATCGTGCGCTGGATGCACGCTTGGAGCAAGAAGACCAGACACCGATCCGCAGCGGAGAATGAGCCTTCGGACGCTCGGCTGATTATTGCGCCGGCGGTTGCGGCTGCGTGGAGCGATCGGCGATTGGCTTCATGGCGATTTCGTTGAACTTGAGATAGACGGCGTTCGTCCAACCGAAGCCGATCACGTTCTGCGTGTAGCCGGCTGTCACGGACACCTGCGCATTTCCTGCGGCCACGTTGTATTTTTCGCGAATGGTGCCGTCGGTGGCGAAGCCGGCATCGACTGTGGCGTCGAAATGCTGCGCGATGCGGGCGGCGTCGCTGTGGAAGCCCATGGCGTCAAGTCCGGCGACAGCGATCCAGTTGGTGGGCGCCCATCCGTAAGGCTCATCCCATTGCAGGCCGGTGTTGCTATTGCTGGTGGAAAGGCCGCCGGGCCGCTCAAAGAAGTTGAGCTTTGCTTCAATGGTGTTGGCTTGATCGCGTGTGGCCAGACCCGCCCAAAGCGGATAGAGCGAAGTGATGAAGGCGTAGCTCGACGCCTTGGCACGGACAAAGTCGTAATCGGCAAAGACGGCTTCGGTCGGCCGCCAAAGGTAGCGTTCGATTGCCGCAGCGCGGACACTGGCGCGGCGGTCCCAACGATGCGCGTCTTGTGGAAGGCCGAGTAAGTGGGA
>CAZKJB010000355.1:0-3968 GCA_964552975.1 uncultured Occallatibacter sp. | reverse complement strand
GCCGGCGGGCGCGGCCGGAGTTGCGCTAGAAGGCGCGGGCGCGGCTTCTTTCGGCAGCGCCGCATGGACGACGGGCGGCGCGATTGCCGTCTGTTCGGCGGAGCGAGCCGGCTGTTCGACGGACTTTACTGCGACGGGTCCGCCGGCGCGCACCGGGACTTCTGCCGCCTGGGAGTCCCTGGCGCGACTCTCCTGAGTTCGCAACTGATCGAGACGCGCAATGAGCGCATCGTCTTGACCACTACCCTCGCTGGCATCCGTCTCGATCGTCTTCAGAATCGCGCGCAACCCATCGAGTAGCTCAAGGAGCGCATTAATCACGGCGCCGTCGGCGGTTAGCTTGCCTTCGCGCAACAGCCCGAGCAGGTTTTCGCCGGAGTGAGCCAGTTTCTCAAGGCGCTTAAAGCCCAGAAAGCCCGTGGTTCCCTTGATGGTGTGCACGGAGCGGAAGATCTCCGCCAGCAGCGCGGTATCCTGCGGACGTTCTTCGAGATCCGTAAGGCACCGTTCCATGCGGTCCAGTCCTTCCTGGCTCTCAATCAGGAACTCCCTCATTAGATCGTCCATTGTTCACACTCATCCGGCCGGCCAGGATCAAACTCCTGCGGCGGCGCACAGAGGTTTTATCGGAAGGATGGCGCCGAACTTGAGAAGAACAGGGAACAAGGGACCAAGGTTACGAGGTTACGAGGTGAGGGGCGAACGGGGACTAGGGACTAGGGACTAGGGAATAGGGACTAGGGAATAGTGAATAGGGAATGGGGAATGGGGACGAGGGACGAGAAAAGAACATACTGTCTTGCGGCGAATCGCTGAGCGTCAATTCTCCGACGGCATTTCTGCATGGTCGATGACGAGGACGCGCACCGGGCTTTTGGCCGGCTCGAGCTTGAGGCCCAATTGTTCCTCCAGCGCGGTGAAGATAGATGGGCCGGAAGCATCAGCAGCTGAGCCGTTTGCAGTGGAGGTGGCGCTGTCGTCGGGCGTCCATTTGAGCTTGAGATCGTAGCGCCCCGCGATGCCGGTCTTGTCGATAACGTCGCGGCCGACTTCTTTCGATAGCTCTTCGGAAAGAAGGCCGATGCTGTTAGAGCTTTGGACCTCAATGTGATCTCTTGAATGGTTCACGGTAGTGCCCTGTGCCTGCGTCGCGCCGAGCTTTGGACCGCTCTTAGCGACGATCAGGTTATAGGTGGGCAGTTCGCGTGTCTCGTTGTGCATAACGAGCTTGAAGCGGTCGATCAAAAGAGACTGCACCATTTTTTCTTTCAACTGGCGACCGGAATCGGAGGTGAGCGGCTTCAACTGCGCATCGAGCGAAGGGTCGGCCTTGGCTTCGATATTGAACATGGTTGTTCCAGCCCATCCGGGCGCGCCGAGAATCCTCGTGTCCGGCATCTCCCAGGCCCAGTGAATGAGCGTGATCAGCGAGACATTGGCTGCATTGAAGTTGCCGTCAAACGGCGAGCTCCAGATGGAGTTGTGTTCGTGGGGCTCAGGAATATGGAGATGAATCGCGGCGACATCGAACTGCGGCGCCGCTAAAAGCGGGGCTTGAGGTGTTGTCGGCGCCGGTGGGATCTGAGCCGCCGCAAGGCCTGCACTCTGCGCCGCGAACGCAGAAGCGGAAGCCGGACAAAAAGCGGCAATCAACGCCGCAAACAGGAGCTGATGGGAAGCCATCTGGAACATCGAGCCAAGTGTACAGCGGGGGTTCAAATGCATTAGCCTCTAGTATTCAAACTGATGTGGATCGGAGAGACGCTTCCATCATGACGAAGTCGATTGAGAAAGCGCTCAAAGAATTGATGAAACACGCCGAGAAGGCCGCGCTCAAATCTTATTCTCCCTATTCCGGGTTTCGCGTGGGCGCTGCATTGCAGCTCGCCAACGGAAAAATCGTGACAGGCACGAACGTAGAAAATGTGAGCTATGGCCTGACGATTTGCGCCGAGCGGGCGGCACTGGTGCGCGCCGTGAGCGAATTCGGCCCGAAAATTCGCATTGCCGCCGTGGCGGTTGCCAACCGCAGCGGCTTGCCGAGCCCACCCTGCGGCGCCTGCCGGCAAATGCTTTCGGAGTTCACTTCGCCCGACGCGCCGGTCGTGTTTCCCGCCGCCGAAGGAGTGCGGACGATGAAGTTCAGCGACATGCTGCCGGCAGGATTCGAACTCAAGCTTAAGTAGGGCAACGATTCCATGACGAACGATACGAATCCGCCGGCCCCGCTCGCATCTGCTCCGCTGCACATGATCGATATCATTCGCAAAAAGCGCGACGGCGTTTCGCTCGACGCTCGCGAGATCGGCTTTGTGGCCGCGGGCGCGGCCAATGGTTCGATTCCGGTAGACCAGCTTGCAGCGTGGCTCATGGCAGCGTGGCTCAACGGACTCTCGCTCGACGAAACGCGTTCACTCACGCTCGCCATGCGCGACTCCGGCGAGAAGTTTTCGCCGGCGCGGCTCGGCAAGAAGGCCGTCGACAAACATTCCTCCGGCGGTGTGGGCGACAAGACAAGCTTCCTGGTTGCTCCGCTGGCCGCAGCCTGTGGTGTGGCCGTTCCCATGATCAGTGGGCGCGCGCTGGGCCACACCGGAGGAACGCTCGACAAGCTTGAGTCCATTCCCGGCTACCGCACGGCGCTTACGCTTACGGAGTTCGAGGCCGTGATTCAGAAATGCGGCGCGTCGATCGTCAGCCAGACACCTACGCTCGTGCCCGCCGACCGCGTTCTCTACGCGCTCCGCGACCGTACCGCAACGGTCGAAAACAAGGGTCTGATCTGCGCGTCGATCCTGAGCAAAAAGCTGGCCGCGGGATTGGATGCGCTGGTGCTCGACGTGAAGACCGGCTCAGGCGCCTTCCTGCGCAAGATGGAAGACAGCGAATTTCTGGCCGCGCTGATGGTCGCCACTGCCGAAGCCGCGGGCACGCGCACCGTGGCATTGCTGACCGACATGGGCCAGCCGCTGGGCCGC
The DNA here is from genome assembly GCA_964552975.1 of uncultured Occallatibacter sp. Lineage (GTDB taxonomy): Bacteria > Acidobacteriota > Terriglobia > Terriglobales > Acidobacteriaceae > Telmatobacter. The sequence goes on along the minus strand of CAZKJB010000355.1, from coordinate 990 downwards.
GCCGCGGGAAATTGGATCGAGCTGGTGGAGTGCGTGGAACTGCTGCGCGGGGAGCGGCCTGTCTACAGCGAGGACGTGCGCGAGCTCTCACTCATTCTTGCAGGATGGATGATTCACCTGGGCGGCCAGGCTGCGACTCCGGAGGCCGGAACCCTGCGCAGCGAAGCGGCGCTTATGGACGGCTCCGGGCTGAAAGCATTTTTCAAAATGATCGAGGCGCAAGGCGGCGACGTCAGAGTCTTCGACGATCCTGCGTTCCATAAGCCGGGCGCTACACAGCTGGTGGAGGCTTGGGAGAGCGGATACGTGGCGGAAATGGATACCACCGCTCTTGGCTGGGCCGTGCAGCGCACCGGCGCGGGCCGCGAAAAGGCTGGCGAGCCGGTCGATCCTCATGCCGGCATCCTGTTTCATGCGCGGCGCGGAGCGCATGTCGAGCGCGGACAGCCCTTGGCAACTGTCTACGCAACACACGCCGATTTGCTGGCAGAACCGGGGGCGATTCTGAAAGAGGCAATTCATTTTTTAAAGACTCCGCCCCACGCAGTGGCGCTGGTGAGCCGTATTTTCACGCGAGAAAATGCTGAGAAATATTTGCAGAATGCTGTAAGGTAATCAAAAGTCATTTCAAGCATTCTTTGGCCCCCAAAGGAGCGGTCTCTTGGCTCGATTCACCGGCGTACTTGGAATTCTGGTCGTGCTCTTGGCCGCATGGCTCTTCTCCACCAGCCGCCGCCACATTCGCTGGCGCACGATCGCATGGGGCCTCGGCCTGCAGTTCACCTTCGCGTTCCTGGTGCTGCGTTTTGATTACGGCCAACGCCTCATGTCCTGGGCGGGCGGTGTAGTCACTAACATGCTTTCCGCCACCTTTGCGGGAACGCAGGTGTTATTCGGGCAGCTCGGGCTTCCAAACTCCGGCGCGTTCGGGCGTCTGCTGGGCCCAAACCAAGGCGCGATTTTCGCATTCCAGGTGCTGCCGACGATCAT
>CAZKJB010000354.1:0-3996 GCA_964552975.1 uncultured Occallatibacter sp. | reverse complement strand
CAGTTCCCGCCGTGGCCGAGTAGCTATACGTCAGCGGACGGTTCTGAGGGCTCATGCCCACGGAGGTGATCGACGCCGTGTCGCCCGGCTTGATGGTGGTGGGGCTGGCCGAGCAGCTGATCGTCGGCGGCTCGAAGGCCTTCACGGTGAAGCTTGCCGAACAAGTTGCCGATTCCCACGGCTTGAGACCTTCCTTGCCCGTCTTTCCTTCCTTGACTGAGGCCTGCACCGTGTAATCGCCCGGCGCCAGTGCCGCGGTCGCCACTGTTGCGGTGGTCCCGTTGCCAGTCACGCCAGTACCTGACCAGCTGTAGATCACGTTGTCCTTCGGGTTTAATCCACCCGCCGTCGCAGTAACGGTCACAGGGTCGCCAGGGAAGATCGACGATGTGCTCGAAGTGCAAGCCAACGTGATGGGAGGAGGAGGCGCGATGGAGCCGACATGAATGACAACGCCAGCGCTGAGCCGCGCGGCATTGATGTTGGCACGTCCACCCGGGGGGCTGAATTGAGGGCCAAAGTCCGCGTGCATGTATTCGTAGTCTGCCTGGAAAACGCGGAGAGCGAGACGATGATTCAACCATGGCGTCTCATAGTCCATGCCGCCGCCGACGGTCAGATCCGGTCCCCACTTACCCACGTTGAAATCAGGCCCTTCGACCTGCGCACCGCCGACCAACCCATGAACGAAGGGGGTGATGTTGTCCATTGGGGCGCGGAAGATTATGCCGCCAGCGATGGTATAGAATCCATCGTCGTTTCCTTTTGTGCCGACATTAGCTGGGTAAGGATTTGCATCTCCGTACTGGTGAATGCCAAATTCGCCCTGCACGCCGACAAACTTGTTGAAGTAATAAGCGCCGCTCACCACTCCGCCTACGTTGACAGCGTCGTAATGGTAGGCCGAAACCGTGCCGCTCGGTGGTTGAGGAACCTGCACCGTTCCGCTGGGAGCAAGGTAGCTATACCCCGCAAAGATGTCCCACCGGGACGGAGAATCACTCGCCGAGGCCTTTGCCATTGGAGCCTGGGCCGAAAGAGCAACTGGCATCAACGCCAAAATGGCCAAGGCAGTGGCCCGCTTAAAACATTGAAAAACGAATGCGCACATCGAAATACCTCCTGCTAATCTCATAGAATCTGCTGTGTTGTGATCTGGAAAACGCCTACGCTCAAACACTGGTCCGGGCGTACGGCCACCCCAAGTGCGGCGCAAAGCCCGCGAAGCCATTTTCGCACAATGTGCTTCAATTGGCCCCTTTTCTGCGACACAATTTTTGTTCCACTCAAGGTGTGATGGCACACAACCTCCTCAATTTGCGGTTGTTGTAAGAGCGATTTCTTGCCGAACCGGTGGAATGTTGCAGAGGAAAACGTATTTCTGAGGGAGGTGTTGGGCGACCAAATTCTGCTCGCTGCAGTACCTCGGGATGCAATGGATACGCCGAGGCTCTGCTTTGTAAGCTTTACTGATTCAGCGACTTACACGACGTTGAGTGTCTTCAAAAGGCTGCGCGGCTCGCGTTGAATCTTCTCTTGCAGGAGCGAGATGGCATAGATCAACTGCTCGGGACGAGGCGGGCACCCCGGAACGTAAACATCGACCGGGACAACCTGGTTGACGCCCTGCACCAGAGCATAGTTGTTGAAGACCCCGCCGGAAGTGGCGCAAGCGCCCATGGAGATGACCCACTTGGGCTCGGGCATCTGGTCGTAGAGGCGGCGCAGCACCGGAGCCATCTTTTGAGAGACGCGGCCGGCGACGACCATCAGGTCCGATTGCCGGGGCGAAGGCCGAAAGACCTCTGCACCGAACCGAGCGATATCGAAGCGCGATGCACCCATCGACATCATTTCGATGGCGCAACAGGCCAACCCAAAGGTCATTGGCCACACAGAGTTCTTGCGAACCCAATTCACCGCAAAATCAAGCGACGTGAGGAAGATGCCCTCCGGCTCTTCGTAGCCGTAGTTGACTTCCCGCACCTTGATACGGTTCTTTGCGCTGCTTTCAAGGTTTCCGAATAGATAGTGGTCGCGCTCGGCGGTTGGCGCCATAGCACCACTATACGCGAATGCCGGCGCGCTCTTCGCAGGACGCTGCCCCGATCACGAAACCAAAGCCTGCGTTTTTCCGGGATGGCCCAGATAACACCGGCCGTATAAGGAAGCAAGAAAAACTCGCAAGAAACTTGCGTTATTTATCCGTCTTTATGACAATTAAACGGAAGCACACCCACACTTAACGATGATTTCCGGCAGCGCTGCGGGAGTAACCGGCGATGTGCGAATGGACTCGTACGGTCTGCGCAGCGCGGCCAGTCTTTTTGAAAAACGACAACTTTCTCGTCCTCTCATTGCGAGCGGGATCCTTTGGAGCAAGCCTCATGTGCCGTCGTTCTCTCAACTTAGTGCTCTTGTTCGTCGTATTTGGGATACCCGCGTTGGCGCAGGCGCCAGCTCCGAGCCAGTCTGCTCAGGGTCCAGTGACTCAGGCGCAGATCGCAGCGCTACAACAGGCCGTACAAAATGCCCAGTCGGCCGGCGATAACGCCTGGATGCTGACTTCTGCTGCGCTGGTTCTGCTAATGACAGGGCCGGGGCTGGCGCTCTTCTATGGCGGACTGGTGCGGCGCAAGAACATCCTGGGCACGATGATGCAGAGTTTCGCGATGATGGGGCTGGTGACAATTCTGTGGGCCCTGGTGGGCTACTCACTCGCTTTCGGCCACGGGAATCTGTTTGTGGGCGGATTCGAACATCTGTTTCTGCGTGGCGTGTCGCTGAACCCGAATCCCGATTACGCGGCAACGATTCCCGAGCAGACGTACATGATCTACCAGCTGATGTTCGCCATCATCACGCCGGCACTGATTACGGGAGCGTTTGCCGAGCGCATGAAGTTCAGTGCGATGGCGCTGTTTTTATCGCTCTGGTCGCTGTTTGTGTACTGCCCCATGGCGCACATGGTGTGGGGCGTGGGGGGCTTGCTGAACGCGACCGCCGGACACGTTCCCAGCCTCGATTTTGCCGGCGGGACCGTTGTGCATATCACCAGCGGCGTCTCTGCACTGGTGACCTGCCTCTACCTGGGCAAGCGCATCGGCTATCCACAAACGGCGATGCCGCCCCACTCCATGGTGCTGAGCTTTATTGGCGCGTGTCTGCTTTGGGTAGGCTGGTTTGGGTTTAACGCGGGCAGCGCGCTGGGAGCCAGTCCGCTCGCGACCAGCGCCTTTGTTAACACCCACTTTGCTACGGCGTCAGCGGCCCTCGGCTGGACCATTTTCGAATGGATTCATAACGGGAAGCCCACGGCACTGGGTGCAATCTCGGGCGCGGTAGCAGGGCTCGTGGCAATCACTCCAGCATCAGGCTTTGTGCAGCCCATGTCGGCCCTGGTAATTGGACTGGCTGCAGGGATCTTCTGCTCGTTCATGGTGTTCCAGGTGAAAAGCCGCTTTGGCTACGACGACTCGCTCGATGCCTTTGGCGTGCATGGCGCAGGCGGGACTCTGGGCGCGGTGTTGACCGGCGTGTTCGCGGCGAGCATCATCAATCCGATATTCGGCAAGGGCGTGCCCACAGGGGCCATCGACGGGCATTGGAGCCAGATCCTCAACCAGCTCGCGGGAGTCGGAATCTCCTGGGGAATCTCAATCGCAGGCACGCTGGTTTTGCTTGTCGCCGTGGATAAGACGATTGGGCTGCGCGTCGTTCCGGAACACGAAGCCGTTGGACTCGATCTCTCGCAGCACGGCGAAGAAGGCTACGACTTCAACAGTTGATCAATTTCCGGACGGCGGAGCCGGCGCTGCCGAGGAGGAAAAATCTTTGGTATGGTTGCCGCCAATGAGGCGCCTTGCCTGATAGGCTATCGGACAGGGAAATTCTGCATATGCAAAAGATTGAAGCTGTTCTACAACCCTCCAAGCTTGACGCCGTGAAGGATGCGCTGCTGGAAGCGGGCATCGAAGGCATGACCATTCTCGAGGC
>CAZKJB010000353.1:0-4009 GCA_964552975.1 uncultured Occallatibacter sp. | reverse complement strand
CAACGCCAAGCAGTTCCGATTCGGGGAACATGAGCCCGGCGTCGATGACAATGATGTCGTCTTCCCAGCGGACGGCCATGCAATTCATGCCGAATTCGCCCAGCCCACCCAGGGGAATGATTTGCAGTTTTTTTGTTTGCATCTGTCATCTCCGATGCTACCACCTTGGGCTTGCGCGGATGCCGCCGGAAACAGGCGCACACAAGGATCGATATCAGCCGTAAGACGGCGCGCGGAAGATTGCGTTCCGCATGGCTCATTTTCCCAAGTGGTAGCAGATTCCGGTGGTCCACGACATCACGTCGAGGCCCGGGTTCGACGGAACAACGAATGCGTTGGAGAAATGATAGTCGCCCGCGCCCATGCGAAAATCGACACGCGGAGTCAAACGGATCTGCACGCCAATGTCGGACTGAAGACTGATGTTTTCGTAGCTTGCATTGGGCGACTCGGCCTTCTTTGAAAAGATCAGAAAACCACCTTTGGCCATCAGGTACGGCTTGATCGCTTTGTCGTGGCGCCAGAGCAAGCGAAAACCGACGGGCGTGATTCCGATTCCGGGAACAAGCTGCTTGCTTGTGCCAATCGGAGTTCCGTAAAACGTGAGCTGCGCCGGCTGGTCGAGAAGTACAAAGGGTAGGAATTCGGCGACGTAGTAAACCTGCGCGCCGATCAGTTCGTGCCAGGAATGGCGATCGTATTCAACGCCCGAAGAGAAGAGTTTGCTATCTTCACCCTGAGCAAAGATTTTGTAGTTGCCGAACGAACCTTCTCCTTCAAAAATGATCTCCTGCTCCGGCGGCTTTTTCTCTTTGGCTGAGATCGGAGCCATGTTGGCGGTTTCGAGCGCAGCGCCGTCAGCCTGTGCGCTCGCGGCAGTGGGCGCAAACGCCGCGAGAATGACAGCCAGGAAAAGAACGCCCGGGCAAACACGTGCGAGGGCTGCGTCCCTGAGCAAGCGCATTTGCAAATTAGGTTTCGAAGATCGATTCATCGGCAACGAGCGACCTGACCCGAAATCGATTCGAAAGTTGCTATGCATCGCGTTCGACTCCAATAAGACAGCAGGCGTAGGGATGTGTTTGCGCTTAGAAGCGCCAGACGACTCCGGAAGCAATTCGGCCGAAGTAGCTGGGTAATCCGGGAACGTAGGTTGGCACTCCGGTTCCTTGGTTCCTTGAAGCGGCCTGCTTGAAGTAGGCGTACTGCAAGTCGCCCTGGACGCGAAACGCGAAGTGCGGGGAGAGAGGCGTGTCGACTCCGCCGCCCAAGATCGCGGAGAACGATGCGGTATCACCGATGGTCCGGTTCGCACCCCAATCGGCGTTCACGTTTCCAACTCCGGCGAGTGCTTCGACGAAAGCGGCTTCCTTGCCGAAGTTCCTTCCGTATTGGCCGCCTGCCAGGACGAAGTACGGATGCTCAGCAGCACCCAAATTGGTTCCCAGATATTGAAAGGCATTCATTTTGAAGCGCAGGTTATGCCAAGGAGGAATCGCAAAGGCGATTTCGTAGCCGTTTAGCGGCTGATGCGATCCGCTGACTCCGTTGATTGAATTCGACAGGAAGCTGTAGCCGCCAAAAAGCTGATACCGCGATGCGAGCGGGGATTGAGCCGGAAGGGCAGCGGCAAGCCCCAGAAGCGCAATCAACCCGGGCAGACGTGACGAAATTGAGCCTCTCATAAGTCGCCATCCATCCTAATTCCTCAGACGCAGGATGGAACACTGGCGGCAATGAGCGGGGAAAACGGGGTTGGAGAGCGCGGTTTGAAGGTCGGCTGAGGTCAGCCTGCAGAGCGTCTGCAAGGCGTAATTCCTCTTTGCGTCGGCGATCCCGGCGTAGCGTTGCTATGCGATTGCTTCCGCTTCCTCCAGCGTCGGAACAAGGCGAAGCACGGCGTCTACATGCGTCATTTTGAAGAGTTCGAGAATGCGCGGGCTCACGCCGGCGGTAATCAACTGGCCGCCCTTGTTCTGGCAGTGGACGTGGTAGTTGATCACGAGGCCCATGCCTGCGGAGTCCATGTAGGGAACGCCGGTGAGGTCAAGGATGGTGATTCGCCTGGCTTCGTCACCGCGCATCTGCGCCTGCAGATCGAAGATATTGCGCAACGTGAGTGGCCCGGTGAGGCGAAGAATCATCGAGCCGGGCGCCGTGCCGTCTTCACGTTCGATCTTGAGAGGGCCGTCAATAGCCATATGTGCGCTGAGTATAGGAAATCGCCTGGCTCACCTAAATAAATATTGAGTAAAAGTCATAGTGAAAAGTAGCCTGGAACTTGTATAGGAAGCGCAAAGAGAGCGCGTTCTCGGATTTCAACAGTGGGTCTGCATTTTCTTGATTGCTTTCCTCCATCACGGGTTCTCCGCTCGAGATCTTCGCCTGGCGGAGTCGAGTAAATGGCCGCCATGACAGGACTATGCAGGCATCGAGTCGAATCGTGAAGCGGTTCTCTCCTAATAGGTCGACCGGCCGCCACTCACGTCATAACACTGGCCAGTCACAAACGAGCAATCCCGGCTGGCAAGGAAGTGAACGACTGCAGCCACTTCTTCCGCTTCCCCGGTGCGCTTCATCGGAATGCGCGCAACCATATAAGCTACCTGCTCCGGAGTGAGCTGCTCAAGAATCTTGGTTCTGATCACCGCGGGCGAGACTGCATTGATGCAAATTCCCTCACCGGCAACCTCCTTCGCGATCGACTTCGTCAGTCCAATGAGCGCGGCCTTCGACGCCGAGTACGCAACCATGTTCGGATTGCCCTCTTTGCCGGCGACGGACGCAATATTCACAATGCGGCCGTATCCTCGGCTGCGCATTTGCGGAATCACCGCGCGGCACAGATAGAACGGTCCGTTGATGTTCACGGCCATCACCCGATGCCAGTCCGCGTCAGTTTGCTCCCATATCGGCGCGGCCTTGCCCGCGAGGCCTGCATTGTTCACGAGGATATCGATCGACTTGTTTAACTTGAGAAGGGCTTCAATTGCATGACTTACGGATTCTGGATCGGAAACGTCGAGGTCAATCGACAGAGCGCCCCGACCGATGCGTTCTGCCGCAGCTGCCGCGGCAGACCCGTCGATGTCTGCAACACAGATGGTCGCGCCCGCCGTTGCCAGTCGAACTGCAATCACTTCTCCAATTCCTGTTGCAGCCCCGGTTACAACAGCAAATTGTCCTGTAAGATCGAACATTTTAGGTTTCCTTAGAGTCGCCCTTCGGTCCGCAGCCGATCCTATCATTCCGTCGAGCAGACAGTAGCAGCATCTTCTCCGCAACATTATCAGCCCGGATGTATTGCCGACAATCGACCCACACGCTCTCTTCAGCTATTACCCGTGTGAGGTCCTTGTTGGCTTCAGCCCAATTGTGCCAACGGATGGACCTGGCTCTCAAAGACGGAATTCGTTCTACGACTGGAATTTGATGTCGAGTTCTCGAGTCACAATCGGTTCGACCGATTTGTCGAGCGTCGAAGCATCGTAGTCGAGGATGGATTCCAGGAGCATTCCGTAATACAGTGCAGTGAACCCCCAGAAGCGCGTTTGTCCAAGACCGTCACCTGTCTCGGCATTATAGTATTCACGGAGCACCGGATTCTTCAGCAGCGCCATGTTGAACAGGCGAGTTGCGAGTTCGCGGGCCTCCGCCTGATATCCATAGCGGCGCAGTCCCTGGAAGATCATATAGTTCGTAGGCGCCCAAGTGGAACCACGCCAGTTGCACTCGTTATGGGAGCCCTGATAGTAGTCGGGCTCGGTTTTCGCGTAGCTGGCTACCGGAAAAGCCAACCAAAATTCATCGGGATTGAGCAGGCGTTCGTGGATGGTGCGCTTGGCGCGCTCGGGCGTGGCGGCCCCTGCGAAAAGCGGCATGAAGTTTGTGGCGGACTTCACATAGACGCGCTTGCCGGTCTTTTCATTGCGGTCGAAGTACATGCCTTGCTTCTCATCCCAGAAAGCAAAGTTCATGATCTCGATCAACTGGTCGGCGTGGCGATCGA
>CAZKJB010000352.1:0-4030 GCA_964552975.1 uncultured Occallatibacter sp. | reverse complement strand
ACACCGACAACTGCGGTGACAACCACAGCCCGTTCGTCGACGGCCACTGCGACCACGAAGGCTCGCTCAAAGGCCTCTTTCACTCCCACATTGGATGGATGTTCGACGACACCATCACCGACATCAACATCTACGGCCGCGATCTGGCGCGCGATCCCATCATTCAGTTCTATGCACGGACCCACTACATCTGGCCGGTTATCTCGATCGCAATTCCCTGGCTCGTTGGCTATGTTTTCGGCGGGATGACCGACGCTTGGGGCTGCGTTTTCGCCGCGTTCCTGCGTACTATGCTGTTTCAGAACTCAGTGTGGGCAGTCAACTCATTCGGCCATACTTTTGGCTATGAGAACTTCAACATGAGGAACAATAGCAAGAACAATTCTTTTCTTGCTGCGCTCACGTTCGGCGACGGCTACCACAACAACCACCATCGCTATCCGCGCTCCGCTTTCCACGGTCTGCGTATGGGCGAGGTGGACATGAACGGCTTCATCATCTTGTTGCTTAAGAGGGTTGGCCTCGCGCGCAATATTATCTTCGCCGACGGCTACCTCGGCGATAAGCGCCCGTTTCTTTCCCGTGAAGAACTGACCGAACACGCCTCCGGCGACTGAGGCGCCCGTTTGAATGCGGGATTGCCGGATGCCGCGATATTTTTGCGGCTGTGGCCGGATGGTCGGCGGGGAATCAGTTGTGAAATGGCGACGTCCCGGGTGGCGGTGATTCGCCCGAAACGGTTAACTGACGATTAACCGACTTATTCGTCCCGATCCTGTCACATAACCTGCATCTAATTGTCTTTGTTCGACTCGCCGCGCCATTCCAGACCGTGGCCTCACTTCTGTGCCCCAGGAGGTTTTCGAACTGTGGCCGCCCTGACTTCAAGACTAGACGACCAATTGTGATCATCTCGATGACGCGGCCATTCATATCGGAAATGAAGCGAGCGCCGGAGCCCGAATCATCCATCGCGACGAAGCGTACGCCTTCGCGTCGATCGCTGCGTGGGCTTGATTGGCTGAATTTTCTTCTTGCCGACGTGCAAACGGGCGTGGGGCCGTTCCTCGCGATTTACCTGGCTGGCTACAGGTGGAACGAAGAAAGTGTCGGGCTGGCGCTTACCATCGGCGGCATCGCGGGAATTCTGACCCAGACGCCGGCAGGCGCGCTGGTCGATTCCCTGCGTCAGAAGCGCGGATTGGTCGGTGTGAGTGTGGCTGCACTAGCAGTGGGGGCGCTGCTGATCGCGTTCTCTCCCAATTTCTGGCCGGTCATGGGGGCACAGATCCTGATCGGCGGCACGTCCAGCGTCTTTGGGCCGGCCATCTGCGCCATGTCCCTTGGCATCGTTGGACGTGCGGCATTCGACAGGCGGCAAGGTCGCAACCAGACATTCAACTCGGCGGGAAACGTGATTGCCGCGGTTTCGATGGGCCTGCTTGGCTACTACGTTTCCAACCGCAGTATTTTTTTCTTCGTTGCGGCGTTCGCCGTCCCAACGATTCTTGCGCTCCGTCTGATCCGGCCCGCTGAGATTGACTACGAACTGGCTCGCGGCGCACGGGACGGTGGAAAGCCGGGCGAAGCAGAAAGTGTCTGGCTGCTTTTGCGCGACCGCACGCTGCTCCTTTTCCTTGTGTGCGCAGTAATGTTTCACTTCGCCAACGCGGCCATGCTGCCCCTGCTCGGCGAGATGCTGGCAAAGGGGCGTGGTCGAAGCTCGATGCTCTTTATGTCCGCATGTGTGATCACAACCCAGTTAGTCGTGACGTTGCTTGCATCTTGGTCGGGACGGATGGCTGGAATTTGGGGGCGAAAGCCGCTGATGTTGATTGCCTTCGGGATGCTTCCGCTTCGTGGGGTTCTTTACACCCTGACTGCCAACACGGCATTGCTGGTGGCGATTCAGGTAATGGATGGAATCGCTGCGGCCATCTTCGGAGTCGTCTCTGTGCTGATGATTGCTGACCTGACGCGCGGCACTGGCCGGTTCAATCTAACACTCGGCGCCGTCAACACTGCGGTGGGCATTGGTGCGGCCCTCAGTCAGTTTATCGCCGGCGCCATCGTTCACCACGCGGGCTTTCGCGCCGGCTTCCTGTTTCTTGCGGGGGTGGCTCTGGCGGCGTTCGCTATTCTGTATTTCCTGATGCCCGAAACCCATAGCACGCATTTGGGATCAGCATGACGGGCACCACACGCATGGTCGCCACACTGACCGTCTTCGCGGCCATGCTGGTGTTGATGATGCTGCGCCCCCGCCGCTGGAGCGAAGCATGGTGGACGATGCTCGCGGCCATCGCGATGCTCGTTCTGGGCCTGGTCACTCCGCATGAGGCGCTCGCAGCGGTTCTTTCCGGAAAGAACACCCTTCTTTTTCTTCTCTCCCTTCTCGTTCTTTCCCTGCTGATCGGTAAGAGCGGCTTCTTCGATTGGGCTGCCGTTCGATGCGCGCGCACCGCCAAGGGGGACGCGCACTCGCTCTACCGCAACGCGTTCTTAGCGGGCGCAATTGTCACCGCAATCCTTTCCCTGGACACAACGGCGGTAATGCTTACGCCCGTGATGCTGGCCCTGGTAAAGAGGCTCAAGGTTCCCGCAGCTCCCTACGTCCTGCTCTGCGCCTTTGTTGCCAACGTCGGTTCGCTGCTTCTCCCCGTCAGCAACCTCACCAACCTGCTCTTCGCCGACGCCTTCCATCAGAGCTTCGCTCTCTTCGCGGCAAGAATGATCATGCCTCAAATAGTGGCGCTCGCCACCACTTACGCCATTCTGCGCTGGCACTTTCGCCGCGATCTTCCCAGCGCCTTCAGCACCGAATCACTCCCTGACCCGGCCAGCGTGGTTCCCAATCGTCCGTACTTTCTCGTTTGCATAATCGTCCTTGTTACGGTCCTCGTTGGTTACTTTCTGGCTCCGCTCCTTGGGCTTGAGCCCTACGTCTTCGCATTCGCGGCCTGCGCGGTGCTGTCGCTCGCCGGCATGGCGAATGGGCGCGTACACATTCGATTTGTGCGGGAGCTCGCGTGGGATTTATTCCCATTCGTCATCGGGCTCTTCATTGCCGTACAAGGACTTGAGAATCTAGGCATCGTCGGTATCTCTTCCAGGAGGCTTGCGGAGATGAGCCCTGGATCGCCTCCGATGCTTCTCGCCGTAGCAGGCGCCACGGCCTTTGCCTCGAACATCGTCAACAATCTTCCCGCCGCACTGATTGCCCGCAGTGTCCTTTTAGACGCGCACGCCCAAACGGGCACGGTGCTTGCCGCGCTCATTGGTTCCAACGCGGGGCCCATGGTGACTCCCTTCGGCTCACTTGCAACCATGCTGGTTCTCGCGCTTGCGCGGCGCGATGGAGAAGAAGTGCGCACCGGCCGGTTGGTCATGCTCGGCCTTTGTGCGGTGCCGGCCATCGTAGTGCTGACCGTGCTTTCCCTGTCCCTCACCTTCGCTCTAGTTCGGTGACGATACTTGTCGTGGCCGGCGCTTTGTCAGAGACGATTTGAGGGCAGAATGAACCACAAACACCGAGGTCGTTCGGCTCATCCCGCGTGCGTCGGCACTGCAAACCGGTGGCTCAGTTGGCCCAGCAGTCCATGGACTCATCAAGTTCGATTCGAATCTTTCTGGGATGACTAGTCTTCGGAAACGCCGCAGTGCCCAGGAATGTGTTGTGCCTGGATTTTCGCCAACTCGAGTTTACTCGTTGCTTAGCATTCATAAGTTTGGCCTGGCCAGCGCTGGACTGGGACGGGAAGGGCGAGGCAACGCGAAGTCGGGAAGTGAGTGGATCAGGGGCGAGAACGGACGGCGAGACTTGCAACTCTGATTTGGAGCGATCTGCGCGTGATTATTCTGCTTTGAATTGCCGGAGAACGATTACGATCCCCAAGGCAATGAGTGTGCTGACGAGCGCGAAAAGAAAGACACTGGCATAGCCATAGAAGCCGATGAGGGCGCCGGCGACGGGTCCTACCAGGAAGAACGAAACATCCGCAAATGCTGTATAGACGCCCAATGCGGTGCC
>CAZKJB010000351.1:0-4111 GCA_964552975.1 uncultured Occallatibacter sp. | reverse complement strand
CCCGGCAGCGTAACTTTCAGCTAAGGTCGATAGCACAAAATGGTCCCTTCCGATTCCTACGGGCGGGAAACGGCTGAGGAAGAAAACAAAGAGCCGGGTTTCGCGCGCAGTACAATCGAGCGGTTGTTTGAGTTTTCGCCGGACGCCATCCTCGTCACTGACCAAGAAGGCGTGATGAGGGCCGCAAACCCACGCGCCGAGGAGCTTTTCGGCTACACAAGCCAGGAAATTCTGGGCCGGCAGGTCGAGATGCTTGTACCGGCGCGGTTCCGCGGTGGCCACCCGCGCCATCGCGAAGACTACAACGCAGCTCCACGGGCACGGCAAATGGGCGCGGCCATGAATCTCTTCGGCCTGCGCAAGGACGGCACGGAATTTCCCGTCGACATCATGCTCAAACCCATCGACACGGACGCGGGTTCGGCGGTGCTGAGCTTCATTCGCGATGCGACTGAACAGCGGGCCGCCCAGGAAGCGATGCGGCTCAACGATCTGCGTCTGCGATCGATTGTGGAGAGCGTTGGCGAATATGCGATTTATCTGCTCGATCGTGAAGGGCATGTCGAGACATGGAATCCAGGCGCGGAGCGGATCAAGGGGTACACAGCAGAGGAGGCTCTGGGACTGCACTTCTCGCGGTTTTTTGTCGAGGAAGACATCGAGCGCGGCCGGCCCGCCGAAATGTTGCGCCAGGCTGTAGCCGGGGGACGCGTGCAAGAAGAAGGCTGGAGAGTGCGCAAGGACGGCTCCCGCTTCTGGGCCGACAGCGTTCTGACCGCCATTCACGACAGCACCGGCGCAGTGACCGGTTTTGCGAAAGTGGCGCGCGATGTGACGGAGCACAAGCAGGCACAGGAGTCGGTGATTGCCGAACTGAGTACCGCGCTGCTGGCCAACGTGGACATTCGCAAGTTGCTGGACGCGATTTCGGCCAGCATGAAGCAGATGGTTCCGCACGACGCCGCAACGCTCGCGCTCTTCGACGAATCGACAGGCAAGCTGCGCGTGCAGTTTCTGGCCGCCGGAAGTGAGGGCGGGGCGAGCCAAGGCGAAGTGCTGCTCGATCCCGATGCTTCGCCAGCGGGACAGGCCTTCCGGACGCGGCGGCCCGTTCTTTTGAACCGGATCGACCGCTGGCCTTTTGCGCCCGAGTCGACGCAGCACCTGACGGGGATGGGTATGCAGTCCGGAATCTGGGTTCCACTGATTCATCGGGAGCGGACATTGGGCGCGCTGGCGGTGGCAAGCCGCATGGAGAACGGATTCACACAGCACGATGCCGAAATGCTGGGCCAGATTGCCGGCCAGGTGGCGATGGCGGTGAATAACGCGCTGGCGTTTAAGCAAATTGCCGAAATGCGCGAACGGCTGACGCAGGAAAAACGGTACCTGGAAGACGAACTCAACGTCGAGCACCGCTTTGAAGACATTGTGGGCGAAAGCACGGGCCTGCGAAACGTGTTGCGGCAGATTGCGACGGTGGCGCCCACCGATGCGACGGTGCTGATCCAAGGCGAAACCGGGACGGGCAAGGAGTTGCTGGCGCGCGCTGTTCACCGGCTGAGTCCGCGCAACGAGCGCACGTTTATCAAATTGAACTGTGCAGCTATCCCAGCCGGATTGCTGGAAAGCGAGCTCTTTGGCCACGAAAAGGGCGCATTCACCGGAGCGATTGCGCGCAAGATCGGGCGCGTGGAGCTGGCGCACGAGGGAACACTTTTCCTTGACGAGGTGGGAGAGCTGCCGCTGGACCTGCAACCGAAGCTGCTGCGCGCGCTGCAGGAGAAGGAGATTGAGCGCCTGGGCGGCACACGTTCGATCCCGGTGAATGTGCGGCTGATTGCAGCTACCAATCGCGACCTTGCCAAAATGGTGGCCGAAAAACAATTCCGCAGCGATCTCTTCTACCGGCTCAAAGTCTTTCCAGTCTCTGCGCCGCCGTTGCGCGAGCGCGCAGCAGACATTCCGATCCTGGTGCGCCATTTCGTTGCCCGCCACAGCCGGCGCATGGGCAAAACGATCGAGACCATTCCGCCGGAGGCGATGGAGGCGCTGGTGGCGTGGAACTGGCCGGGCAATATCCGCGAGCTGGAAAATTTTCTGGAGCGCGCCGTGATCCTTTCGCGCGGGCCCGTGTTGCACGTACCGCTGGCGGAACTCGAATCGATTGATGAGCAGGAGGACGGCGCGGGCGCCGAGACCAATCCCACGTTGCAGGCGGCAGAGCGAGACCATATATTGCGCGCGCTGCGCGACGCGAAAGGGATCATCGGTGGACCGGGCGGTGCCGCAGAACGACTGGGGCTGAAACGCACCACTCTCAACTCCAAAATGAAGAAGCTCGGAATCGAGCGGATTGACTATACGTAGAAGCGTCAGCTCTCCGCTGATACCGCATCGTCCTCGCATTTTGCTTATCCACAAACGACACGCGCGACTACAGATCGTCGCCGCGACGAAATGTCGTCTTCGTCACCTCGTCACGGCTTGCCGTTCGCAACCTCTGTCGGTATCTCCCGCTAAAAATAAGACGTTTATTCCCAATACAATACGGGCCGGAAGGCGCGGCCCAAAAAGTTTGGCACGCACCGTGCCTTATTAGGGGCATGGCGCAGGACGAGCCAGCTTACGTTGCGAATCACTGTTGATGAGAATCCGAAGGCGATAGCGATCAAACTCGAAGGTCGCGTCGCCGGGCCTTGGGCGGCCGAACTTGACCGCCTATGGAAAGAGACAGCGCCAGCTGTGGCGCAAAGAGATCTTTCAATCGATCTACGGGAAACCACTTATGCCGACGCTAGCGGGATTGAGGTTTTGAGAGCCATCTACTCTCGAACGGGAGCTGCAATCCTGACTAGCACACCATGGACTGAGTATCTTGCCGAAGAGGTGACGCGCGAGAACTCACAACACGAAGGCACGGAGGCCTGAGATGTACACAGAGCGCGAAGCGACATACCAAGCAGGTCAACCTTCTTACCGGAAGGGCGAGTTCTTTAAGGCACTACCTGCCGCGGTGCTGGCCGATCTGGAGCCACTCCTGATGCCGTCCTTCTATCCCTCAAATATGGTTCTCTTCAGCGAGACGCAGCCGTCATTGGGAATTTATGTAGTGCTCGATGGCGAGGTGAAGCTCTCAATCAACTCGAGCGACGGGCGCCGCCTGGCATTCCACATCGCCAAAGCGGGCGAAGTGCTGGGGCTGTCGTCAACGCTGACCGGTGGCGCCTATGAGATGACCGCGGACACGCTCTACCCAGCGAAGATCGCGCACATCTCGCGGCAGGTTTTCCTGAAGTTCCTTGCGAGTCACTCGGAGGTTTACCCCATCGTGATCCGCGAAGTGAGCCGGAGCTTCAATCTTGCCTGCGACCAGCTGCGCATGGTGGGTCTCTCGACCTCGGTGCATGAGCGCCTGGCACGCCTGCTGCTGGTGTGGAGCGACGAGCCCGGCCAGAAGACTGAGCACGGCGGACGTTGCCGCCTGTCGATGACCCACGAGGAGATCGGCGAATTCATCGGCGCATCACGCGAGACCGTTACGCGCACGCTGAGCATCTTCAAGAACCGTCACCTGGTAGCACAGCACGGATGCACGATTACCATTCCGAGCCGCATGGCACTGGAAAGCTACACGCACGAATAAAAATAATCGTTCCTGGGTTGGCCGTTCGTCTGGAATCCGCGATGTGGAAGGCATTGCGGAGATCCGGCGAACGGCCATTTTGTTTCAAGAGTGTTACTAGCCTGAAGTTCATCGCGAAATTGATTCCCCCGAACTGCAGGTGGCTCGGCCGAGCAGACTACAAAAGACGAGGCTTGAGCCGGCGCAAGGCAAGCTGCGCGGCGTGAAAGCCGCACATCCCGTGCACGCCGCCGCCCGGTGGCGTGGATGCCGAGCACAGGTAGAGATCCGGAGTGCCGGTTGAGTAGCCGCCGAGAGTGGGCCGGAAGAAAAGCTGGCGGAGGTTCATGGCGCCGTTCATGATGTCGCCACCTGCGAGGTTCGCGTCCATGGCTTCAAGTGCCGCCGGCGAAGACACGCGGCGCGCCAGCACGCAATCGCGGAATCCCGGGGCAAACCGCTCGATCTGCGCTTCAATGCGCTCGG
>CAZKJB010000350.1:0-4113 GCA_964552975.1 uncultured Occallatibacter sp. | reverse complement strand
GGCCGTTCTCTGGCTCTACCGTGTATTCGACGCTGTTGTAGAGGACGGCATTCGGTTTGATGCGTCCATTCTTTCCTTGCACTAATGCGCCCAGCCGCCAGCCCAAGCCGGGAAGGCTTGCGTAGCGAAGGAGACTTGCTGAATTTGCCATTTGGGATTCGCTCCAGTTTCGGATACCCTACCCTCAGCAGCGACCAACCTATGGTTCACTGTGGGTAAGATTCTCCGTCTAATACCGAGTCGCCGGGCAGATTCACTAAGTTCGCACTAGAAATCGTGCAACTTATTTATCTCCAACGACTTGGAACTGGCAGCGATTGTCCCTTCTTCGGCACCAAATCGTTAATCCATTCCCCGATTCCGCTTTGAATCCCGGCAAATAACAGATCACTAGGGGCGCTCGCTGATACTCGCCTGTCGGAACTGCATACAAAAAAGCAAACGAAGGGGCGGCAACTTTTTCCCCTCCGTCTCGCTTTTTCCGCATAGCTGACCGTCAACGCAAACCTCCCCGTCCAACCAAGGACGCCCGTTGGCCGCGCAACCAGTCAGTCGTTCAAATGAATCTCTATCGGTGACCGCCGGGGTGGCCGCCGCCTGAGAATCCCGGGCTGTGCTCACGGCCGCCATCATGGCCTGCATTGCCTGTATGTCCTCGCCCGTCCCGCGCTTCATTCGCGTGGAAATGGTTGAAAGGCTGCGCTCCATGTTCCGGCAGCGGTCCTGCATAGCCATGATGCGGGTCGAAGCGGTTGTCAACGTGGCCGTAGAAGCCGCGAGGGCCATGGAACCAGGGGCCTGCGCCAACAAACACGCCGCCGACGAACCAATCGGGCCCGTAGTAGCCATAGGGCGCGCACTCGTATGGGGCGTAATCGAAGTACCCGTACGGGCACATTGGTGCCGGCCCGATATTGATGCCGACACCGATTTGAGCCGGCACGGTTGAACTGCCTCCGCCAAAGAGGCACAGAACACTCAGCAACGCTAAGGATTTGAGTACACGCATATTTCACCTCTGCATAAGGTGAATAGATGCAAGTTGCCCTAGAAAGAGTCGGCTGGAATAGAGGTTTTTTTGCCATGCTCGGCTCCCTTACCCCTTCGGCGCGCAGGTGGATTCGCGCAGCACAAAGCGCGTCTTGTACTCGAAGTTCGTCTTCTTGTCCGTGTTTTGAATCTCTTCGATCAGGGCCCGATATGCCAGCGCCGCAATCTCCTTCGGCGAAAACTGAATTGTCGAGAGAGGAGGCTGCGTAAACTGGCAGATTGCTAGGTCATCGAGCCCGATCAACGCGATGTCTCTCCCCGCCTGCATACCGCGTGCCGCCAGGGTCTTCATCGCGCCCACTGCAGCCACGTCATTGCAGCACATCACCGCAGTCGGTGGTTTGGGAAGGCTCAGCAACGAGCCCATACCCTGCGCCCCGCCCTCCCACGTGTGGTCGCACTCCGCCAACAGATCCTTGTCGAACGTCGCTCCCGCCAGCTTCATCGCCTTGCGCAAGGCTTCCAGGCGCATCCGCATGCTGCTCCAGCTCAACTGACCGCTCAGGTAGCCGATGCGCCGGTGCCCAAAGTCCACCAGGTGTTTCACCGCGTCGCGAAACCCGGGCAGGAAGTTAATGCGCACGTTGCGCACTCCCTTCAGATCGTGGTCCGCTCCCGCATAGACGATTGGCACATCGATCGCGATCGTGGCCAGCTGCTCTTCCATGCCGAACGTCAGCGCCGCTATGCCTTCCACTTGGCGCTCCTGCATCCGCGCTGCGCACACTGCAATGTGGTCCGGCCGTGTCTCGGTGTCGGCGAAGCTGATCAGAACCTCGTAGCCCTGCTCCACTGCCGCCCGCTCAAAGTAAAAAATAATTTCAGAGAAAAAGGGATTGCCGCCACTCAGCTCTGACACGATCAGGCCCACCGTGTGGCTGCGGCCCCGCGCCAGCGCGCGCGCCTGGAAGTTGGGCCGGTAGCCCACCTCCTGGATCACCGCTTGCACGCGCCGAACCAGCTTTGGGTCTACCGTCTCCACCTGGTTGATCACGCGGGATACGGTCGAATGAGAAACCCTGGCCCGCCGTGCGATCTCTCGAATGTTCACTAGCTTTCCCTCATTCCATCCGGACGAGAAAGTGCGGCTCACGGTAGACCGGTTGCGGGCGAACCCCATCCCAATCGGTTCAGCAAGACCGCGCCGGAAAGAAGAAGTATAACAGCAAGATAAAACGCTCTTGGCCGTAATCTCCAGCTCAGTTTAAATCGCACAAACCAGAAAAGGTCGCTGATCCAGCAACCGGTTTCGGAACTCGGCCTGAATTATCCCGCGCACCGTGAAATCTAAAGCCATGGGGCAAAGCGCTGCCCGTTGACGCTTTGTCCAGTCCATTCTCTTTTCAAGGAGACAGCAGAATCTGGCCCGATCTCTCAATCAAGCTCGACCCTCGAACAATGCAGCCCCTGCTGCGCTTTTTGCAGCAAGCTCGACTACAGTCGAGCCGATCTCGAGGTTTACTGCATCGCCGCAGCGGCGATCAGCGCATCCAGCGCCGAAGTCTGGCGTGTTGCGTCGCCTGAATCAAATGGGCCCTGCCAATAGCCGCCAAACTCAGCGTTCGGGCCCTGATCGTTCGCGACAATGCTCGTGGCGTTCGCATCGGCAAAATTTTTGTATTGCGTTGTCGGAGCTACGGCGTACAGCACCATCAAATTGCGCATAAAGATTCCCTTGAATTGCGGGTTATCGCCGCCTGAAATCGCCGCGGGTTCAACCAGAATGCCCGTCTTGCCAAGGTTCGCAATCGCCGCGTTGGCAATCGCCTCGGCTTGCGGCAGGAGCGTCGGATCCTTGTCCGCCTTGTAAAGCTCAACGAGTGCGCCAAGGATCACTCCCTGGTTATACGACCATGTCTTCCCACCGTTGTTGGTGCAGGCATTCGGATTGCTCGAAGTCAGCCCGTCGTTGATCATGCTTTGCGCGTTGATCATTCCCGAGCCCTTGAACCAGGTCCACTCCTGCTGAGCCCAGTTCAGATACGTTGCCGCAACTGCTCCTGTCGTCCTGTTGGCCAGCTTCGCGGCGATGCTCAGGAACAGTTCATTTGGGATGGCGTTCTTGTATGTTCTTGAAGTGTTCCACCAGACGCCCCCGCCGCAAGTCGCGTCCCACCCGCCAGTCATTGTGCCGAAGATTGTTTCTGCCATGGTCAGATACGACGCGTTGCCAGTCACATCGTAGGCCTCAATCCACGCCAGCGCCCACCAACCATCGTCGTCGTAGTAGGTATTCACAAAATTCGTATGCGAACCCTGCGCGGCAGTGAATGTATTGGCGAGGACGGAATTGAACGCGGTACTGCCGGTCACCTGCTCGTAGTCTCCCAGCACAGTGATCGCGTTGGCCGCGTTCCACCATCCCGTCGGCGACGCGTAGAGCCCGCTGCTCTGGGAGTACCAACTCTGCAAAGTCGCGACCCCTTGAGCCGCCTGCCGCGAATAGCTCTGCGCGGTAGTCACAGTGCTCCCCGGTGCCGAAGCCGGCGTAAGGATGCTTCCCCCACAACCAGCGGAAACCATTAGCGCAAGCATGCAAGAGGCAATCATCGAGATATGTTGATGGCGTTCCATTTCAGGATCATCCCTGAGCCGCCGCCTGCGCAACGTCCCCCGCGGAAAAAGCCCAATCCACCACGTACACTGATCGAGAAGGCTACTGAAGTCTGCCATGGAATTAACTGCTCAATTCTTGCTCTCCGCGCTCTCGGCCGCACAATTTCCCGCGCCCGATCTGCCAGAAATTGCTTTTCTCGGCCGCTCCAACGTCGGTAAATCCAGCCTGCTGAACGCTCTCGTCGGCGACAAAGCAGCTAAAGTCTCTTCCACCCCGGGACGTACGCGCGCCATCAACTTCTTTGCGCTCGCATCCGGCAATCGGCAACCGAGGCTCGTTTTTGCCGATCTGCCCGGCTACGGCTACGCCAAAATCTCCAAATCCATCTCCGCAACCTGGCCCGCATTTATCGAGCCCTATCTCGCTGGCCGGGTAACCTTGGCCCTTTGCATCTGCCTCGTCGACGCAAATGTTCCTCCGCAAGCCAGTGACCGCCAATTGCTTGA
>CAZKJB010000349.1:0-4113 GCA_964552975.1 uncultured Occallatibacter sp. | reverse complement strand
CCTTCAACGAGGAAACTCATTTGCTGCCGATGTGCTCTCTTCCAAACTATTGCCCTCGACCGGGCGCGTCAAACCCGAAGTTGGGACGAGTCGCCGCTTTTTGACGAAGCGACAGAGGCTGGATTCCACCAAACGGTATAATCGGACCCATGGCAGCAGGCGCCAACGCCGGGAATTCGAGGGTCACGCCCGTAGTGGATGGCGATGCCAATGCGCCGGACGCGGCGGCAAAGCTGTGCGCGCTCGAAACACAACTCGAAAAGCTGGGCAGCCTGATGGTCGCCTACTCCGGCGGCGTGGATTCTGCGTTTTTGGCCGCCACGGCGCATCGCGTGCTGGGCTCCCGCATGCTGGCCGTGCTGGCTGATTCGGCCTCGCTGGCCCGCCGCGACATGGAACAGGCCCGAGTCTTTGCGCAGTCGCTCGGAATGCCCTTGCAGGTGATTACGACCGAAGAATTGGATCGGCCCGAGTACGCCCGCAACGACGCTAACCGCTGTTTCCATTGCAAGGACGAGCTGTTTGCGGCGATGGGTGCGCTGGGCGGCAAGCTGGGCTTTACGCAAATCGCCTATGGGATGAATGCCGACGATACCAGGGATTATCGCCCCGGCCAGCGCGCTGCCGAGCAGCATGCCGTTCTGGCGCCGCTCGCCGACGCCGGGCTGACCAAGCTTGAAGTGCGCGCGCTCGCCAAGGCGGCAGGCTACCCCGTTTGGGACCGTCCGGCGGCGCCGTGCCTCTCGTCCCGCGTCGAGTATGGACGCAGGGTGACGAAGGAAGTGCTGGCGCAGGTGGAGAAAGGCGAGGAGAGCCTGCGGCAACTGGGCTTCCGCGAGCTGCGCGTGCGCCATCATGGCGAGCTGGCCCGCGTTGAGATTGCGCGCAATGAGCTGCCCCGCGCCCTCACGATCGAGATGCTCGACGCCATTACGGCTGCCCTCAAGCAGGCCGGGTTCCAGTACGTCACACTCGATTGCACCGGCTTCCGCTCAGGGTCGATGAACGCGGTTCTGCCTGCGGATGTGCTCACGCGGCGGGGCGCGTAGGCGCGACTCCTGCCCCGCTGCCTGCCCCAATCAAGCTAAAATCACAAAGCGATGCGTATTGGCTATCTGGAGTGCTTTTCCGGGATCAGTGGCGACATGATGCTGGGCGCGCTGGTGGATGCTGGTGTCCCCTTCACAGTGCTCTCTGAGGCTGCCGCGGCCCTGAATGTTGGCGCGCGCCTTGAGATGCGCAAAGTGGACCGCGGTGGTATTGCCGCAACAAAGGTGGACGTTGTTTCGGAAGAGAATCCCGGACAAGTCGAGCATACGCACGAGCACGGCTCGCACGATCACCATTCTCACGACGCGCACACCCATGAGCACGGTCATGAGCACACGCACGACGCGCATGATCACGATCACTCCCATGAACATGATCATGAGCATTCGCATGATCCCTCGCATGACCACTCGCACGACCACACGCATGAGCACCACTCCCACGAGGCTGAGCCTGAGCATCATCACCACGATCATGCGCCGCATCGTTCGCTCTCCACGATTCTGGCCATCATTGGCGCAGCTCCGCTTTCCGATGCCGTGAAACGGCAATCAGCGCGGGCATTCCAGTTGTTGGGCGAGGCCGAAGCCGCCATCCATTCCATTCCGATCGAGACGGTGCATTTTCACGAAGTCGGCGCGGTTGACACGATCGTCGATATTGTCTGCGCCGCGGCGGGGTGCGAGGCTCTGGGCGTCGATCGCTGGCAGTCAACGCCACTCAATGTGGGCAGCGGAACAGTGAAATGCCAGCACGGTACACTCCCTGTTCCTGCGCCGGCGACGCTGTCATTGCTGGGCGATGCGCCCGTCTATGCGGCAGGTCCATCGATGGAGCGCGTAACGCCGACGGGCGCGGCTGTGTTGCGCATGCTTAATGTAACGTATGGCTCGCTGCCGGCCATGCGCGTCGAAGCGCGCGGATACGGAGCGGGCGGTCGCGACACGCCGGGCGAGCCCAACCTGCTGCGCCTGCTTGTTGGCGAGGCCGCCGATCAAGCGGCCGGAGCCGAACCCATTGCCGTGATTGAAACCGTGATCGACGATTCCACTCCGCAGTTACTGGCCTATGTGAGTGAACTCCTGCTCGAGGCCGGTGCGTGGGATGTGTATCGTTCGGCTGTGCAGATGAAAAAGGGCCGCACAGGAGTGCAACTGACCGTGCTCTCAAGTCCCGATCGTTCGCCCGCGTTGCGCGAACTGTTACTGCGCGAAACCACCTCAATCGGCCTGCGCTGGCGGCTTGAGAACAAGATGGCGTTAGACCGCGAGTTTGCGGAAGTGGAAACCGCCTGGGGAAAAGTCCGCATCAAGATCGCGCGCTGGCCCTCGGGCACAGTCGCCAATGCGTCGCCCGAATACGAACACTGCCGTGCTCTCGCCCGCCAGCACGGGGTTCCACTTAAGCAGGTCATGCAGGAGGCGATGCGCTCCTTCGCAGAGCTGGAACGGCTGAAGGAAGGGAAGGGACGCTGATGGATCGTTCTCAAATTGAGAAGCTGCTTGAAGACGTGCGCTCGGGTTCGACTGGCGTAGCCGACGCGCTGGAACGTCTGCGCACACTTCCGTTTGAGGATATCGGTTTCGCCAAAGTCGACCATCATCGAGCTTTGCGCACTGGTATGCCCGAGGTGATCTTTTCACAAAGCAAGACTCCGGCGCAGGTAGCCGCGATCTTCGCGCACATGGCAAACGCCGGTGGCAACGTGTTGGCCACGCGCGCCTCGCGCGAAGTCTACGACGCAGTTCTGGGTGCGGAGCCACGCGCGGAGTACAACGAGGCTGCGCGCGCCATTACCCTCGTGCAGGCGCCGGCCGTTGCGGGCAAAGGAACTGTCGCTGTAGTTTGTGCAGGCACCAGCGATCTGCCCGTGGCCGAGGAGGCTGCAGTTACGGCGCGGCTGATGGGCAACACTGTTGAACTGATCGCCGATGTCGGCGTGGCCGGCATTCACCGGCTGCTGGCGCAGAAGCAATCGCTCCAATCCGCGCGGGTGCTCATTGTGTGCGCCGGCATGGAAGGTGCGCTGCCGACCGTGGTCGGCGGCCTGGTGAACGCGCCGGTGATTGCAGTTCCCACAAGCGTGGGCTATGGCGCTTCACTGGGTGGGATAGCCGCGCTGCTGGGCATGCTGAACACCTGCGCGCCCAACGTCTCCGTGGTCAACATTGACAACGGCTTCGGCGCAGCGTGCATTGCCTCGCTCATCAACCACCTCTGATTCCACTCCGTATCTCGCATCATTCAAGCACACTCCTGACCTGGGTCCCCCCCAAAAGTGGTGACCCAGGTCACTGTTCGATCAATCCCTGGCCTTCATCATTTTCTACACAAGTCTTCGCGCTCCCGTGCGGCGCGCGTAGTAGCTCGAGACCGGTTCCCGATGGACGCTGTGGCGCAAATTGCCACTCCGTGCAACCTCGGTAACCGCCGTCAGTGCGAGCCTCAGATTTTGCTGATTGGCATGTAAGGGAGATGAACCGAAGATGCGCGGTCCAGCAAGTCGGAAGTTAGTAATAATTACGATCGCGATCGCGATGTTGGCCGCGAGCGTCGGCTGCAGGAAGAAGGCCATCGATCCGTTTCCGGCCTCAGGCGCGGTGGCGGGATGGGAGAAAAGCAGCGAAACGCAAGTCTTTCCCGCCAAAGATCTTTGGCAGTACATTGACGGCGATGCGGAGCAATATGTCCAGGCTGGCGTGATTTCGACGTCGACCTCCGACTACAAGTATCAGAACCAGTTGCACGCAGTCGTCGACGTTTACACTATGGTAGATTCCGCGGGTGCTCGCAGAATTCTTGAAGCCGACCAGACTAGCAGCGCCGGCAGCGTGCAACTGGGCGACGCAGGCATCGCATCAGGGCAAAGCGTGACCTTCTGCAAGGGCCCGTACCTGGTGCGCATTGTTGCCTATAACAACGTGCCCGATGTGCAGCAGGCTCTTATTGCGTTAGCACACGGTGCGGAATCGAGGCTCCAGGCATGACTCGATTCGTTCCAGGCAAGGGGTTCGATGGCGCATTGTCCGATGAAGTTCCGTTTCGTGCGCGGCAGGCTCACTT
>CAZKJB010000348.1:0-4127 GCA_964552975.1 uncultured Occallatibacter sp. | reverse complement strand
TGCCCTGCCGGACGCGGAGAAGGTCACCGCGCTCGCTGTCGATCCTGAAACGGGCAACGGCCCCGCCCGTAGCGTTCAAATGAGCGCGGGCACAATCCAATTGGAGCCATTCGCCGTAGTCGTCGTAAGTTGGTAACAGCTTGAAGAAAGAGCCACAATGAGCCAACCTCATATTCTGCGTGTCGGCCTTTGCGGCATCGGCCTCGATGCCTACTGGAGCCAGTTTGCAGGCCTCGAGGAGCGGCTCAAGGGATACGTGAGGCGTGTCGCGTCGCAGTTTCAGCGACCCGGCGTTGAGGTTGTGAATCTCGGCCTTATCGATACGCCCGCCCGTTCCCTCGAGGCCGGCCACCGTTCCCGCCGCGAAGATATCGATATTCTTTTTCTCTACATCACTACTTACGCGCTTTCCAGCACCGTGCTTCCTATGGTGCAGCGCGCCAATGTCCCGGTGGTGATCCTGAATCTTCAACCTGAAGCCGCGATCGACTACAAATCCTTCAATCGGCTGCAGGATCGCACCGCCATGACGGGTGAGTGGCTCGCCTTTTGCTCGGCGTGCCCGGTGCCCGAAATTGCCAACCTCCTCGCCCGCGCCAACATTCCCTTCCACCAAGTCACGGGCGTGCTCGATGACCCCGGAACCTGGCGCGAGATCGAGGGGTGGCTGGCAGCGGCGCGGGTTTGCTCGGCGCTCCGATCGACGCGCCTCGGTCTCGTGGGGCACTACTACAGCGGAATGCTCGACATCATGACCGACGTCACACTGCTGTCGATTGCGATTGGTACCCACGTCGAGCAGCTTGAAGTGGATGAACTGAGCGCGCTCACGACCGAGGTGGATGAGGCCAGCATCGCTCGCCGCGTCGACGAATTCCACTCAACTTTTGATGTTCAGGCGGATTGTCCGCTCGAGGAACTACGCCGGGCGGCGCGTACCTCGGTAGCTCTCGATGCGTTTGTTGCGCGCCACGATCTCGACGCCATGGCCTACTACTACAAAGGCTCGGGCAATGCGGCGAATGAAGATACCATGAGCTCCATCATCCTAGGCACATCGCTGCTCACAGCGCGCCATATTCCCGTGGCAGGCGAATACGAAGTAAAGAATGCGATCGCCATGAAGATCATGGATCTGCTCGGCGCGGGTGGCTCGTTCACCGAATTCTATGCCATGGACTTCAACGAGGATCTGGTTCTAATGGGCCACGACGGTCCTGGCCACATCGCCATCGCCGAAGGTAAAACCAAGGTACGCCCGCTCAAGGTCTTTCACGGTAAAGTGGGCCGCGGATTGTCCGTGGAGATGAGCGTGAAGTATGGTCCCGTAACTCTCCTGTCTGTGGTTGAGGATCCCGAATCCCGTTTCAAGCTGCTCACCGCCGAAGGCGAGTCCGTCGCCGGAGAAATTCTGGAGATCGGCAACACCAACAGCCGGTACCGTTTCCCGCAAGGCGCGCAAGGATTTGTCGAGGCCTGGAATGCCCAGGGCCCTGCGCACCATTGCGCAGTGGGCGTGGGCCACGTTGCCGCAACGCTGCGCAAGACCGCTGAGCTTGCCGGCCTCGGCCACAGGCAGGTCCCTTGACGGTTTCGCGCGGGACCGGCGTTCTCCCGGCGAGGGGTCTACCATAAGGATCGTTCCAATTGGTATGACAGGTGCCGAGTGCTCCAATTATGCTGTCAATTGAGATTTTGTCCAGAGGGAGCCTTTTCCATGCCGCAGTCAATCGCTCTTCCCGGTGTCGAGTTCCTCGCGCCGGTCGATGGAAGCCACGCCGAAACTCTCACACCTGAAGCTGTTGCTTTCATCGTGGACCTGCAGCGCACCTTCAACCTGCGGCGCAAGAAACTGCTCGAAGCGCGCCACGAGCGGCAAAAGAAGATTGATGGGGGCGAGAAGCCGGCATTTCTCGAGAGCACACTGCAAATCCGCGAAGGTGCGTGGACTGTTGCGCCCCTGCCCAACGACATCCTCGACCGTCGCGTGGAGATCACCGGCCCTGTCGAGCGCAAAATGATCATCAACGCGCTGAACTCCGGCGCCAAAGTATTTATGGCCGACTTTGAGGATTCGAACACGCCCACGTGGAGCAACTTGCTCGACGGTCAGCTGAATCTGCGCGATGCCATCCGGCGCACGATTACTTTTGCCGATCCGTCGACCCAGAAACAATACAAGCTGAACGACAAGGTCGCTGTACTTTTTGTACGCCCGCGCGGCTGGCACCTTGAAGAGCGCCATATGCTGGTGGATGGTGAGCCAATGTCGGGATCGATGTTCGATTTCGGGCTCTACTTCTTTCACAACGCAAAAGAGCTTCTGAGCCGCGGCAATGGGCCGTACTTCTATCTGCCGAAGATGGAAAGCCATCTTGAGGCGCGGCTGTGGAATGACATCTTTCTGCTCGCGCAGGAGAAGGTGGGATTGCCAAAGGGAACAATTAAGGGAACCGTCCTTATCGAAACCATCCTGGCCTCGTTTGAGATGGACGAAATTCTCTATGAGTTGCGCGATCACTCGGCCGGCTTGAATTGCGGCCGCTGGGATTACATTTTCAGTTTCATCAAGAAATTCTCAAGCGACCCGCTTGCCGTGCTACCCGATCGCGCCCAGGTGACCATGACGACGCACTTCATGCGCAGCTATTCAAAGCTGGCCATCAAGACCTGTCACAGGCGAAATGTGCACGCCATGGGAGGCATGTCGGCCTACATTCCCATCAAGACCGATCCGGTTGCCAACGAGAAAGCCATCGCGCAAGTGCAGGCAGACAAGGAACGCGAGGCGGGCGATGGCCACGATGGCACTTGGGTCGCGCACCCCGGCCTGGTTCCGGTGGCGATGGAGATATTCGATCGCCTGATGCCGCAGCCGAATCAGATCTCGAAACAATTGCCCGATTACAACGCCACCGCTGAAGATCTTCTCCAAATTCCCGGAGGCCAGATTACCGAGGCGGGACTCAAACAGAATGTCGCCGTCGGGCTGGGATATCTTGAGGCGTGGCTGCGCGGCATCGGCTGCGTGCCGCTCTTTAACCTGATGGAAGACGCCGCGACCGCCGAGATCAGCCGCGCGCAACTGTGGCAGTGGATACACAACCAGGCAAAACTCAGCGACGGGCGCGTTGTGGACGCCCCAATGGTCGAGAGCGTCATTGCCAATGAATTGAGCCGCCAAAAGGGCGTCGTGGATCCGTCGCGCTATGCGGCCTACGAAAAGGCGGCGAACCTGATGCGCGACCTGATCCTGGCGCCGACGTTTACCGAGTTCCTGACCTTGCCAGCCTATGAACGCGTCCTGAAAGACGAAAAACTTGCAGCGGCATAGGGGCTGATCGGGGCGGGAATACTGTAGTGGGACATCCCGGTCCCGAATTCCAACGTCTTTGCTCAAGCTCCAGCCAACGGTTCATAGGATGGGATGAGCGGGTCAAAATTACGCCTGGACGGTGGGAAACGCACCCCAACTCCTTAGCCAAAACCGCCCCCCAACTGGTAGTTTGGACTAGGCTCTGTTTACGCGGCTGGGACGGCATCCGTGCGCCTTGTCACTTCGCTTTTTGCCCGGCCGTGTTCAGCTTCCTTGGAAGGATTCTCTTGTCCGCAATGGCTTCCAGTCCTTACTTTTCTCTGGCGGTTTTGTTCGCGGCGGCGCTGGGGTTCGGCCTCGCACCACTGGGTCTCGCCTGGCTCTGGGCCAGGGTATTTTCACCGCCCAAGCCAAACGCCATCAAGAACGCGATTTATGAGTGTGGCCTCGAATCGAAGGGGGACGCTTGGGTGCAATTCCGCTCGGCCTACTATCTCTACGCCATCATCTTTCTCATCTTTGATGTGGAAGCGGTATTCTTGCTGCCCTTTGCAGTGGCATTCACGGGACTGGGTGCGGCGGCATGCGCGGCAATGCTGGTGTTTGTCCTGCTTCTGGTTGAGGGCCTAGCCTGGGCCTGGGCGAAAGGCATTTTGACATGGGCATGAACGGCAGTTCGTAGACATTCAATCCCGCGAGCGGAGCGTAACGACATGGCAGTCGACGAACAACTAAGAATAGAGCTCGGCAAACAGGGCATCTTCGTCACGACCATCCAGGAGCTCTACAACTGGGGCCGCCGCAGCTCCGT
>CAZKJB010000347.1:0-4148 GCA_964552975.1 uncultured Occallatibacter sp. | reverse complement strand
ATCTGGGGCCGCGGCCTCAGCTTCGGCGCTGGCCCCGGCCGCCCACCCGTCGCTGGGCAAGAAGGGACAGGACCCGCTGGCGGTGCTCGGCCCGGCGCAACTTCCGCGAATGGTCAGGCTCCCGCACCTGGAACTCCTCCGCCCTTGCGCACGCGCGGCGATTATCCGATGTATCAGGCTGAGCAACCCGGAGTCGGCAACAAGGCCATCGCCCTCAAGAACTGCCGTAACGTCACCCTGCGCGACTTCTCCATCCTCAAAGGCGGACACTTCGGTCTCCTGCTCACCGGCGTCGACAATCTCACTATCGACAATCTCAAAATCGACACCGATCGAGACGGCATGGACATCGATTGCTGCCAGAACGTCCGCGTCTCCAACTGCACCGTCAACTCTCCATGGGACGACGGCATCTGCCCCAAGTCGAGTTACGCGCTCGGCTACAATCGCCCCACGCGCAACGTCACCATCGCCAACAACTGGGTCACCGGCTGGTATCAGCTCGGCACGGTCCTTGACGGCACATTCAAGAAATTCCCTCCCGGCGCGCGCGCCTTTGGCACGGGCCGCATCAAGTGCGGCACTGAGTCGAATGGGGGCTTCATCAACATCACCATTACCGGCAATGTCTTCGAGGGCTGCCTCGGCTACGCTCTCGAGTCCGTCGACGGAGCGCTGCTTGAAGACGTCACCATCTCCAACACCACCATGCGTGATCTTGGCTGCGGACCGCTCTTCCTTCGTCTCGGTGCGCGCCTGCGCGGGCCCAAAGACACCACAAAGGTCGGCACCCTCAAGCGCATCCTCATCTCGAACCTCGAATGCTACAACGCGCCCATGCGCCAGAGCTCAATTCTCTCCGGCATTCCCGGAACGCCGATCGAAGACGTCAAGCTCTCGAACATCTACATCGAAACTTTGGGCGCCGGCACTGCCGACATGACGCAGGTTGTGCCGACCGAGCAGGTCGACGGCTATCCCGAGCCGGGCCGCTTTGGTCCCATGCCGGCTTCGGGATTCTTCCTGCGCCACATGCGCAATCTCGAAATGAGCCACGTCGAAATCGCCAACACCGCGCCCGACGCGCGTCCCGCGTTCTCGTTGTACGAAGTCGAGCGTGCCGACTTCTTCGCCGTCACCGCTCCAACCAACGCCGGCGGAGCCTTCGCTCTGCACAACGTAAAGGATCTGCGCATCGGCTGGAGCCGCGCAGCCGCCGACACCGCGCTCGCAAACATCGACGAGAAACTCCTCTAACCCGCAGCGCATTCGCCGGTCATCGATCAGGGCATGACTTTCAGTCATGCCCACGCGGCTTGCAATTTTTCAATTTCGTCGCCTTCCCATTAGTTACTTTCAGTCGGCGTTCCCGCTTTTTGCCTTCCCTGTCCGCTTTTTTGGGTGCTACCCTCTCAGCAATGCGCGAGAAAATCCCCTGCCTTCTTGCCGCTGCACTCCTCATCTTTTCGCCCGGCCCAGGTTTCGCCGCGCCGAAGAAGCCCCTCCCTCCTCCGCCGTCCGCTCCGCTTGTCACCTTCGGCAACTCCGCCATTCCTCTCTCGGGCCCCTGGAAATTTTCTCCCGGCGACTCACCCTGGTCCATGAACCCTTCGGTCGACTCGTCCGAACTACTCATCAAGTCACCTGACTGGGCGCAGCCCGCATTCGACGACTCGCGTTGGACCGCGCTCGATCTCGCCACGCAGGGCGACCCTTTCAACCTCGCCATTGACGAAAACAACACCGTGCCCGGCTGGACGGCGAATGGCTTCCCGACGCTCGCCGGCTTCGCCTGGTACCGCCTGCGTCTACGTGTGGCCGATCCCGCCCAGACGCTCTGGCTCAAAATGCCTGCTGACTTCGACGATGCCTACCAGATTTATGTCAATGGCCGCTTCGCAGGACAATTCGGCCAGTTCGATTCATCTCCGCCGACGCTCTTCTATGCCCGGCCTGCAGCTTTCCCGCTGCCGCCCAGCTCCAGCGGAGACATCGTGCTGGCGATCCGTTTCTACATGTCTCCCTCGGTACCGGGCAGCGCTTCAGCCGCCGGAGGCATGCGCGACGCACCAATCCTCGGACCTCCATTCACTCTGCGTTTGATTCAGTCGGCTCAGAACACCGCAATCGCCTACGATCGTTTCGGCGTCTTGCTCGCCACTCTGCTCTTTCTTCTCTTGGCGCCGGCCGCGCTTTGGCTCTGGCTAGAGAACCGCAAGGAGCTCACATTTCTCTGGCTCTTCTTCAACCTCGCAGGCACCGCTGTCTTCAAAATCGTCAGCGCCCTCTCCGTTGCCACGTTCTGGATCCCCGAGAACACCGCCGTCTTTTGGCTCTACGTCGTCCTCAACCCCATATGGCTGCCCGGGTGGATTCTCGTCTGGTGGTACTGGTTCGGACTTCGAAGCAAGCGATGGATCCCCATCGCCGCCTGGGCCATGGCCGCGGCCAACATCTTTTTTGAGTACTGCGCTCTCTCTCCCACGCGCTCTGCTGACTTTCTTCCCATGCTCAGCCGCCAGTTTTCGAGCGACGCATCGCTCGCTCTGGTTTGCGCAACGTGCCTGTTGCTGCTCGTTGTTCTCTTTGAGGGATTTCGTCGCGATCCGGCCGAGGCGTTGCTCGCCGTCATTCCCATCTTCCTGCTCGAACTCGCCAGCGTCTTTTACTACATCACGCCGCTGTTCAATATTCCTTCCCCCATGCTTCGCATCTTCGGACTCGGCATCGACTTCGGCAGTCTCGCCTCGATTGTGATGGCTCTGGTCATCGGCGCCCTCGTTCTGCGCCGCTTCCTCCACAACCGCGTCACACATGAGCTCGCCCGCCAGTCGCTCCAGCAGGAGCTCGAGCAGGCTCATGAATTGCAGCAGCGCGTCCTCGTTCCCGAAAATATCCACTCACCCAGCTTCTCGGTCGAAGCCGAATACCACCCCGCTCAGGTTGTCGGCGGCGATTTCTATCAAACCGTCCTCGGAATCGACGGCAGCCTGCTCATCATCATCGGCGACGTTTCCGGAAAAGGCATTACCGCCGCCATGCTCGTCGCCGTCCTCGTCGGCGCTGCACGCACTCGCGCCAACGAAAGCTTCGACCCCGCCTCTATGCTCTCCGTTCTCAATCAGCATCTCAGCGGCCGCTCCGGCGGACACTTCGCCACCTGCCTCGTCGCTCATCTCCGGCCCAGCGGCCAACTCCGCATCGCCAACGCCGGACACATTCCGCCCTATCTCAATGGCTGCGAAATAGACCTCGACGGCTCCCTCCCTCTCGGCATCGCGGGCACTCTCGATCCGGCCACAAAAGCATTCCAGCTTCGCCCCGGAGACCAGCTCTCTTTCATCACCGACGGCGTGGTCGAAGCCAGAAATAAGAAGGGCGAGCTCTTCGGCTTCGAACGCGCCCGCGTCCTTTCCACAGCATCAGCCGAAAAAGTTGTGCACGAAGCGCAGGCCTTCGGCCAGGAAGACGACATCACAGTCCTGCGCGTTGCCTACCTCGGCGAGCGCCGCTGAGTGACAGCGGAACGGTGGTCGACGCTGTCATCCCCTGCGAGCGCAGCGAGTCGAAAGCCTGCCCTGAGCGAAGATCGCGAACGCGATCCTAGTCGAATGGGGATCTGTGGTTGAAGTTTCGTATCCGGCCGCTCCTGATCTCGTTTCTTACGAAACAATCCGCGCTACACCGCAAACCCCCATTGCCCCATCCTCGCCGCGTCTTTGCTTTTGCGGCTAGGGTGGGGACGCCTTATCACCGTCTTTCTGACAACTGATCCCTGACCCCTCGTAACCTTGTACCCTTGTCACCTTGTCCCCTGTCTTTCCGACCCATCCCGATTTTCACGAAAAAACCCGCGCAACAGGGAACTGTATTTCCGGAGGGAGCAGGAGCCTTCAGGCCCCTGAATGACGCGCCATTAAGGAGGGCCTTTAGGCCCGGGCCTTCTTCGGCGCTTCCAAGATGAACAGGCTCTGTAACAAGGGCGCGGCCTCAGCCACGCCCAAGAAACTGGAATTGTCATCCTGAGCGGAGCGCGTTTGGGGCCCCATGATCGCAGCGCGAACCATGGGGTAAGCGGAGTCGAAGGATCTGCTGTTGCTCTTGAAATATGACTCTCAGTCATGCCGCAAACGCCGCGCCCAAATCCA
>CAZKJB010000346.1:0-4154 GCA_964552975.1 uncultured Occallatibacter sp. | reverse complement strand
CCCAACGGAATTCGAGTCGAGTTCGCAGGTGAAGACGTGGCACCGCCGCAGCCGGTGAAATAAATGATGCGACAAAACAAGTTGGGTGGTCTTCTCAAGTAGAGAAACTTACGAATCGCATATTTTATGTTGCGTACGTCCCAATAGAATTCTCTCGATACGCCTTGAGACTGCTTCCTCCCAGCACGATCCCGCGTCCGTTCGGCGATGATAGTAGAAGTACCCGCAACACGGATGACATGGTGAGTGATCTCGGTCCAAGTCCTGAAAAATCGGTGATCGTGGTTGGCGGCGGCGTCGCCGGCATGAGCGGGGCCTGTGCTCTCGCCGAGGCCGGCCTGCGGGTTAAGCTCGTCGAGCGCCGCAGCTACCTGGGCGGCCGCGCAAGCTCCTATCTGCATCCCGGCGTTCATGAGGTCATCGACAACTGCCAGCACGTGCTCTTCGGTTGTTGCACCAATCTAATTGGCTTCTATGGGCGCATCGGAGTGGCCGATCGCATTCATTGGACGCGCACCATGACGATGATCGAGCCTGGCGGCCGACGGTCGCTTCTCGGCCCGTCATCATTAGGTCCGTTTGGCCTGCCGGCTCCGCTTCATGGTCTGCCCAAACTTCTTTCTGCGAAAGCCTTCACCCGCCAGGACAAACTTGCTTTGGCGCGCGCCTTCGCTCTGCTCATGCGGCCGGTTGCGGCGGACTCCGGCGAGACGCTGGGTGCATGGCTCCGCCGCAACGGGCAGACGCAGGGAGCAATCGAACGGTTCTGGCGGCTGGTGATTGCCAGTGCGCTGAATGGTGACCTTGAGGAAATTGCACTGTCCTATGCGGCGAAGGTGATTCGCGAGCTCTTTCTCAACTCTGCCGAGGCGGGCAGCATGGGCATGAGCACCGCTCCGCTGAGCGATTTGTATGGCAGCGCGGAGCAGTACCTGCGTGACCAGGGTGATGAAGTTGTTTTCAACACAGGTGTCGAAGGTGCGGAGTGGGACGAAGAGACCTCGCAATGGGCGCTGACATCCGGGGAAAGGCCGTTGAGGGCCGATTTTCTTGTGCTGGCGCTTCCGTTCGAGGCGACGGCGAAGCTGCTGCCGAAGATGCCGGCCGCGGAAGGCGTCGAGTTGCTTACCGCAATGACCGAACGACAGCAGCATGGCCCCATCTGCAGCGTGCATCTGTGGTTCGATCGCGAAATTACCGATCTCGAACACGCGGTGTTGCTCGATCGTGAAATTCACTGGATGTATAACAAGAGCCGCCTGCAGCCCTGGCGCAAGTCGCAGGGCAGTTACCTTGAGCTGGTCGTGAGCGCGTCGAAGCAGTTTGCAGCGATGAGCCGCGAGCAGGCAATCGATTTGGCGATGCGCGAGCTGGCTGAATTCTTTCCAGCCGTCGCAGCGGCAAAGCTGGAGAAGGCTGCGCTGGTCAAGGAGGTCCGCGCCACATTCACCGTGCCGCCCGGCATCGACGCTTCGCGGCCAACATCGGTCTCGCCATGGCCGAATTGCGTGCTGGCAGGGGATTGGATTCAGACCGGTTGGCCTTCAACGATGGAAAGCGCGGCGCGCAGCGGGCATCTGGCGGCGGAGGCGGTGTGTGCGGCGGCAGGTCTATC
Organism: uncultured Occallatibacter sp.; assembly: GCA_964552975.1. Classification (GTDB taxonomy): domain Bacteria; phylum Acidobacteriota; class Terriglobia; order Terriglobales; family Acidobacteriaceae; genus Telmatobacter. The sequence goes on along the minus strand of CAZKJB010000346.1, from coordinate 2,539 downwards.
TGCCAAATTTCTTAACCCCGACCTGAGGCCGCGCGGACTGATGCGGTTTGTAAAATGATGTTTGCGTTGACGGATTCTGCCGCAGGCTCGAAGGCTAGCGGCTAGAAACTAGCAGCCGTTCTTCAGTGTGCAAGCAAATACACGCCCACGCACACCAGAATCGCCGCCGCCCAGCGCCTGCGATCAACGTTTTCCTTGAGAAAAATCTTGCCCGCGATCGCATTCGTCACCAGTGACAGCGAAGCCGACGCCGGAGCCACAAGGCTCAGGTTCAGATGGTTGAGCGCGAACAGCAGCGAGAAGAAGGCGACGGACAGAAAGAAGACTCCGGCGAAGAAGAGCGGGCAGGTGATGACAGCGCGGATCGCTCCAACTATTCCAGAACGCGCGCGAATCACATCCAGATCGCCGATCGACTTCATCGCCGCGGCGGTGAGTACTTCGCCGGCCGTCGAACTAAGCACAATGGCGGCGATCATCGCGACAGCGATCCATGGGCCGGGAGCTGCGTGCAGTGGTGCGGTTTCAAGAGCGAGCGTCCTGAGAGCCAGGTTCAAGGCAGCGCAACCTCCTTTTCCGCAGATTCGTCATGCACAGGGCGTTCCGTGAGAGACGGACCGTTCGCTACGAAGCCGACGCCGAGCGTGATGAGCGCAATGCCACTCCAGCGCTCGATCGAGATCGTGTCGTGCAGCCAGAAGCGCGCGAGCAGCGCGACAATCACATTGCCGAAGGCCGTGGCAGGCAAAACAAAGGTGAGATCGGCCCAGGAGAGCGCCGTAAGATAGCTGGCAAAGAAGCCGATCAGCAAGGCAATGCCGGCGGCGATCCATGGGGTGAAGACGACCCCGATCAGCGCCCAAGGATGAGCCAGGTCAATGGCTGGCACGTGCGTCATGCCGCGCGATAGGCAGGCATCTCCGAGAGGCGCGCACACGCAGACCAAGCCCAGAATAAGGTACTGCTGTGCGGATAGTTTCGAATGGGCCATCAATCGATCTGATACTCAACGAGCTAAAGAATGCACAAAGAAAATGAGGGCGCGCGCTTTGGCGCCGCCCTCAATGCGAATACGTTATCCCCGCATTCGGCTATGCGCCGGCGCTTAGCGGAGTAGCTGGATCGGCCTTTTGGCTGCGGGCAACCTTGACTGCCTTGTTGCGCTCTGCGCGCAGCTTCAGAAACGACTTGGCTTCAACGTAAAGCCGCGGCAGGTCGCGATTTACAATGGCCTTCCATACCACGCGGAATGCCGCCTTGGGCCTGAAGTAGTACTCGTCGTAGAAACGGTGCACCATCTCCATCACATAGTCAACCGGCAGGCCAGGGTATTCGATGTGCGCCATCTGGTGGCCACCGCCGTCTTCCATCTTCGCGTTGGTAATGAAACCGTTCTTCGCGGCGTACTCATAGAACTCCGTTCCCGGATATGCATGCGCAATCGACACCTGGATCGTTTCGCAATCAAGCGATTTTGCGAAGTTGATCGTGTTGCGAATCGATTCCTTCGTCTCGCCCGGCAGGCCGAGAATGAAGTCGGCGTGGATCGTCAGGCCCAGCGAGTGGCAATCGCGCGCAAAGTCGCGAGCGCGCTCAACAGTGGCGCCCTTCTTGATGTTTTTCAAAATCTGCGGATCGCCTGACTCGAAGCCCACAATCAGCAGCCTGCATCCGGCCTCGCGCATTGCTTTCAGCGTGTCGTAGTCGGTTGTCACACGCGATGTGCAACTCCAGGTAATCCCCAGTGGCTTCAGCTTTTCGCAGAGTTCAACGGTCCGCACCTTCTGGATGTTGAAGGTGTCGTCGTCAAAGAAGAACTCCTTCACGTCAGGGAAGTTCTCCTTTGCCCACTTCATCTCGGCAGCTACATCATCGGTGGAGCGCTTGCGCCATGCGTGACCACTCAGCGTCTGTGGCCAGAGGCAGAATGTGCACTGTGCCGGGCAACCGCGCGTGGAATAGAGCGCGACGTAGGGATGCAGCAGGAACGGTACGTTGTAGCGCGTCACGTCCATGTCGCGCTTGTAGATTTTCGTCGCCCACGGCATCGCGTCCAGATCTTCAATCTGCGGACGGTCGGGGTTGTGGACGATCTTGCCGTCTTTCTTGTAACTGATGCCCAGGATCTGGTTCAGCGGCTTGCGCTGCGCGTACTCCACAACGGAATAGTCAAACTCGCGGCGGCAGATGAAGTCGAGGGCAGAGCACTCGTTGAGCGCGCGGTCCGGATCCGTGGTAACCGGCGGTCCAACGAAAGCAATCCGAATTTTCGGGTTAGCTTCCTTGATGGTCTCGGCAAGACGCTGGTCACCCTCCCATCCCACGGTTGAGGTAAACAGCACCAGAAACTCAAATTCCTTACAAATTTCAATGGTTTCCTGGGCGGAGACGTGGTGGGGCGGCGCATCGAGCACGCGCGAGCCTTCAAGCAAGCCGGCGGGATAGGTCAGCCAGACAGGGTACCAGTACGACTCAATCTCGCGAGTCGCCGGCCAGCGCGAACTGGCGCCGCCGTCGAAATTCTTAAACGAGGGAGGAT
>CAZKJB010000345.1:1553-4154 GCA_964552975.1 uncultured Occallatibacter sp. | reverse complement strand
TGCATTGTCGGGCGACATTGTCCGGATCATCAGCCATTGGAGCAAATGGCGCACGAAGATATCTTGTCCCGCATCGAGGAAGCTGGGCCGGACATCCTACTGGTCGCGTTCGGGAATCCGAAGCAGGAAAAATGGCTCGCTATGCATCGACACCGGCTGAAGGTGCCTGTCTGCATTGGAGTGGGCGGTTCGTTCGATTTCTTAAGTGGCAGGGTATCCCGCGCGCCGTTATGGATGCAGCGTTACGGGCTCGAGTGGCTCTATCGGACAATTCAGGATCCAGCACGGCTGGCGAAGCGGTATGCCAGCAATATGGTGGGGCTCATACGATATCTTCCCGTCCAAATGATCACGACTGCAATGCAGGCGAAGCGGCGCTCACAGCCACAGATTACAAACGAAACAGTTGGCGCAGCGAAGGTTCTTCGCATTGACGGCAATTTTACCGGCGCACTCTTGCCGCGATTTGAGACCGATGCGCGCAGCGCGATTGTTTCCGGCTCCCACGTTGTGCTTGATATGAGCGCGACTGCGTACATTGGACCGGACGCGCTGGGCGCGCTTATTCGCCTTCTGAGCACTGCCCGCCGTTGGAAACGGGAAGTGTGGCTCACCGGCCTGCATCCACTTCTGCGCTTGGTGGTTCGCGCTGGGAGATTGGATCGCTCCATCCGCACTGCCACGCGAGTCGCAGAGGCCTTGCGACGCATCGAGCCGGAGCTTGTTCCCATTCCCCAATCCGGGAACGACTTTGCGTTCTGTCGTATCGGAGGCCAGTTGGTTCCGATACACGCTCAGGAAATGGCCGATGTCTTCCGTCAGGTCCACCTTATGTTGAACCAGATGGTAACGATTGATCCAGTTTCAATCATTTCGTCCGAGAGTCAAGAAAAGGATCGACAGATTGGGAAACTGATTGCCGTTGATGCCGGATGAGTTGCGGTCCGCGGAGCAGACCACGCCGCAGGGGATCAGTTTCATGGACGTCCAGCCGCTGCCAGTTGGATAGAACTGCTGGCGGGTTTGTTTTGCGAATCTTCAGCTTTGTAAACCGCTTTCCAATCGATGCCGGAGACTCACTTTATGCCCGTGTTCCTCTTGCTCAACCTCATCGGGATTGTCTTCGTGCTTGCGACGCTGCCGTTGCTCGCGGAAATCCTCGTTCTAACTGCAGCAGCACTGTTGCCGGCAGCGGGTGCAAAAGAAAAAGACAGTTGGTCGGAACTCGCACCGCTCACCGTTCTCGTTCCGGCCCATAATGAGGAAGCTTTGATCGGCCGCTGCATCCGCAGCGTGCTGGCCTCCGCGAGTTCGGGTGTAGATGTGCTGGTTGTCGCACACAACTGCACCGACGCAACGGCGATGAGAGCTGAAGCCGCAGGCGCAGAAGTCGTGGTGCTGAATGATCCGGAACAGACGGGCAAGGGCTGCGCGCTTAGACACGGGTTCAGCGCGACTTTGGACCGCTCCCCGCATGGCGTTCTGGTGATCGATGCAGATTCCGTTATCGACCTCGGCCTTGTCGAAAGAGTTCGGCGCCGGTTAACGCAAGGAGTGCCTGCTTTGCAGTGCCGATATGAGATCTCTTGTTCTCAGGACCGCCGGCGCGCAAAACTGACGACCCTAGCCTTTCATGCATTCAACGTAATACGTCCTCGCGGGCGTGCACGTCTCGGCCTCTCTGCGGGTATTCTGGGTAACGGTTTTGCTCTTCACCAGGATGTGCTCAAACGCTTTCCATTCAACACTGATTCAATTGTTGAGGATCTGGAATATCATTTGACGCTTGTTCGGGCGAATATTCGTGTGGAGTTCATCGACGAAGCCGTGGTTTATGGTGAAATGGCAGCCACGTCAAAGAGTGCGCAAGGACAGCGCGCTCGTTGGGAAGGCGGCCGCTTACGCATTATGAAACATTGGGCTCCAAGGCTACTAGCCGACGTAGCCAGCGGGCGAGTGCGCCTTACGGAGCCCCTCCTAGACCTGCTAGCGTTACCGATATCCTCGGAAGTAACTCTGCTATTGATCGCGGCTTGCTTGCCTCTTACCTGGCTCAGGCTCTATGTTCTAGCAGCATTTGCCGCGCTGCTCTTTCACGTGACGACTGCAGCTGTCAGGGGTCCTGGTTTTTGGGTAACCATGAAGGCCCTATCAACGGCTCCAGGTTACATCCTCTGGAAGCTATGGATCTTCCCGGAGATATGGCGCACTTCTCGAGCGAGTGCAGAATGGGTTCAAACTGAGCGCGAATCTCCTGCCAACCTCCGATAAACTGAGAGGCAACGCAAGTCTGTGTGATTAAGAGCCCTACCCCCGCGTTCAAGCACGCTTCCCGCTATCCGAACCGGCCAGTAGCGCAAATGAAGAAAGGTTTTCTGTGAAATTGTCAATCGCTCGAAATACCCTGACCATCTGCGGCTCTGCCATCCTTGCGATCGGAGTGGTTTGTCTACGCGGCAACACGCAGGAATGGAACAGCCCTGTGAAGTATGCCAACCCGTCCGGTGATTCTAACCACGACGACTCGACTGATCCCAAATTGAAACTAAGCCCAACAGCAACCTTGCGCAACTTCGAGCCGCCGGCAGACGAAGAATACAC
>CAZKJB010000345.1:0-1453 GCA_964552975.1 uncultured Occallatibacter sp. | reverse complement strand
TCGAATTCGACCAGACACCGACCCTGCTGGAGGTGCTTTCCAAGGGCGGCATCGAAACTCGCCCTGACGGCTATCTTCCCGAACAGTGTGTGATTTACCGCGGAGAACAGGTGCTTTGGGTTCAATTGCAGGAGTTATTGACAAACGGCAGCCCACTCGCGGATTTGCGCTTGCGCCGCAACGATGTGGTCTTTGTGCCTGCTTTATCCACTAGATTCGTCACAGTGATCGGCCAGGTAATGCATCCGGGCGAGATTGTACTCAGGCAGGACTCGACCATTACTTCCGTCGTTGCTGACGCCGGAGGGCTGAGCGATACAGCTGGCGTTAATCCGGAGCTACAGATCGTGCACCGAACCAAGGGGGGGAAAACTCAGTATGTACGTTTCAAAGATCTGCTAAAGCCCGCGGGCGGCATGGAAGTCTCGCTTTATCCCGGCGACGTGATCTATGTACCGAAGAGCGGACTCTCCAGGGTCGGATTTGTGATGCAGCAAATAGCGCCGTTTCTGACCTTGGGTAGTTTCGCTGCGATTGTCCATTGATTTTGAAAGGCTGGTCATGATTAACGTGTCGTCTGGCAAAGCGATGTCCGGAAACTCCATCGAATTGTCACAATCCAGTCTGCGCCCGCCCAGGAGTTCCACTGGGCGACCACGTCCGAATATAAACTTAGTGGGCAGTCTTAAGCGCCATTGGCTTATCTCCCTGTTCGTGTTTCTTGTACTTCTTGGCTGTGGCGGATTCGTCCTCAGGAAAAAGGAGAAGCCGGTTTACGAAGCCCACAGCGTGGTCTATGTTTCGCCTAAGTTTCCGAAGCTGGCAACTAACGACAACGAGGTCGAACTTCCATACGAGTCCTACTTTGCGGACCAGATTCAAACGGTGACCCGACAAGACATCATCGAGGATGCAATTGCGAAGCTCCCTTACTCCGTGAGGCACGTAAGCGGACCAGTGCTTCGCTACGAGATTCAGGTACTTCAGCAAGGCCTGGTTGTCAAGAGGATCGGTATAGCCGACGAAATGTCCATCGGGTTAACTGGTCCTTCGCCGAATGGCCTCGCCGACATTGTGAACGCGGTCACCGACACCTACGTGGACAAAGCGAGGAACGAGGAGTTCTTTGGGCTTAACACTCGATTGGCTACGCTCAATCAGGAAGAGGATCGCCTGCAGAAACAAATCGAAGACCACCTGGGAGAACAAGCCGAACTTATGAAGGAGCTGGGGGTAGCCACAATTTCTAATGGAACGGACACCCCGAACCCCTATGATTCAACGTTGCAGACAGTGCGGGGGCAGTTGGCTACGGTGCGCATGGATCGCGAAGCGGCCGAGGCTAAATATGCGGCAGTGCAGAAGGTGGCTGCTTCAGAGGGATCGACAGCACTTGACGCTGTCGTGGATGATGCGATCAACACTGACTCCGGCTTATCCGCGACGCGAAGTA